>DAFD01000021.1 GCA_002497895.1 Euryarchaeota archaeon UBA175
GATTCCAGTAATTGTCTCAATCAACCGGTTCGCGAGCGATACCGATGCTGAGATCACGGCTATCCGCGAGGAGGCTGTTGCCGCAGGAGCTCGCGATATCGTCTTGTTCGAGGGACACGCCAAGGGTGGCGAGGGTGCTGGTGAGCTAGCGGATGCCGTTGTTGCTGCTTGCGCTGCGCATGATGATGCGGGCCGACCCTACGTGCCAATCGTTGAGCCGGGTCTGCCCGCCGACCAAACCATTCTACGTGTTGCGACCAATGTCTACGGTGCTCATACTGTGGATTTCTCCCCCCAGGCTCACAAGACTCTGGATTCGTTGCGCGAATGGGGTCTTGACACACTGCCAATTTGCATGGCGAAGACGCAGTATTCATTCAGTCACGAGCCAACCGCTCTTGGCTCCCCTACTGGATTCACCATGCCGATTCGTGAGTTACGTCTCAACTCTGGTGCTGGCTTCATCGTCGCTATTTGCGGCTCGATGATGACCATGCCCGGATTGCCGATTCGGCCAGCTGCCATGGACATGGATATGGACGAAGATGGCCGCTTGACTGGCGTATTCAGCTGATGGAGAAGGGTGACAAAGAACGCGAATCGTGATGGTCCGCGGCGGTCAGGGTGTGTTTGAATGCGGCAATTGAAGGCCTCGGATGAGGGTGTCAGGCTTCGAATCGATGATGCCGATGATCTTTGGACTCTAGCCCAAATTTGCCGGTCTGGAGCTAACCTTGGGATGCTCTCACACCGACGAGACTCGACTACTGGGACACAGGATGGTGGACGCGCAAAGTCTGCTGAGCGCAAGCCGATGTGGATCGAGATACAAGTCTCAGAGTGTGCTTTTCAGGCATTCACCGACAACTTGCGCGTGCATGGGCTAATCACCGAGGCGAAGATCGATATTGGCTCGCATCACACTCATTTGGTGTCTCCTGGAGACGAGGTCGAGGTTTCGTTTGAGGGTGGTTTGCCTGAGATTGACAGGGCTTTGGTGAAGTCAGCCCTTGCTGCTGGTTCCCAACCAAAATCAGGGCTGGTTGTTGTAGAGAACGATGAGGTGTTAATCTTCGAGGTAACCGCTCACGGGATTCGAGATGTTTCTTCTTTTTCGATGCGCGGTGGTGGCAAGAAGGCTGACGATTCAACGGGAGTTCGTCGCGGTTTCTTCGAGCGCGTTGCTCGTGAAACTAAACTTGTGTTTCCTGATCGGATGCCATTGGTTATTTGCGGTCCAGGGCTAGCTCGAGAGCAATTCGAAGGAATGCTTCGTGCTCTCGGCGCTGAAAATCAGATTCTGAATGCTGCGACTTCTATCGGCGGTCGCTCAGCAGCTAACGAGGTTCTTGCAGGTGGAGCTGCCGACGCTGTGCTCGGTGAGCATGAATTGGTTCGACAAGTTCGCGCTATCGAGGAAGGTCTTGCGAGGATTTCCACAAACGGGGCCGTATCTTACGGCGGCGCTTCGATTGCTGATGCTGCTGAGCAAGGTGCAGTCGAGCAACTTGTGATTGATGCCTCTCTTCTTCGTTCTGACGACCGAGCGATTCGCTCTCGTTGGGAAGAGGTTGCCTCGACTGTTTCGACAAATCGCGGCGAGGTGATTCAGGCTTCTGTGGACCACGACGCGGGGCAGCAGCTCATCGGTATGGGTGGGGCTCTGGCGCTGCTGCGTTGGAAGGTCGATTGAATGGAGACTACCGTTCGTTGCGTTGGGTTTGGCATAGACGTTGTCGACTCAGTAATGGATTCTGCTACCGGTGCAACTACGGATCGAGTCGAAGTAAGCGATTTGGCTGATTTCAGTCATGGAGAAATTGATTGGCGAGGCCGACTCGAAGGAGCTCATTGGCTGGTTTTGTCGGCCTCGACAGTATTGGTTGGTGACAGCGCGCGGAGCGCACAGGGTGCGGGCATGACATTTGCTGAATTCGAAGGCCCGCGCGTCGTGATGATTGTCGATTTGCCCGAAGACCCGGATCGCTTGGCCGAGGCATGGGGCTTCGTCATTGAGCGCATCAGGCAGATCCACATTCTCTTCCTCACGCCTGATGCGCTACCGCGCATAGCATCTCTAGAAGAATTGAGTCAAGATGACTTACTGAGGGAGATTCGTCTGCGCGGAATGGTGCCTCAAGTCATTGCTTGCGAGCCAGCACAGAATCGCGTCAAAATCGAACACTCGCTAGGCTTGCATAGCGGTTCTTGCGTATCCGAATCAGCCACTACTTGGCTCGGCCATTACCTCTGTGAATTACCGCGGCAAGGTCCAGGTTCTGATGGTGTGGCCGCCGCCGCAAAACTCAGTTGAAGACTGCTTCAACCGACACGAATCCTCAGGATTCGCATGACTTTTCCTTCCACTTTGCCACACCCCTCTCGAATACCCCTTTAGTAGGACCACCCCTTCCGCCCGACCTGCGAGGAGCGAAGCGTATGCCACTCAGACTTGGACCGGCCGGTGTTCCGCTCTCTTGCAAGGGCCGAACCATCGTCGAAGGAATGGACGACATCACAGTTCTTGGCTTGGAGACGATGGAGATTCAAACCGTCCGTCAAGTTCAGCCACATCACTTCGACCAGTACTGGCAGGCTG
>DAFD01000099.1:0-159 GCA_002497895.1 Euryarchaeota archaeon UBA175
CCCATCCAACAGATGACCTCTCCGAGGCTAACCTTCTGACCGACTGACTTGCCTCTGACCGAGGCGGCATCGAGGTGTCCGTAGAGTGCCCAAATAGTGGTGCTGTCGAGGATATGCTTGGTAATCACGACGTAGCCATAATCGCCGTCGGCTGGATTG
>DAFD01000099.1:516-12466 GCA_002497895.1 Euryarchaeota archaeon UBA175
TCACCGTCGGCAAAGGCCATGCAAGGAGTTCCGACGGGCGCCCCGATATCGATGCCAATGTGGAGGAAGCGCGCACCATCGAAGAGATCTGTATTGTACATCCCAGGCCGCAGTTCATCATATCTCCCGATATCGTAGTCAAATTTTGAGGGTGAGTAATTGCCGGTAGTGAAATCACGGACTTCGTAATCATCAGGGAGATTGACTACTGGATGGAACTCATGTGAATCCCAGTTGATCATGACCCGCCGAAGCGGGTCGAGACCATCACTCCTCCTCTTCCGCTTCTTCGGCGAGATTCCTCACTCCGCTTTTCTCTCGAAGCTCCTTTGAGGTCTTGGCGCCGAGTTCCTTCAACATCTCAGTCTGCCGAATGACGTTTCCAGTCCCATCAGTAAGTTGATTCTTGGCCTTGTCGAAGGCCTTCTGAGCCTGCCCCAACTCGAAGCCAATTTCTGTGAACGACTCAAGGAAAAGCACGACCTTGTCGTAGAGCTTTCCAGCGCGCTCAATCAGTTCAAGTTGATTCTTCGATTGCTTCTCCTTCTTCCACAGGTCCTGAATCATCATCAGAATGACCATGATGCTCGTTCCACTGACAATCTTGACTCGTTGGTCAGCGACAAGTCCTGCGTAAAGGTCAGGGCTGTACCGCATGGCATCGATGTAGGCGCTCTCTAGAGGCACAACCATGAGCACGAAATCGAGAGTATTGATGCTCTTCATGTGGCTGTAATTGGCTGAGGCGAGTTTCTTCACATGTGAGTTGATTGAATCGCAGTGAGCCTTCATCGCAGCCTCAGCTTCATCCTCATCTGCGGCATTGACAAACTGTGTGTAGGCTGTCAGTGAGACTTTTGAGTCGAGAACGACTTGTCTGTCACCTGGGAGGTTGACTACGAAATCTGTCCTCTTTCGACTCTTATCTGCAGCGGTCTCGGAGAGTTGTGTGACATAGTCACGTCCCTCGACGAAGCCCATGCTCTGAAGCAGATTCTCGACCACTACCTCGCCCCATGCACCTTGGGTGCTAGAGTCTCCCTTCAGTGCATTTGTCAAGGCCTGAGTATCGCTTGAAAGTTGAAGGCCAGCTGTCTCTACAGCGCCTATCTTAGTCTCTAGAGTGGCCTCTCGTTGAATCCTTTCTCTCTCGACTCGCTCCACAGTCTCGAAGTAGTCGCCGAGAGATTTCGAAAGGTCTTCAGTCGCCTTTGTAAAACTCCCTTCCTTCTCCTTATCAGCCGCCTCTACAGCATCTGAGAAGGCTTGTGTGGCCGCCAGTTTGTACGTGTCGAGCATCTGATGTTGAGTGGTTTGAAATGCTTCTTCGCGAGCTTCTAATTGGGCTCTCACCTTGACTAATTCAGTTTCTGCATCGCTCGGCCCAGAGTCCATTTTCTGCTTCGCTAGCAGCCATCCAATTGCCGCACCAACAAGAATTCCAACGACGACGAACACGATTTCCATTTCACTCAGCAAACAAAGAGGAAATCGAGGGTATATCAAGACTGGCAATCCGCTACGCAAGTGTAAGTCTGTTTAGGAGCGGTGCTGACCGGTCTGTTTAGGAATGGATTGTCGATACCACCTGCTATGGATGCTTATGGGAGGGTACGCTGTGCTGTTCTAGGAGCCACTGGAATGGTCGCCCAACGATTCTTCCAACGTCTCCAATTCCACCCCTGGCTCGAACCCGTCGCAGTCATCGGTTCGCCGGAAACTTCGGGAAGTGCTCATGATGAGTGTCTCTGGAGTTTGGATGAGGAAAGGCCACCGCAAAGTGGGCTGACTATCGGCGGGCTCGAGGATCTCGATTTGCTGATTGAGGAATTCCGAGATCTTGGAGTGCGCATTGTTTTCTCAGCACTTCCTGATGAGCCGGCCGGGAGGGTCGAGAGGCCACTGGCTGAGGCCGGCTTCATCGTCGTCTCGCACGCACAAATACACAGGCTCGACGACGATGTGCCTCTAGTCGTGCCAGAAGTGAATATCGAGCACTTAGCAGTGCTCGACAATCAAGCAAATTCGGGCGGTGGCCGGCTAGTTTCCTGCTCAAATTGCGCAGTCTCTCCTCTCGCCATCACCCTCGCTCCGCTAATGCAGATGGCTCCGCTGGCATCAATCCGAATCGCCACCGAGCAAGCCTTGTCCGGCGGTGGCCGCAAGATGTTAGCTGCTGGTCGAGCAGGCGAGCAAATATCTCGTGAGATTCCAGGAGAGTCAGAATCCGTTCGAGCCGAATTGGCCAAAATCCTCGAAACGGATGTGAGCATTGAAGCGGAGTGCATTAGAGTGATGCGAGACCATGGTCATTATGCGCGCCTGCACGTCGAATTCACTGAGCCTGTAAGCGCTCATCAGGTCATCCGAGAATGGCGTGAATGGACATCACGGAGCCAGCAACTCGACCTTCCATCGGCTCCGTCGCGAGCGATTATATTCGTCGATGACAAACTTTCTGAGGAGCACCGTTGGGTCGGTGGAGACGGTGTAAATCATCCCGGACACGATCTCAAGGCAGGGATGTCAGTGGCGGTCGGAGAGGTATCGGTCGAGGGTACGAGCCTACGATACTCGACTATGGCTGACAATACGATTCGGGGTGCTGCGGGCTACTCAGTTCTGTTGGCCGAGCAGCTTCTCGCAGACGGATTGATGCACGATAACAATACAACACTCGCGCGCGAGTTGTGAATCTCTTCTTGGAGTCTTGACTTCGAGCCAACCGCACACGCCAATAGAGCGACATCCTACGCAGGGCGTGCGTCAGCGTCGCCTCGCTATGTTACTCTCCTCGCTTCCAGGGCATCCTTGCTCGGATGTCGGGTTGGAGCAGTATTCGACTAGTGGCGATTTGGCAGCAGCGTGGTTGGCTCAAATCGCCGCTTTCGGCGACCTTGACGCTGATTCAGTGGTCGCCGACTTGGGCGCGGGTAATGGAATTCTTGGAATCGGGGCCGCGCTGATGGGTGCTGGTCAGGTGATTCTTGTCGAATGCGATGAGGCTGCCTGTGCTGTAGCATTCGAGGCAGTCGAACAGACCGGAGTTGGAGATATTGCTGAGGTGATGTGCAAGGTGGTCAATGAGAATCTGGATATCGCTGGAGTCGATCTTGTAATTTCGAACCCTCCCTGGGGTTCTCAAACACCGAAAAGCGATCGCCCATTCCTCGAAGCGATGCTTCGCAGTGGCGCGAATTCTCATTTGATGCACAGCGCTCAAGCGACTCATATTGAACCGTTATTTGAGGCGGCTGGTTGGACTGTTGAGCGATATTGGGAAGCGGACTTTGCCCTCCCAGCTGCCTACGCCCATCACTCCAGCCGTCAAGGTAAGACACGAGTCGCATTTTGGCGGCTGATTCCGCCCGAGTGAAACCCCCTTCGCTCCGAGAGCACTGAAGGGACCTTCCAACGCCGTGCTACGCACGGCCGGACCGTTCATAGGGAGTGGTCCGGTCGCCGGCCTCGATGAGCGCTGCTGACGGAGACTTCGTCACACCCGGTAACACGGTTGAGATCCCGGCCGATGCTAACCTTGGCTCGGGCCTCTCCGAGACCGATTCCGGTGCAATAGCTCTCGTCAGCGGCACCGTTGTCAGCAACGATGGAACCATTTCCATCGAGGCCAACAGACCCGAGACGAACTCACCTCAGATTGGTGACGATGTTATCGCCGAGGTCACCAAGCTGATGCCCAAGGTCGCGATGGTACGCTTACTCCACATCGAGAAGGACGCAGGTCACCGCGACCTTGCCGCTCTGAATCTCTTCGCAGACATTTTCGTCACTGAGATTGTAGACCGATTCCTTCCATCCCCTGGCGATGCAATGCGAACTCGAGATTTGATCCGAGCTCGCATCACCCAAATTGAACCGAACGTCAAGGCAAGCACTCGTGGCTCGCCCGAACTCGGAGTCCTTTCGGCAATCTGCCCCGCTTGCGGCGTCGACCTAGTTACCTCTGCAGCTAAGGACGATTTCAACGTCGATTGCCCACGCTGCGACTACATTGGTTACCGCGCTCTTTCCAACGGCTTCGGCCACGGCCACATCCTCGGAGACGACGTTCAGAGCCTGAATCGTGGCGGCGAGCGTTGGTCTGCAGACGCTGAGAAGAATCTCGGTCACGAGGGCGCTCGACCCTACCTATCCCCAATGGCCGATCATCGCCGCGGGCTCACTCATGATGCCCCAGCGGCGGCCATGCGCATGCGCGCAGCAATCACTGGAAAAGGAGGCCGTGGAAGAGGCGGTGGAGGCAAGGATCGCGTCCAGCACGAATGCAAGTGCACCCTCTGCGGAGTCGACACAACAGTTCCATTCAAGCCGACACCCGGCAAGCCAATTCGCTGTCGCGACTGCATGGGCAAAGTCAAGGATGGCAAAGCAACCAAGGAGCAATTAGCGGCTGAGAGAGAGGTTCTGACAAAGGCTCGAGCCGAGTCTTCAGAGACTTCAGGAATCAAACTTTTCGTGGCACGTCTAGCCTACAAAGCAACTGAAGATGAACTACGCGCTTTGTTCGCCGACCATGGCGAGGTTAGCGAGTGCAGCATCGCCACCGACCGTGAGACCGGTCAATCTCGCGGCTTTGCTTTCGTCAAGTTCGCCAGTCGCAAAGCCGGTGAGAAGGCAATCAAGGAACTCGATGGAACTGAGATTCACGGCCGCAAGATTTCGGTTCAAGAATCCAATGACGGCGGGGGCCGCCGAGGTGGACGCGGAGGAAACCGCGGCGACCGCGGTGGTAATCGTGGTCGTGGTGGCGGACGCCGCAACTGAGCCACTGCTCGAGGGATTATTCACGTCGATTCTTTTCGCGTGCGAGGACTCGTTCAATCGAAGTCGTGAAGGCTCAGTGTTCAGCCGAGAGGCTGAGGAATTCGATGGAAGGCTGGCTTGTCCTCGATGGTTACGAGGATGAACCGGCTGCCTTCGGCGTGCCGAATTACCTTGGATTCCATATCCGCTACATCTGCGGAGTGCTGGAAGCTCGAGGTATTCCATACACGTACATGACAGTTGATCAGTGGCGGCTCAAGCACAAAAACCGCCTATCAGAACCAGATGAAAGAGCCGCCCTGCAGCGAGAACTTGCTGATCTTGACGGCGCGGTAGTTCTCGCTGGTTCCGTAGTTCCAGGCAAATATGTTCGAGGAACTCCGATTTCCCGTCGCGAACTCGATGAGTTTCTCGCCATCCTCCCGCACGAACACCCAGTTCTCGCGGGAGGCTGGGCCATCAGACATTGGCGCTATGACGGCTGGATTCCGCTCCGCGCCAACCTATTCTGTGCAGTGCAAGACACCGATGCAACTCTCGACAATTTCCTCACTTCTGGTCAGTGGAAACACAAGCGACGTAGCCCCGAGCAATGGAATGAGTGGGCGAAGGCGGGAGCGAAGGGCCAGTGTGTCACCACTCACCCCGACCTCGTTACAGAAGATGGCCGAGCCGGCCCATTGACTTACGAGGTCGAACTCTATCAGGGCTGTGTCCGATTCAAGCGAGGATGCAAATTCTGTATCGAGCCGAAGAAGGGAGTTCCAATTTGGCGAGAAGAAGAGGATGTTATCGCTGAGATAACCACTGCTCTTGACAACGGAGTACGCCACGTAAGAATAGGCGGCGCTACAGACATTTACACCTACAAAGCCGAAGGAGTCGTCGAACTCGAATATCCAGTTCCGAACCCTGAGCCAATAGCTAGAGTTCTGCATGGTTTGAGAGAGGACGAACGCCTCGATATCCTTCACGTGGACAACGGAAATCCATCCATAGTCGCAGAGAATCTCGAACCTGCAACAGAGATCACTCGCACCCTTGTAGAAACTCTCTCCGATGGCGCAGTGCTCTCTTTTGGACTAGAATCAGCCGACCCACGAGTGCACGAAGAAAATTGGCTCAATTGTGACTCAGACCAACTCAAAACAGCTATTCGCCACATCAATGAACACGGTCGCGAACGAGGTGAAAGAGGTCTACCAAAACTTCTCCCAGGTCTCAATTTCATCGCTGGCCTAAACGGTGAAACAGAACAATCCTACGACCTCAATCGCCAACTCCTCAACAGCCTGCGCGCGGAAGGACTCTGGCTGCGCAGAATCAACATCCGCCAAGTCGAAGGTCAAGGCTTCCAACCAATTCCCGAAGCCACCTTCCGCGCATTCAAAAAAAGCGTCAGAGAAGAAATCGACAAACCTCTCCTCGAAGAAATGTTCCCGGCAGGTAATCGCCTAACGAATGTCTGGTGGGAAGCCCACGAAGACCGCATTCGCCGACCCGAACAAGTGCTCAACCCAGAGCATAGAGACTCGGCGATTCATGGCCGCTCAGGAATCACCTTTGGCCGTCAAATCGGAGCATACCCAATCCTTATCGGAATTCCTTACCAAATTCCGCTCGAAACAGAATCAGATATCATCGTCACAGGTCATGGAATGCGCAGCATCAGTGGAGTGGAGTCGAACCTATCGATCAATACTGCAACTCAGGCTCAACTCGAAGCCATCCCTGGCATAGGCAGCAAAGCGGCATGGCGAATCATCTCTGAAAGAGCGAAATTGTCCCGTAAAGACCCCGAAAGGCCATTTGATAGCGTCGAAGAGGCACTAGAAGCAGCGGGACTCCAGTCCTACGGACTGTCTCTTGAGGTGCTCAACGCGTGATGCAAACAGTTCAGGCATAGGGAATAGTGATAATCTCAGCAAGTGCGCCAATCTTCATGCTGAACGAGGAAACCAAGAGGACAATCGCGCTCGGAATCTGCACACTCTTCTTCGGGGTGACCATGCTCGGCTTCCTGATAGGCAGCCAAGGTGCAACGCTCGTACTCGGTGTTGAGGAGGAAGCGGATTTCACGCACGGCAGCGGTCCGACGCTGAATGTGCGTGGCAGCGAGGCCGGCTCGGTCTTCTCTCATTCTGTCCTCAACGTCGCTGATGACGGACCAATCGTAGTGCTAGCAAATGGAACTACAATTGAGTGGTCTGCTGGTTCCGCAGTATATTCTGAGGATTCTGTGATTTCAAGTTCAGGAGCAGGACAATGCTCGATTCTGAGTAATTATTCGATGTACTGCACTGGTTCGAATAATTACGGTCAATTGGGACTTGGTAACACAGCATTTAGCGCTGGATATGTCAGTTTGAGCCCTGAGCCAGTGGTTGTCGACGAGGGCAAGGATCACTCTTGTGCTATCCTCGTCGATGCGAGTTTGTGGTGCTGGGGTCGCAATCATCACGGTCAGATCGGGGATGACTCGACGACTAATCGTGTATCGCCGGTACAAATCGATTTGGGCACCAACGTCGATGTTGTTGCCGTGTCTGCAGGCGAGGATCACACCTGTGCCATCACTGACACAGGGGATGTCAAGTGCTGGGGATACAATATCCGTGGGCAATTGGGTGATGGCACCACCAACGATTCATATGTTCCAATCGAGGCCAACCACTCAACTGGATTGCGCGCGGTTTCTTTGGTGACCTCGGGTCGTTCGACCTGCGCCATCTTCGACAATGGCTCGGTCGGTTGCTGGGGTAACAAATACACTGTATTCTCTGACAATGGTGCGGCAACCGCCAATGTCCATCTAGTCGATTTGGGCGCCGGCGCCACGGCAACGATGCTCGATGGCGTCGGTTCCCACACCTGCGCTGTCATCGACGATGGTTCGATGCAGTGCTGGGGAGTAAATACTCATGGACAACTCGGCGATGGCACCTGTTCCTCGACGATTAACTCGGCCTGCTCGGCTGAGAATATTTTCCCCGGCGAGGGAGATTCAACTGTACAAGTAAATTTGAGCGCCGGTCTTTCGGTGCTTGCAGCGGCGACCAGCACGGATTCAACGTGCGCACTTCTCTCGGATGATTCGCTGCGCTGCTGGGGAGCGCAGTCGGGAGAATTTGACAATACCAGCGATTCAATGCTCAACCCATACGAGTTGAGCTTCACCGATGGCGCACACGTCGCCTTTACCGATCAGGACATGGATGGCGACGGAACTCGCAATATCTTCGATACCCATCAGACCGGCGACGATGACGGTGATGGCGTCATCGATACCGCCGACGATTATCCAAACAATCCTGCGCGTTGGACTGATTGCGATGACGGAAAGTATGGTCGTCTAATCTGTACCGATGCCGACGCAGGTCACTCTGCGCCAGGTAATACTCTGGTCCAGACTCAATGTGAGACGGGAACCTTCCAGCCTTACACTGGTCAATCGACCTGCCTCGATGCCTCCGCCGGTCATTACTCAGATTCGGACGGAGCCACATCTCAGAGTGCATGCGCGAGCGGATATTACAACGCCATGGTAGGACAATCATCCTGCACCGCCGCGCCTGCCGGTTCCTTCGCATCAACTACTGGTGGCGACGCTGGAGCAACCAATACGACGGCTCTACCGCTCTCAGTGATGAGTGCGAATTATTCTGCGACGGTAAATGGCGGCAGCGACACCAGTGACGTATTCTCTCTCGATTTGCCACGAAATGCTTGGTTCTCTGCCAATCTCACCTCGCCGATGGGACAGGACTTCAACATCGATCTACTGAACGAGACTTTCGATATGGTATCGTTCTCAGCGACCAATGCGACCCAAGAAGAGGTCTCAACATCGGCTGCCGGCAATGCAAGCGGATTCTATTACATCCGCATCATGTATTCCTCGGGTTCGACCGGACCTGGCAATTACTCACTGGTCATCGACCTACGTTCGACCTCTGGCTCGATGTCACAGATTGGCTCGACGGCGACCTTAGTCGATGCCGAACATGGAATCTCGACGACTCTGTGTGGCGTCGGAACTTGGCAGAATCAAGTCGGCTCGACTTCCTGTAATGCAGCCTCCGCCGGACACTATGTCTACGGAACAGGAGCGACCACACAAACCGCGTGCTCTCCAGGATATTACCAGCCGACCACTGGCCAGACGACTTGCATAATTGCCTCAACTGGATATTACGTCCCAACTTCTGGCGCAGCCTCGCAGACCGCGGCCTCGCCCGGTTACTACGTCAATGTCTCAGGATCTTCTTTCCAGCAGGCCTGCGCTGCGGGAACTTACCAGACATCAGCGGCGCAGACCACTTGCTTCGCAGCTAATCCTGGATATTACGTACCGACAGCTGGACAAGCCAACATGACAATCTGTGATGTTGGTACATACCAACCGAATTCAGGACAGACCTCCTGCATCGACGCGGACCCAGGCAATTATGTTCCAAATCAAGGGGCAACGGCACAGTCCCAATGCTTAGTCGGTACTTACCAACCATACTCAGGCCAGTGGGCCTGTCTCAATGCCGAGCCTGGGCACTATGTTCCTACAGTGGCGTCCACCTCACAGATTGCCTGCGTTACTGGTACCTATCAGCCGGCGAGTGGTCAGGACAAATGTGATTCCGCCTCTGCCGGCTATTACGTCAATAGCACTGCAGCAGTCAGTCAAGATCCATGTTTGCCCGGAACATACCAACCGAATATCGGGCAGACTGAATGCCTAGCCGCCGATGCTGGACATTATGTCGATACGCAAGCGGCGACGGCTCAGATTGCTTGTTCAGCGGGTTCTTACAATCCCAATACCGGAGCCGATGAAGCCAGCGATTGTATGCTGGCAGATACAGGGCACTACGTAGCTCTCGATGGCTCGGTTGCACAGTATTCCTGCTCTGCGGGGACCTTCGCGGCTAATATGGGACAAATCGCCTGTGATGCAGCAGCTCCAGGGTACTACGTACCCGCTGTCGCCGCTGACGCTCAGATTCCTTGTGCACTCGGATCTTGGCAAGCCTCTCAGGGAGCGACCGAGTGCGCAACCGCCGACCCTGGGCATTATGTCGATCAGGAGGCCTCCACAATGCAGACAGCTTGCGCAGCGGGCTCATACAATCCAAGCAGTGGTTCGATCGACTCAGATGACTGCATGGCAGCCGATGCTGGAAGTTACGTAGGCAATGAAGGCTCAGCCGAGCAATTACTCTGTCCAGCAGGGACCTATCAGCCAGCACCGGGTCAGTCAAGTTGTATCGATGCTGACTTCGGTTACCATGTGCCGACAGATGGTTCGACGGGACAGATTGGTTGCAGTATGGGATCCTACCAAGGAGAACGAGCCGGCACAGAGTGTCTGACAGCTGAGCCCGGCCATTACGTCGATTCTCACTTTGCATCCGCTCAGCAAGCCTGCCTCGCGGGCACATACAATCCCAACAGTGGATCAACCTCGGCTAACGATTGCATCGAGGCGAACTCAGGATACTTCGTCGCTCATACAGGATCATCCGCTCAAGAGGCATGCGAATTAGGAACCTATCAGCCGAGCGCAGGATGGTCAAACTGCCTCGTAGCCGACCCTGGTTTCTATGTTGATACGATGGCTGCAACAGCCCAAATCGCTTGTGAGGCAGGTGACTACAACCCGAACTCGGGGTCGGTCACGGCCTCAGCCTGTTCCGATGCAGACCCAGGAAACTACGTCCCTGACCCTGCCTCCTCTGCCCAGATTCCATGTGAGGAGGGAAATTATCAGAACCTCCGCGGACAGACCGAGTGCAAATCCGCGGGCCTCGGTTATTACGTCGATTCCCCGTCAGCAATCTCACAAAATCCAGCCCCTATTGACTACTACATAGACACCGAAGGAGCGACTGAAGCACTGCCTTGCCCTAATGGGCAGATGACAATGGTGGAAGCAGCCAAGGATGTCAGCGATTGTCACATCGATACCGACGGCGACCGAATTCCCGACTTCCTCGACAGAGACGATGACGGCGACGGTATCGACGACGGTTGGGATCTATGTGATTACGGCTTGATGAACTGGACCAGTACCAAATTAAACGACTGGGATCAAGATGGCTGCGAGGATACCATCGAGGACAATGACGACGATAATGACGGATACCTCGATGACAATGATGTCCTCCCGCTCGACCCCGAAGAATGGCTCGACACTGACGGCGACGGAATCGGCAATAACGCGGATACCGACGACGACGGCGATGGTATTCCTGACCTTGAAGAGCAGAGTCTCGGTTTGGATCCGCTCGTTGCAGATTACGATGGCGATGGATATAACGACAGCATCGACGCTTTCCCCAAGGATGCTGATGAATGGATTGACACCGACGGCGACGGGGTCGGAGATAATTCTGACAGGTTCCCTACGATCAAATTCTACCAGAATTACGTTCAGGCCTCGATTCATCTTGTGATTGGCCTGATCATCCTCGGTGTCATCGGCTTCAGTGTGCGCATGGGAATGGGTCGAAGTGAGAAACCTGAGGCCGATGATAGCACGCACGAATTACGTGAGATTGGAGGTGTCGAAGTAAGAATTTCGGCCGAGGATATGCTGTATGATGACGAGCCGGTTCCAGAACCAGAGCCTGAGCCTGAATTCACGCCACCTGTAGCGATGTTCGATTTGGACTCGGCTCAGCCTTCGGTGGCAGAAGTCGAGGAAGACGAACCAACGACTGAGCCGATGGCTTGGGATCTAACTCATGAGGCCGAGTCGGAGGAAGAATCTCTCGAAGAAGACTACGACGAGTCAGCCGATGAAGTATCAGAGGTAGGCGAGCTTGACCTAGGGTCATTACTCGATACGGCTCCGCCACCAAAGCCACGCGTCGAAGCTCCTGAGGATGCTCAAATCAACGAGCATGGACAGAAGGTTTGGCAAGATGCAAACGACGATATTTGGGTGCAGAACCCCGACGGCAGTCTACTGAAACACAACGTATTGACTGGAGCCTGGGAGCCATACACGCAGTAGAGGAGACCCCGTTTCGTTGTGTTTTCCACAACCGAACTGACCAATCGCGCGCGTCGCATTGATAATCCGACACCTGATGCGAGAGTCACCGGTGAGAGAAATGATAGACATCGATAACGAACATATCCCAACAATCGAGGCAAGCGCCCACTG
>DAFD01000099.1:12846-14299 GCA_002497895.1 Euryarchaeota archaeon UBA175
CAATCAATGACTAAGAAAATGGTTGCACTCAGTGAAAGTAGCGCAGATTGCAGTTCTGCATCATACATCAACACCATGAGCCGATACGCAGTAATCAAGGAAGAAGAATCACAGAAGTGTAAGGACGAATTGTTGATTCTCTGGACCGACTTCTTCAAGCCTCAACACCTAGAGACAATTCCAGACCTGCACGACACATTCTGGCAGGCCGCAAAGCTCTGCTCCGCCTGCAAGGTCGAAGTCTCAGAACAACATGCTCAGGAACTAATGGATGCGGTAGAAGCGATTCATCACATGTTCTGGGCTGCCAAGGGCCGTGACGTCCCATGGATACGCGCTTCGTGAATGTCGTCGTGAAAGGCGACTCAATGTGGCCGACCCTCTCTGCAGGTAGTACCGTGAGGTTCGAGAGGGTCGAAGCAGAGGCTCTGGAGGCTGGGCAGGTCGTCCTGCTAGATCATCCATTCAGGCCTGACCTGCGAATCATCAAGCGGATTCAATCAATTGATCAGACACAAATCTTCGTTGTCGGCGATAATCCCGATCCGACCGCTAGTGAAGATAGCCATGATTTCGGCAAGGTCAGCGCTTCGCTCGTACTTGCAGTTCTCTCAAATTAGAATTGAATTACGTTGGCGCCCCAAGCCAAACCGCCGCCAAAGGCAGCGGTTACAACCAAATCACCCTCTTTGATGAGCCCTTCATCCATCGCCTCACGCATTGCAATAGGCACACTCGCACCGGCGGTATTGCCGTATTTGTGGAGATTTGTGAAAGTCTTAGACATCGGCAATCCAAGATTCTCCATACCTGTCTTGATGATGTTGATATTTGCTTGATGAGGAATCACAAAATCGACCTCATCGAGCGTCTTACCGACTCTCTCAAGCGCCGCATGGACCGCTTGCGGAAATGCCTCGATAGCAAAGTTCCAGACCGCTCGACCGTCCATGTGGAAGTATTGCATACCCTCTTCGAAGTTGGCGCTGGGGATCGGTACTCGGACCCCTCCGGCGGGGATCTCTATGACTTCCGCACCACCACCATCACTCATCAGCCACGATCCTAGGACGCCCTTTCCATCCGCAACCTTACCGAGCACTGCCGCACCTGCTCCGTCTCCAAATAGCACGCACGTTGCTCGGTCCTGCCAATTGAGGATACGAGAATAGATTTCAGAGCCGACCACGAGCACGTGGTCGTAACCCGGTGTCCCGACGAATCGGGCACCGATATCCAATGCATGGACCCAGCCGGCGCAGACGGCATTGATGTCGAATGCGCCGCAATCAACGCAGCCTAATTTGTGCTGAACGATGCCTGCAGTCGAGGAGAGTGGCACGTCTGGCGAGGAGGTAGCGAGGATGACGAGGTCGATGTCGGCAGGGGTGAGTCCGGCGTCGTCCAAAGCCAGTTTGCAGGCTTCAACGGCGAGATCGGAGGTGTGCGTGTC
>DAFD01000099.1:14683-18363 GCA_002497895.1 Euryarchaeota archaeon UBA175
CTGGTCTCGACAATCTCCGCCCAATCCTCATTGCTCATCTCATGAGGTGGAACATACGCTCCGAGCCCGATGATGCCCACAGATGTCATGCTATCACCCGCTGCGCGAGTGCGGCTATCTTTCAGTCATTCCGACTTCAATCGTGCTTGAGACAGATGTTCATTGGCTCTGAGAAGAATCCGAGACTCCAGCGGCCCCCCTCTCTGCCAACGCCGCTGTCCTTGACTCCGCCGAAGGGCACGCGCAAGTCGCGGTGCAGCCATGTATTGACCCAGACCATTCCCGTATCAATCGATTCGGCGACCCGACGTCCTTTGTCGAGGTCGCCGGTCCAAACGCTTCCAGCCAAGCCGTAGCGGGTATTGTTGGCAATAGCTACGGCTTCTTCCTCGGCCTCGAATCGGTGAATCGTTACGACTGGTCCGAAGATCTCCTCGGTAGAGCAGCGTGCGTCGGGCGAAAGTCCTGCAATCACCGTCGGTGCCAGCCAGTTTCCGTGCTCGAACTCTTTGGGAAGGCAGGGGTGGCCTCCAGTCAGAACCTCTCCTCCCTCTTCCTGTGCGAGGGCTACGTAGCCCTCCACTTTGGCGAGGTGGTCGGGAGAGATGAGTGCACCGAGTTCGGTCTCATCGTTACTCGGGTCGCCGATGCGCATCGATTCGACCGAGTCGACGAATCGTTTGACGAATTCGTCGTAAATCCCTGATTGCACTAGAATACGACTGCCACATAGGCAGACCTGACCTTGGTTGAGGAAGGCAGCTCGGGTAACACCCGGGACGGTTTTTTCAAGGTCACAATCATCGAAGATTATGCTGGCGTTTTTACCGCCGAGCTCGAGGCTGAGTTTCTTGAATTGTGGAGCGGCGGCGGCTGCGACCTTGGCTCCGGTGTCCGTGCCGCCGGTGAAGGAGACAAGGTCGACATCGGAGTGAGTAGTGAGTGGCCCTCCGGCTCCGGCTCCGTTCCCGTGCACGAGGTTGACGACTCCTGCAGGTAGTCCAACCTCGTCGATGGTTTCCATCAGTAGATTCGCTGTCATCGGAGTTAGTTCGGAGGGCTTACAGACTACTGTATTGCCCATGCCAATGGCCGGCGCAACCTTCCATGACAGGAGATAGAGGGGAAGATTCCACGGTGTGATCAATGCAGCAACGCCGACCGGTTTTGACACGACTACATTGGTCGCGTTATCCATTTCGAATATCTCATCGGGTGAATCCGCCTTCTCGCGGATAAGCCCAGCAAAGAAGCGGAAGTTGGCGACTGATCGGTAGGCATCGACAGCGCGTGCCAGTGCGATCGGCTTACCTGTATCGCGGCTCTCAAGGGCTGCGATATCCTCGTATTTTGTCTCTAGAGCATCGGCGATTCGATCTAACCAGTCAGCACGCTCAGCAAAGTCCAGAGCACCCCAATCCGGAGCAGCCGCGCGCGCTGCAATAACAGCTGCATCGACATCATCCGGGCCAGACAACGGCACGCGTGCAAACCGGTAACCGGTTGCAGGTTCGAGGACGTTCAACCAGTTGTTCTCGTCGGCCTCGTTCCCAGAGTGTCCAACAAACTCTCCACCTATGTAATTCAACAAATCGAGCGGTGCTGCCCCGTCTCGGTCCCGCTCGCAGGGAACGCACCCGGATTCACAGCACTTCTCAGGCTCCAAATTCAA
Source organism: Euryarchaeota archaeon UBA175 (assembly GCA_002497895.1). GTDB lineage: Archaea > Thermoplasmatota > Poseidoniia > Poseidoniales > Thalassarchaeaceae > MGIIb-O1. Next base: position 16,356 of record DAFD01000099.1, read on the forward strand.
CCCTCCTGATTACCCTCATTGGAGAAAGGGTCGGAGCGAGTCATAGCTTCAGTATACTCTTTCCAGTCCATGGAGAAGCGGTCTCGATCGGGGTCCCATTCGTCCCAGGTGACAACTTCCTCGAGGGCTGAGCGGTAGCTGTCTGGAACAATTCCTGGGACGATAAACGCCTTCTGCCGGTGCAGTGGATACGGGTTGCGCAATTGGATACCCAAGACACCCAATACTGCTCGTGCCACATACCAAGTTGCTTGAGAGTTCCATCCGTGTGCGATCTTGATTACGATTCCAAGGCCCTTGGGCCAGTCCGGATGGTCAATTGCTAATCCCAAGAGACCATCTGCACCTTCTTTTGCAATCAATTTGCCTTCACCTGCTTTGAGGCAAGTAGAATCGAGTCGATTGAAGCCACCGATGAGGTCTGGGTGACGGTTCATCGCTTCCCAGATCCAGTCCTTATCACGGTTGGTTGCGAGTCCTGCGAACATCACTGCCAGTTCGTCGACGGTGTTTGAGACGGTTGGAAATCCGCAGCCGTCCTTGGCTACGCGCATCGGCTCCCAGTCGGGCTTACCCATGTAGGTGCGCAGGGTCTCGAGATACTTCGGGAACCAGGGTGAGCTTGGGAGTGTGTAGCCGGCGCGGTTCATGCCCATCTTTCGCATTGCCTTCAGGATGGCTGCGTGTTCTCCTGAACAGGTGTGGAACCAGCGGCGAGGTCGACGTACTTGGCGTCCAAATTGGATGAGGGGGACGTCGAGGGGGCACTGCATGAGCCCCCACTCGGATTCTGAGAGTAGTGATTGTGCGGCTGCGACGTGTTCGGTGTCACCATTGTGAGAGGAGCAGGCGATTGCTTTCTGCTTCCAATCGAGTTCATCGAGGGCGCCGGTGAATGGTTTCATCATCAGTGGTTTCATCATCGAGCGTCCATAGACGAGGACATTACCGCCGAAAGAATGGATGATTTCGTCTCCATGGGCCCAAGCGATGGCGCCATGGATAGTGTTCTCTGAGACATCCATACGACGGAAATCAACGAGAGGCTCCCATTCGACATCGCGACCAGTGGCGATCCCCTCATGCTTCTCACCGAGTGGATTCGTTGGAAATACGGCCGACCCCGGTCGACCGGGAGCGACGCTGGACGGTTGCTCATTCTTGCGCGCGCTCATTCGACCCCTCCGTTCACTGCCGGAGCGACCTTCGTCATGAATGCCTCCATGTTGCGTTGGACTCTCTCTGAATCATGATTGAAGAAATCGAACCAGCACATCAACCGATCTTCGGGGTCGAATCGCTCACGAATCTGAGCGGCGACTTCCTCGACATTACCAATCACCGCATTGTCAGTCGCTCGCTCGACCTTGGCCGGATCGATTGTCCCTTCCAATGCACTCCAGTAGGTTGTCAGCGCGGCCCTCGCCTCTTCGCGAGCCGCCGCGCTGCGCTCTTCCGCAGTCAGACCATTCTCATCGTTGACGAAGACCATGATTGTCCGTGGCATCATGTCGCGCGTCCATGAGCCTCCATTGGGGTGGTAATGCTCAGACATCCGTTGATGCGTTGATTCGATGATATGTGGAGGGGTAATTGAGAGGTTGAAAACCTGCACAGGGGCCCACTGATTGACCTCCTCTTGCAAACTTGCATCGTGGCTTCCGAGTACTAGGTTCAACAGGTCTCGGCGCCATTTCTGAGGGATTGTTTTGATCTCTTCGAAGTTGTATCTCGGCGCGATTTCGATTGATTCAGGCGCCGAATCAAGCCCATGCAATTGTTGCGCTGCTTGCTGAACTCGTTCCCAATCTTCGTCGGAGCGGAAGTTTGCTCGGGCGAGAATGGTTTTGCGAATCATCTCGGTGGAGATGACTTCGCCGTTTAGCAGCCGCAGAAAAATCTCTGATGCCTCTGCGAAGATTTGACCGCGTAGTGCTGGCCATGCTGCTTCTTCGACCATGTCGCGTGGGACGATGCCGTAGGGGCGAGCCATGAATTCGAAGCGGCC
>DAFD01000099.1:18766-20363 GCA_002497895.1 Euryarchaeota archaeon UBA175
TGAGGGATTGGGCCACCGCTGGCCAGAATTGACATGACTGCACTTCCAACCTCTATCCTCTTCGTGCGCGCTAACATTGCTGTTGCTACTTGAAAGAAGTCTGTGCAAAGACCAACTTCGCCGGGGTAATGTGGGACGACAGGCTTTGAGTTGCCCTTTTGCACTTCGGTTGAAAGATGAGCTTGGGCTACCCAGCCAATGCCGAATCCAAGATCGTCTGCCTTCTCGGCTTGGTCGAGGAAATTTGCGAACATCTCGCTCTCACTTGGAATATAACCGGATGTGTCCGGCGTTTGCGAGATGGAGAAGAAGATGTCGAATTTCATCGAAATCAATCCTCAGATCGACCGCATTCTACCGCCATCGACTGCGAGTGATACTCCACGGATGGCACTAGACGATGGGAGACAGAGATAGGTGACGGCTGCTGCTGTTTCCTGTGGATCGATTAGCCGTTGAATAGGAACTGAATCCATCCAAGCGGTTCGAACTTCTTCGACTGACTTTCCAGTCTTGTCCGAAATCGAACCGGCCAGAGAACCGAGTCGGTCGGTATCGGTGAAACCCGGTAGGATGTTGTTGATGGTGATGCATGGAGCGAATTCACGAGAGAGGGACTTGGACCACGAAGCCATTGCTCCCCTCAAAGTGTTGGACAATCCGATATTGTCAATCGGTTCACGAACCGAGGTCGAAATGATATTCACAAAGCGCCCATAACCAATCTCTTCCATTCTGGGCGCAAGAATCTGAGCGATTGTGTGAGCTGCATGCAGGTGACGTGCGAACGGCCCGTCGAATTCGTCGAGTTTGTTTCCGAGCAAGGGTCCGCCGGGGGGACCTCCTGCATTATTGATGACAATCTCAACCATACCGAGGCCAAGTACAGCCTCTCGAACGGCCTCGACATCTTCCAAATCAAGAACCAGCATCGAATGACCGGAACCATGCATTTCGTCAAGTAAGGTTTCGAGGTCTTCAGCCGAGCGCGCACAAGCGATTACCCGCGCTCCCGCGCGAGCAAGCATCAGAGCACTCGCCCTTCCAATCCCCTTGCTGGCCCCACAAACAAGTGCAGTCCGGCCAGCAAGTACATTCTCAGCAAAGGGGAAATCATCTCCAGTAAGTCCAGTCATCCATCTTCCTCCTCAATCTTTCAGTCGATGTAGTGCGCATAAGTCTGTTCAGCGAGTTTATGATTGACTACTTCGAGAATATCAGGCCCAGCATTGCGGAAAGTGGGATGTTCGCTCTCTCCCTGAGGATGTCTCATCTCGTCCCAGCGCCCTGTTGAATAAGCCACCAGTGCCTCTTTCATTAGGGCACCTGCTAGAACCAGTGTTTCGTAACAGAGGTCTTCGTAGGTCATTCCTCGTGTCACTGCTACCTCGCGACGTAGAAGCAGTTCGCCAGTGTCGATGCCATTGTCGCAGAAATGGGTGGATGAACCGATTGGGATATCGTGGTAAACCGACCACGCGGGACTCGCGCTGCCACGGCAATCTGGAAGCAATCCAGGGTGTGAATTGATGACTCCATCCGCGGGATGGTCGAGGATTTCGCCGCGGATGATTCTTGTGCCACCAAAGACGATCAG
>DAFD01000099.1:20746-28189 GCA_002497895.1 Euryarchaeota archaeon UBA175
GACTTCGATATGTGGGACGTCGATCCCTTGTTCTGCCAAATCGGCCAATTGAGCCTCGATAGTTGGAGCGATATCGTTTCCTTCGATACGCTTGAGGAACTTCTCGCGCTCCTCATCACCGATTGCAGAATCCTCGGTGATGACGATGGTTGGAACGAAGCCTTCTGAGAGGATTTGTCGAAGCATCTCGCGACCGTATGGGTGCTCTTTCAGCAGCAGATACGCAAACTTTGGCTTCACCATGGTCCCCGCTTTGCGGAGGGGCCTTAGATACCCGTTCTTTTCGGTCAGGGAGTGACTCTTGATCGATCTCTGGGGAAGAGGACGACTTCTCGGACATTGCCCGCGCCTGTGAGTATCATCAACAAGCGGGCAACACCCAGTCCCCAGCCGGCGTGCGGTGGCGCGCCGTAGCGGAATCCGTCTGTGTAGAAAGTGAAGTCAGCAGGATTCAAATCCATGTTTCGTAGATTTTGCTCGAGAACATCCACACGATGTTCTCGCTGTCCACCAGAAGTCATCTCGTCGCGCCCGTAATTCAAATCGAATCCGCGCGACAGCTGGCCTCCCGTCGAGCCCTTCTCAGATTCATCATGATAGATGTAGAACGGTTTCATTGACATCGGCCAGCGCGGCAAAAAGTGGAATCCGGGGTACTTGGCTGCGATGATATCGCAGTGATGGCTCTCGATATCTTCTCCCCACTCAATCTCGCCACCACCATTCTGCACAATCTCAATCGCTTCACAATAAGGGATGCGAGGGAAGGGGAGGCTAGGGATTTCGACGGTAACCGGGTCTTGGTCTTGGCTTGCGCGGTAGGTGTTGATGGCTTCGAAGAGGTGTAGGTCATTGGCTGCAACCTGACTCCAGATGTGGTGGATCATGCGCTCCTGTACTCCCATGACGTCTTCGTCGTTCATCCATGCTCCCTCGATATCGAAGGAGATGAATTCGTTCAAGTGACGGTAAGTGTCATGCTTCTCGGCGCGGAATGCGGGGCCGATTTCGAAGACGCGCTCGAGTCCTCCTAGAACTGCGAGTTGCTTGTAGAGTTGGGGTGACTGGCTGAGGAAAGCTGGTGTGTCGAAGTACATCATCGGGAAGAGATTGGTTCCTCCCTCACTCGCACTGGCGATGATTTTCGGCGAATTCATTTCGTTGAATCCTTCGCCGATGAGGTGGTCGCGGCCGTATTGTAGGACCTTACTACGGAGTTGGAACATCGCATTGACATGGGCTCTGCGCAGGTCGAGGTGACGGTTGTCTAGGCGGATGTCGAGGCCTACGTTGACATCGTCGGTGATTCCTACTGGTAGTGGAGTTGCTGCTGCTGAGAGAATGTTTGCCTCAGAGACTGTAATTTCGTACTCTGGAGGTGGGGTTGGCTCGCCTTCCTTGGTCTTGGGCGGGCGCTTTTGGGCGACCACTCCTGTAACTTGAATGGTCGATTCACGAGAGGCTGATTGTACTGCTGCGAATGTATCCTCATCCATGTTGTCCTTCTTGAGGAATGCCTGGATGTGTCCGGTTCCATCGCGTAGCATGACGAAAGCGATTGCACCACGGCCGCGGACTGTTTCCGCGTAACCAGCAATGGAGACTTCAGCGCCGATTAGATCAGCGCCACCGTTCACAACCTGGCCGATTGTATGCGTGCGGAATGCGGTGGGGTGCCAGTCGGCGCTGTCCCTCATGACCACGGCGTTCGGACTTCGATTTATGAATCGAATCTAAGACTGGCTTGACGTCAGGCCAATGCTTGAGTAGTCGAACGGCTCGGCGAAGTCATGACTCACGAGAACATGTATTACCGGATGATGGGAAATACCGGTATTCAGGTATCGGTTCTTTCGTATGGATTCTGGGCGACTTACGGCGTCAAGGATCGACTATCAGGTGATGCTGGAGTCGAGACTGCTAAGGAATTGATGAGTATCGCGCGCGAAGCTGGAGTAAACTGCTTCGATCACGCCGAAGCATACGGTAATCCCAATGGCGAGGCAGAACGAATCTTCGGTGCTGCTCTCAAACAATTGCAACATGAAAACCCAGATCTCTGGCGCCGCTCAGAATTGGTCATCACCACGAAAATCTACTGGGGTGGACTGGGTGTTAATGAGTCCGGACTTTCGGTGAAGCATTGCCGTGAAGGGATGGATAAGTGCTTGCAGCGATTGCAACTCGATTATGTCGACATGGTCTTCGCTCACCGCCCTGACCCATTGACTCCAACTGCTACTGTGGTTCGTGCAATGACCGACCTAATCCGTAACGGGAGTGCCACGTCTTGGGGAACAAGCGAATGGTCTGCTCAGCAAATTACCGAGGCCTTCTGGATTGCGAGAATGGAGGGCCTCGAGCCACCACAGTTCGAACAGGCGCAATACAATATGCTTCATCGTCAGCGCTTCGAGGAGGAGTATTTCCCTCTCTATCGGCCGCCTTATTCCCTTGGGACAACGATCTGGAGTCCTCTACGCTCTGGCTTCTTGACGGGAAAATATCTGGATGGAATCCCAGAGGACTCACGGCCGACACAGGATGGCTATGATTGGTTGCTTGAGGATATTGAGGAACGTCGAGAACGGGGAGAATTCGAGGTTGTCCGTGGCTTGATGACTTTCGCTAAGAAGAAGGGTTGCACGCCTGCGCAGTTGGCGCTGGCGTGGTGCTTGAAGAATCAGAATGTCTCGACGATTTTGGTTGGAGCAACGACTGCAGATCAATTGCGCGAGAATCTGGCCTGCATCGATGTGGCCAAGGATTTGACCGATGGGGAGATGGAGATTCTTGAGCAGATTCTCGGTAACAAACCAGCTGGATGGATAGGTCCGGGTGGGGCAGGAAGCCGCCAAATCAAAACTCTCTGACGCGAGGTCACATGCCCGCTGTCTCGCAGGGTCAATGAGTGGTTTCATTCTTCTTCCGAGGAAGCAATCTTTCCTGCAATTAGGAGGAATGCTGTGTGTCCCATCGGCTGGTTGCCGGGGCGAACTCCGCCCTTCGCGGCTTTCGACCAGCGGCGTTCGATCATTTCTCCAGCAAATTCGACTACGAGGCCCTCTTCTTCGACCGCGTTCCACGACTTTTCGAGTTGCGCGGTCGTTGGACAATAACAGGCTAGGCGACCACCCGTTTTGACCGTGGCCGCAATCTCTGGAACCACTGTCCACGGCTCTGCCATATCGATGATTGCGGCGTCGAGTTGTTCACAGATTCCTGCGACTTCACCGGCCGCCTCAGACAACCCCATTTCAAGCAGATGCCAGTCTGGAAATTCGGGTGCGAATTCGGCCATTCGTTCCATGTTATTTCGTCCAACAGCCGCATGTTCAGGACGCACCTCGACAGAAATCAAGCAGCCCTTAGAACCCATCACATTGGCAAGGTGCATCGCCAGTCCGGCAGAACCGTGGCCGCCTTCCAGTACGCGGCTTCCAACACCAATTCCCATCCAAGAAATTAGAAATCCAGAATCTTTGATTCCGATTGTCTGTGCCCTTCGTTGCATATTGCGGCGCGCCTCCGGCAGCGCCGCGTCGACGATGGTCAGAGACTTCTGACCGACAGTGATTCGATCGCCGATTGAATACCCTTCCAAAAGCTGCGCAGCATCGAAGCGACCGAGCCCCTTCACCTTCAATTCCCCAGGCACTCGGTTGAGCAAGTATGCCCGCCCGTCGTCTTCACGGAGAGCCACCCAATTTGGAGTCTGGTCGGTAGTCATCTGAGTGGATGCGGGAGCGCCCTCGATTCAATACCTTCGATTGAAAATTTCAATTTTAAAAAACAACATATTCCGACCCTAAAGGGTCGTTTTTCGCAAGAATCCGAAGCGGGGTAGCATTATACCTCGCCAAAAACTCGCGAAATCGATGACCGCAGCGCAGCAATTGAACAAACTACCATCTCTCATGATGGCCTTCCTGATGCTGACCATGTCAGCTGTTGGATATTTTGCCATCGAAGAGCAGAGTGCAGAGAAGGAAGAATTAGTCGCTGAGGACATGCCTCGATTTGCAACGAGCCCTGGACATTCGGTCTTTGGTGAATATGTCGGAGCCCATTGGTGTGGACCTTGTATGGGAAGTGCTTCTCCATCATTGGTCAACCTGAAGAATAGTAATTCAGAGGATTTCACCTACGTGTCTTTCTTCGAAGGAGCTTCGACTGGCTGGCCATCCGATGGCCCGGTCAACAGGCAGAACCACGTAATGGCTAATTCAGGCGGATATCCGACTTTCGCTTTCGCTGACGAGACCTCCGGTTCATGCTACAAGGTTGGTTCCTCAGGATCGAATTACTACGATGCGGACTTCACTACAGGTGGATGTATGCACGCTGATTCCAGCGATTTCAGTCTTGAAATGGGTATTGCTCTTGACTCCGCTGGAGATACCGTAACTACCTCTTTGGAGATGACATATCTCGGTGCAGGCGATATTACGGTGTTCGTTTACGGAGCGATTACTGAGAAGGTGGGTGCAGAACCCTATGACGATGGAAGCAGCCCTCACCATGTATGGCGAGAGTGGTTACTTTCAGATACCAACGATTTCACCGAGATCACTCTGACTGCAAATCAGGCTGAGACCTTGACTTGGGATAATCCACTCAGCACTGTTCGCCCAGGTGGTGGATATACACAATGGGAGAACTTCTGGCCAGTATTTGCCCTAATGGATGGAGATTACTCGACATACAACGAGGTCTACGCTGCAATCGATTTTGACATGGGTCCATTAATCGATGTTGGAATCACCGACTTCGATGCTCGCAATTCAAACGACAACACTGGCTTCGTTGCCGGAGACATTCTCGAATTGGATGTAAATATCGCCAACAACGGTGCCGAAGCGTACAATGATGGTGGTAGCATCGACATTTACCACCTAACTGGTGGAGAGGAGATACACCTCGGTGGAATTTCGATCAATCAACTTGGAGTAGGCGGAACTCAGTCCTACTCGGCTACATTCGATACTAGCGATTTGACTCTGCTTCCGTCTGGCACTTCCTCCTTCCGTGCCCGCCTCTCAGGCCTGACTGGAGACAGGGTCGTTACCAATGATTACGAAGACGACCTCGCGTTGCACGATATGCCTCCAGTTCCTAACCGCCCTGCTGCGGTTGGTGCTGCTAGTGTTGAGCGCGGCACGCCGATTCAGTTTGAATCGACCGCTCTTCCTAACGATCTAGTCGACGAGATGTCGACAATGACCGCTGTGATGGAATACTCAACAAGCGGTTCGGAGACATGGGATACTTCCTGGATTTCAGCAATAGATCTAATCGGTAGCGGCGGAAATGCACGCTACATACACACTATCTCTGCTCCAATGAATGCCCAGTCAGGAACTTACGATATTCGCATGCAGTGGACAGATGCAGGCGGCCAGTCATCTGATTGGGAAGTAACAACTGACGCCTTCGAATTGCGCAATGCAATGCCGAAGATTCTCGGTGCCGGAGATGACGGTTACGCTGGCATTCCGACAGTTAAGGTCGAGACTGTTGAGACAGTCTCAATCGTTGGAATGGTCAGTGATGCTGAAACTTCCCTCTCTGATCTCACTATCGATTCTGATGCTCACGAATTCATCTCGTTTGATCCACTCAATCTCGAAATCACCGTGAGCTTCGATGAGATAGTCTACGACAGTCGCGGCACTCCGATCTCACAAGGTATCTTCATCACACTAGGTGACGGCGAGGACTTCAGTTCTGGAACTCTCATGTTCAACGTCATCGAGAACGGCCAACCACGATGGAGTGGGGTGCCTACACAATCCTTTGATGAAGGCAGTTCAGCCAGTCTTTCACTGACTGAGTTCCTCACGGATACTGACGATAATGGCAACCCGACTTCTACTGGCCTACTAACTCTCAGCGTTGTGAGTGTCAGTGACGAATCACTGATGACTGCTTCGATAAATGGTCAAACACTCAACGTTGAATCAGTTGACGACGATAGCTTCGGAATGGCTGAAATCGTCGTCCGCGCCTCTGATGGAGTTAAGGAATCAGACACCGTGATAACCTTCCACATCAACAATATCAACGATGCTCCAGCCATCGAACTCGGTGAGTATGTATCTCAGATTGTACAGACTGGTGAGCGACTGAATATCGATATCCTAGCAATGGTCTCCGACGTCGATGATCCATCAGAAGAAATCTGGGTCACGGTCACGACTTTCGTGCCGGGGGCAGTCCAGTACAACCCGATTTCAGGAATCGCCACAATGAGTTGGAGCGAGTCTGGTCAAGAGATGGTTACCATCACTGCAGAGGACCGCCACGGAGCCTCAAGTGCTGCAATAATGACTATCGAAGTTGTCAATGATCTTCCTCTACTGTGGGTCGATTCCAGTGGCTACGGGGACCTAGCAGTGTCGATGGACAATACCGATTACAGCTCCAATCCAAGCGTCTCAATTGCCAACGTAGGAACTCTTGAACTCTCTGATATCAAGGTCCTTTGGAGCGTTTGTAACAGCATCACAGGAATTTGCAACGACTTTGGTGTCTCGCATAATTTAGGACCGTTCATCGTCCTTGCCAATAGCGGCGAGGGGTTGAAGGTCGGCGATTACGTAACTCTCACCGTTGACGCAGTTGACTCAACTGGCTTTGACAGGTCGACCCCTGACTCGTTCAAGGCATACGCAACAGAGGCAGTCGAAGAGATTCCCGAGGAGCCTGAGGATGAGCCTGAAAATGTGGACAAGGGAACACTCTCAGTCATGACTGTAGGAGTCATGGCAATCGGGCTACTGCTTGCCGTATCTTTGGTTCTCGGTCTAGCGATTGTTCTACAGCGCCAGCGCCGTGACGGTGTCGGTGCAGAGGTCTACGATTACCATGAGGAATACGACTATTCTGATGAACCCCAAGTGAGCCCACTTGTGGCTCCTCCAGTACCACCTGGAATGGCTCCTCCTCTACCACCTGAGGGACTGCCCGCGGGTTGGACAATGCAACAGTGGAATCACTACGGTGAGGAGTACCTTCGACGCCGCGAACAGTCCTGATTGGACTGAGTTCGCGGCTGGGCACCTTCAAGAAGGTGCGATGAGCAGGACAAATCCCGAGGGGATGTGCGATGAGCGACGAGCAAAAGCTGGATGACCCACTTGAGTCGTGGGAGGATGGTGCTGCTTTCGGTGTCGCTAGCAGCAAGGATCCTATCTGCAAAACTCCTGTCGAGGAATGGTCGGATGCTCTCGATATCGTCTCGACCGAGGAGGTTCCTATCCCCGATAAATTGGTCGATCAGGTAATCGGACAAGAGGCAGCCTCTATCATTGTCCGAAAGGCTGCCGAGCAGCGCCGACACATCATCATGGTTGGCGAGCCAGGAACTGGCAAGTCGATGTTGTCTCGCTCGATGACCGAGTTCCTCCCAAAGGAGCAACTCGAAGATATCCTCGTCTATCG
>DAFD01000099.1:28578-33006 GCA_002497895.1 Euryarchaeota archaeon UBA175
AGCATTATCTCTGAGCGCCGTGCCCACATCAAGCAGCAACGAGAGCGCACTAATCGCACACTACTATTCATCGCTCTCGTCGTAGGAGCTGCTCTCCTGCTTGCAACGATTTCCTCTGGCGAAATTCTTACCTTCATCTTTGGTTCATTCTTGCTGGTTTTCGGCTACTTCTTCCTCAGAACTCGTATGACATCAGGCGATGAAGGAAATATTCCGAAACTTCTCGTCAAACACGATAGAAACGAAGAGGTTCCATTCATTGACGCCACCGGAACTCTCGCTGGAGCTCTTCTAGGAGACGTCCGCCACGACCCCTTCCAATCCGGTGCAGACCTTGCAACTCCTGCTCACGAGCGTGTCGAACCGGGAGCGGTTCACCGTGCCAACAAAGGCGTCCTTTACATCGATGAGATTCGCATGCTGCGAATGGAAGAGCAGCAGGCACTACTCGTCGCCATGCAGGAGAAAGCACTCTCTATCTCAGGTCGCTCGGAGCGTAGTAGCGGTGCGCTGACCAAGTCAGAGCCTGTGCCTACCGATTTCATTCTCGTCGCTGCCGGTAATCTCGACAGTATCCAAAATATGCATCCCGCTCTTCGCAGCCGTATCCGCGGATATGGATACGAGGTTTATGTCAACACAGACATGAGAGATACAGAGCTTAATCGCCGCCGTCTCGTAAGATTCGTCGCACAAGAAGTTCGCAACGAACAATCCAAGGATTCGGGCAAGGCGATTCCCCACTTCTCACCAAAGGCGGTGGGACTGATCCTCAAGGAAGCCCAGCGCCGTAGCGGCCGCAGAGGCAAGCTCTCACTGAGACTTCGTGAACTCGGCGGCCTAGTTAGAATCGCAGGAGATCTTGCAGCGGAGGAGAACGCCTCACTCGTAGAGCCCGTTCACGTCACTCGCGCGCGCATGATTGCAAAGCCTCTCGAGCAACAAGTAGCAGATCGCTACCTCGAGCGTCAATCGGAATACGCGATGCTGGTCAATCGTGGAGAGCGCATCGGACGTGTCAATGGACTCGCAGTCCTAGGCGCCGACACAGGACTCTCTGACTACTCAGGAGTCGTCCTACCAGTCGAAGCCATGGTTACGCCAACACAGGGCAGGTCGGGCAAAGTTATCGCAACCGGAGGCTTGTCAGACCTTGCTCAGGAATCGGTTACTAACATCAGCGCAGTAGTGAAGAAACTGACCGGTAAGGACATCCAAGATTACGACCTCCACGTACAATTCCCTGGAACCCACAATGTCGACGGAGACAGTGCCTCGATTACCATGGCCACAGCAATCATCAGCGCCTTTGAAGGAGTTCCAATCGATCAGAACCTCGCAATGACAGGTTCGCTTTCGGTCCGTGGCGAAGTTCTGCCAATCGGCGGTGTCTCAGCGAAGATAGAAGCCGCTGTCAAGTCAGGAATCGAGCGCGTCATTATCCCGCGAAGCAACCAGCAAGACGTACTCATCGATGAGAAGTATGAGTCTCAGGTGGAGATTATCCCAGTCGATTCACTCGATGAAGTTCTCCAACACGCACTCGTTGGAGCCGAGGAAAAGGTCAGTCTCGTCGAGCGCCTAGCAAATGTTGTCGACACTATCTCTAGTGGTCCCGACTCCCAACCTTCGGCCTGACTTTCCTCTGTTGGAACGCGGGTTTTCAGGCCCCGATAATTTTCTAGCATTATCCAGGAGTTCAAGACATGATTGAGAAGAAATCGAATCGATATCAGATTTGGATTCTGATGCTGGTTATTCTCGTCGATATGATTGGAATCGGCATCATTATTCCATTCATCACTTACATGGTTGATGACCTCTCTGACCCTGGCGAGAAGATCGGAATGTGGGTGGCTGCTCTGATGGCAGCATATGCCCTCGCTCAATTCATCTTCTCTCCATTCTGGGGTTCGTTATCTGACAGAATCGGTCGACGACCGGTCCTGATGATTGGATTGATGGGAAACACCATCGCGATGATTATTTTCGGACTCTCAAATACTCTGATGATGGCCTTATTCGCGAGATTAATCGGCGGTTTGTTCAATGCAAATGTCTCGGTGACACGCGCATATATCGCCGATATCACCGAACCAAAGGATGTCGCAAAAAACCAAGGTTTGCTTGGCGTTGCTTTCGGAGTTGGTTTTTCGCTGGGTCCGGTCATCGGAGGTTTCCTATCATCACCAGCAGAATGGACTTGGACCACCGCATTCCAATCGACAATTTTTGAGACGCAGCCGTATCTTCTGCCCTGCCTGCTCTCCTCTCTACTATCATTCAGCGGATTTATTATGGCGATCAAATTCCTCCCAGAGAGCCGTACTCCGGAGCAAATCGATACTGACAATGAAGGAAAGCCACGGCTCTCTGCGCTTCAGAAGATGAGAAAGATTCCATCAATGCTGTCTCGACCAGTGATTTCTCCAGTTCTTTGGTCACTGACTTTCTTCTGGATGGCTTTCACCATCATGCATGTCACATTCATTCTCTTCACCATGATGGATCCTTCAGAAGGTGGCCTTGGATTCAGCGAATCCGACAACGGTCTGATTTTCTCAACAATTGGAGTCATTGGAATCATCACCCAAGGAAAATTGATTGGACCACTTACCGATCGTTTCGGATCTTCGAAATTATTGGCCACAGGCTTCGTCATCGCGGGAACTGGTCTAGCCGCGATTCCATACTCTTCTGCGGCTTATCCATTCCTGACCCTTCTACCGGCCGTCTTCTTGGTATCATTCGGCAATGGCTTGGTTACTCCTAGCAACATGGCGATGCTATCACACCTCTCGGGTCGTGACGAGCGCGGTGCTGTAATGGGAGTTTCAGAGAGCCTTCGCTCGTTATCAGCTCTGGTTGGGGTCAGCAGTGGCGGTATAATGTGGGATTTGACTAGTTCGCGCACCGATTTTTTCGACTATCACACAGCCTTCCGAATCTGTGGTATTCTAGCTTTGATCAGTGCGATTATCTTCAGATTCAGTTCAGGATGGAAGTCTGAGGAAGCAATCTTGAATCAAAATCGAGATAATCCGTCTGCTGCGTGACCGACCCGAGTGGTCGTATGCTGGATGAGGTCGAAGCGAGTTCAAGAGAGTCAATACGGTGTGCAGCAGTTGTACACGGCGGCGCTGGCCCTGGTCCAGACCGCCGTGCTAATCTCGAACCAAGTATCGCGAGAGTGAGAGAAGTTCTCGCGGCTGGCGGTGATGCGATTTCAGCCGCAGTTGAAGGCTGCGTGATCCTTGAGGACGATCCGGTTTTCAATGCTGGAACAGGGGGTGTCATGCGAACAGATGGCTCGGTTCTAACCGATGCCTCATTGCATGTTAGCGATGGCCGCCTCGGTTTTGTCGTCGCAATGAAGAATACACCTAATCCAATTCGCATATGTGCGGATTTACTCGACGAGGAAATCAACGGGTTATCTGGAGTCGGCGCACGTTTGTGGGCAGATGAACGAGGTCACACCAATGCGCCGGTCGTCGGGCGTTCTCCCAAGGGGCAGATCGGCGATACAGTAGGTGTAATCGTTCGAGATTCAACCGGTCTTATCGCCGCTGCAACAAGCACCGGAGGATGCAGTTACCGACCTCCTGGTCGTGTTGGCGATGTCCCACTTCCTGGTTGTGGATTTTGGGCTGAGGGTAATCTTGCTGTTGCCTCCACCGGCATCGGCGAAGCGATTACTCAAGCATTACTTTCCTACCGAGTTCACGAGCGCATCCGAGCTGGAAATAATCTCTCACCCGATGCGCTCGCTGCCACGATGAAATGGGGCATCAACACTCTCGTCGCGCCAGACAAACAAGTCGGAATCATCGCATTAGGACCAGAGGGTGAAGGCGCAGGAGAAGCCAATACAGACATGCCTTGGGCAACCTGGTGCGAGGAATCATGAGCACTCAATACCAGTAGTCTGGGGATGCGCTTAAACAGGGACCGCAGGTGGGGCGGCCGTTGGAGGTATCGTATGTCGAACATAGAGAGCCGCATCCAGCAGATCGCACAGGTTCTCGGCCAGCTTGAGGATACTCAAGTCCCTCGCAACATCCGCAACTCTTCTCGTGACGCCGTGCAAAAGTGGCTTCTCAACAAGGACAAGGAAATGGATGTCCGTCTCGGAATGACTGCAAGCATTTTGGATGATATATTCAACGACGCAAATCTACCGACTCATTACGGCCCGTTGTGCTTGCAGATTCAAACCGCGCTTGAAGCGCTTCTCAACGAAGTCAGAGGCTCCTGAGCCTTCAAGTGCATTAGTCTTCTAGCATCTACTGGGGATTACTTGCCTGATTGGATAAATCTGTCATTTGCCAATGTTGCGACCACCTCTCCGGTAGCACACAAGGCCTCGATGGAGTGGTCAAATGCTCTGGCTAGAGGGGGGGCAGCGGAATTCGATGGCGAGGCCGA
>DAFD01000099.1:33385-38440 GCA_002497895.1 Euryarchaeota archaeon UBA175
CTTGAGGATATCTGTGTAGGCTCCAGCGCGACCGAGTTACTCTGCTCGATTGCTTGGGCGGTCTCTCCAGAGAGGGGTAGTAATATCGTATCCACGAGGGCTTCATTCCCTTCGACGGTCTATCCTTGGTCAAGGGTTGCAGATGCTAACGGGGCTGAGGTGAGGCTGGCAGATCACAACTCCGATCTCTACACCGACCCAGAAGACATCATCTCCCTAATCGATGAGAGAACCTCAGTAGTCACACTCTCTCATGTAGAGTATTCTAGCGGTCAGAGGTATGACCTGAGCCGATTTGCCAAAGCCGCACACTCGGTGGGTGCGTTACTAGTGGTCGACGCCACGCAGTCGTTGGGAATGGTGCCAATAGAAGCGGCCAAAACTGGGGCTGATGCGATTGTCTCATCTGGCTACAAGTGGCTGCGTGGAACCTATGGGGCAGCCGTTGGTTACATCTCTCCCTCTGTACGGCCGCATCTCTATCCTGGTCTCTTGGGTTTCAGGAGCCATGACGATATCTGGGACCTGCAAGCCGATAGATTGACTCTACCTGATGATGCCAGCCGCTTCGAGTATACTACCATACACTTTGGAGCCGTATTGGGGCTGGCCGCAGCGGTGGATGAGATCTACGAAATTGGCCCGGAGAAGGTATGGGCTCATGATATCGGCCTAGCGGACAAGGTTATCGAGGGAGCAAATAGGCTTGGACTCAGCATCGTCTCCCCGATGTCGGAAGACGAGAGAAGTGCCATAGTTAGTTTGAGAATGCCCGAGGGAGTAAGCAGTGAGAACATCGCTCGTAGACTCCAGGACGAGCACTCGATTCTAGTCACCAGCAGAGCCGGGCTATTACGCGTGTCTCCTCACATCGACAACTCTGAGGAGGAAGTCGAGATGCTGTTCGATGCCCTAGAGATATTACTACCATAGATGGGGCTGCATGATTGCTGCAGCGATTATGAACATAATACTGGCTATTGAGAGGTCGATATATCTCCAGGCCTTGGGCTTGTTCAGAACCTCTGAGAGACTCCTAGCTCCGTAACCGAGCGAGAAGAAGAACACGAATGAGGCGGTGGCAGCACCGATTCCGAAGGCAAGCCTATCATCCCCGAGATACCTGCTTGAGGTGCCTCCAATCAACAGTAAGGTGTCTACATACACATGCGGATTGAGGAATGTGAAAGCTGCGGCTGCGGCTATCGTTGGAGCAAGATCACTTTCTCCCTCCCCCTCTGTAGACATCCCGACGGGGCTAATTGCGGATTTTATTCTCAATAATCCATAACTAATCAAGAATATCGATGCTCCGATTGCTATCATAAATTCCGCTCCCTCAATTCCTGCTAGTATACTCCCCACACCGAGGACTCCTGCTGTAATTAGTAGGGCATCGAATACTGAACATGCCAAGCATACAGCAAATACATGAGATCGCATTAGGCCCTGTCTCATTACGAAGACATTTTGCGGTCCTAGAGCCAATATTAGCCCAATGCTCAGAGCGAAGCCCTCCAAAGCCGAGTCTAACATGAAAACTCCTCACGGGCTATGTTGAAAATCGTTGAGGCGTTACGTAATCAGACAAACGGATGAATACGAAGAATCAAGCAACCGAATCGGGACTTGCCGATTCGATTCTGTTTCAATCAAACCTTACGACGCTCGGCAGCCTTCAAGCGAAGACCTGTGTAACCGCACTTACGGCATACGCGGACCTTGGTGCCGCGGTGGGTGGCGCTGCACTTCATGCAGATCCACTTCTTCAGGAGGCGAGCCTCGGCCTCGGGAAAGCGCTGAGCCATACAGGCGCGCCGACCTGACTCCCCTTCATAATCCATTCCCAACACAAACCGGCCGCTGAACGTCAGGCGTAGTCTGACCAATGGGTTCATACACCCTCCACAGAGCCATTGACTACGGTGCCTGCGACCGTTATACTCGGAGCCCAGTGGGGCGATGAAGGGAAAGGCAAGGCCATAGACCAACTAGCCCCTCAATCGACGTGGGCTGTTCGCTTCCAAGGAGGCAATAATGCAGGCCATACAATCGTCGTCGGAGACACCACTCTCAAGCTTCACCAGATTCCTTCGGGAGTGACTGCGAAACACTGCAATCTGGTTCTTGGCGATGGTATGGTTATCGATCCGTGGGTACTGGATGAAGAGCTCGGTCGGTGGGAGGATCTCACGGGTGAGAAGCCCGATGGCGAGCGACTATTCATCAGTGAGAGAGCCAGTGTAATCCTTCCTTTCCATCGATTGTACGATGGTGCTGACAAGGTTGTTGGGACCACTGGTCGTGGAATAGGTCCAGCTTATCGTGATCGGATTGAGCGGGTCGGCATTCGATTTGCTGACATCCCAGGTGTACTTGCCGATCCGAAGCGAATTAAGCAGACGATTTCAAGGATGAATTCGCAACTCAAGACTGTCAAGGTTGAGACTGAAGTTAGTGCTGATGAACTGACCGCAGACCTACAATGGATTCTCGATAGGTTTGGTCAAGCGATTAGGCCGACTGGTCTGATGGTCGACCTGGCTCTACGCAACGGTGAGAATGTACTTCTCGAAGGCGCACAGGGTGCTATGCTGGATATCGACCAGGGGACCTATCCTTTCGTGACCTCAAGCGTGGTCGGTCGGGCGAATGCCAGCCACGGGGCAGGCATTCATCCCGGACACGTCACCGAGTGCTTCGGTATCACCAAGGCATACTGCACTCGAGTAGGCAACGGTCCATTCCCTACTGAACTCTCTCTCGAAGAGGGTCCGGGTCACCACATGGCGCAGATAGGACACGAGTTTGGTACGACAACAGGAAGACCTCGACGCACTGGCTGGCTCGACATTGTTGCTCTCAAGGACGCCGACCGCACTAGCGGCTACTCAGGACTCGTCGTAACCAAACTCGACGTGCTCGGCGGACTTGATGAAATCAAGATATGCGTCGGTTACGAACTCGACGGCAAGCCCATTTCTTACGTCCCAACACTTGCCGAAGATCTCGATCGCTGCGTCGCTGTCTACGAGACTCATTCAGGATTTCCAGCCATGTCTGACGAGGATTGGATCGACATGGCTGAGCGTAGCCGCACTGAAGGTAGCGGCTTCGCAGCGATGCCCGATGCGGTCAGAAACATTGTCGATCGCATCGAGCAACTGAGCGGAATTTCAGTTGTTTGCGTCGGAGTTGGACCAGACCGCAGGGCTTCGATAGCACGTAAGGATGGGCCGTTCGACATCGCATGGGGCGAGGCAACCTTCTAATCGGTATGCAGGTGGGGCAAATCATGGGATTCAAGTCCAAGGCACGCAAGAAGCGAGCAGCCGCGGATGCAGCAGCCGGAAGAACCGGTAAGCGCGAGAAAGAGGAATTTGTCGGTGAAGTCCGCTGTGATGTTGCCGGCTGCGAGAATTTTGCTGACAAGAAAATTGGCGGACGCAGACTAGCTTACGATCGTGCCGCTGAAGTTTGGGGCGAGGCCGGTATTGAGGGGCAGTCTCGTCGTATCTCGATCTGCAAGGCCCACTATCGCGAGTGGAAGAAGGCCACGAAAGACGACTTTGATGAGTGGTCGTAATAGCGATTCGGTGGCCGAATGAATTCAGAAATTCACACGGTCCCCCGTGTCGTATCAATTTTTTTAGGACTATTCTTCATGTCCTTCGGATTACCTTTTGCTCTCGTACCATTCATGATGATTAGCGATGGGGTTATTGATCCAAATTATCCGTTTGAATCACTCTTTATGTTGGCATTCTCATCTCCTTTTTTCCTCGCAGGAACAGGCATTATGTACATGGGTGCCAGGGGAGTCTTGATGGGTATTAGAGGCGAAGAAACAACTCCTGATGCAAAATTTGTACATCCTGAATCAGTAGATGAGCCTGAATATCAAATTGATATCGATAAATTCGACCCACCGGAGCCCGGAGAAGAGGGCTGGTGGGAGGAAGAAAGCGATTCTTGAATGTGAATCGGGATACGCAATTTTGTTAGAGGCGATTCCTTACGAATGCTCATGCCCAGTCATCCGATTAACGAACCGATACTCGGATATGCTCCGGGAAGTGAGGAAAGAAGAGCACTTCAAGCAGAGTTAGATCGTCAGATGGCAGAGGTAGTAGAGATACCATGTATCATCAATGGCGAAGAAGTCTACACTGGAACCACGACGACACAGGTAATCCCTCACAAGCACGGTCACGTCATCGCCAATGTCCACTTGGCTGGAAGAGATGAGATGGAGGCGGCCTGCGAGGCTGCAGTAAATGCTCAGCAGGCATGGATCGATATTGGTCTCGAGGCCCGATGCGCCATTTTTGAGCGCTGCGCGGACTTACTTGCGGGTGACTGGCGCATGCGCGTCAATGCATCTACGATGTTGAATCAGTCGAAGACGGCTTTCCAAGCCGAGATAGACGCCGCTTGCGAACTAATCGATTTCTGGCGCTTCAATTGTCATTACGCGCGTGGATTCCACGATGATTTCCAGCCTCTGGTATCGCCAGAGGGTGTGCAGAACTCCACAGAGATTCGTCCGCTGGAAGGATTCGTACTCTCGATTACTCCGTTCAATTTCTCTAGCATTGCAGCAAATTTACCCAGTGCCCCAGCGATTGTTGGCTGCACCGGAGTTTGGAAGCCCAGCCGCAATTCCTACCACTCAAATTACGTCCTTATGCAACTGATGATGGAAGCTGGTTTACCAGCCGGAGTCATCAACTTCCTGCCCGGCTCAGGCGCTGAAATCACCGAGGTAGCGTTAGCAAACCCCAACTTCGCCGGCCTACATTTCACTGGCTCGACAGGAACATTCCAAGGACTCTGGCAAGAGATTGGCCTCGCTCTTCCTAGACTCAATTCCTACCCACGAATAGTAGGAGAAACCGGTGGTAAGGACTTCATCGTCGCTCATCCAGATTGTGACCGCCAAGGTCTCATTGTCGCTTTACTGCGCGGCTCTTTTGAGTATCAAGGCCAGAAGTGCTCAGCTGCTAGCCGAGCTTATATCGCTCGTTCAGTATGGGATGCAATCCGCGACGATCT
>DAFD01000064.1 GCA_002497895.1 Euryarchaeota archaeon UBA175
AGGGGCAGAAGAGTCCACACGAACCTGGTCAGTTTGTAGAAAATTATTCGATGAGCGAGTCGTCACTCAAGCCCTTGATATTGGGGCTGACATTTTACTTTCATCAAAGCCAGTTGAGGCGGTTATCACGGAATCTGGTGTCGAATTAAATGTCAATGTCGATGGTCAATTACAATCATTTTCCTGCAAATTATTGTGCGGCGCCGATGGAGCTCATTCTTGGGTTCGTCGCACATTCAGAATGGGTAGACCGAAAGAATTGATGATAGGATTCCAAGTCGAGGTGACTGGTTATCCTGGTGAAGAAGGTAGATTGGATATGTTCACTGGCGAAGATATTGCTCCGGGATTCTTCGCATGGGCTATCCCATCAGGAGACACCACGAGAATAGGAAATTGGACGTTACCTGAGCGGTTGAATGGTAGATCTTGTGAAGACCTTCTCGTAGCATTAAAATCATCACAGGTTTGGAAGGAAAGATTTGCAGAATGCCGCGAAGTTGGCCGGTTTTGTGGCCCGATCCCATCCGGCTTAATCCTCAAACCTATGAAACAAAGAGTCGCTGTATTCGGAGATGCAGCTGGACTTTGTAAACCAACTACAGGAGGTGGTATCGGCAAGGGATTCGATCAAGTAGACTTGATGATTGAAGGGTTAGTTTCGGCTCTCCAAGAGAATAATTTTTCACCAACTGTTGTTAGAAATTTGAATTCAAGCCTCGATGGATTACGACGAAGTCAATCTAGATCCCGAGGATTGAGAAATGCCTTCTTGACCGAGTGTACTGATGAAGAACTCGACGAGATTTGGGCGGTCTGGTCTCGTCCAGAAGTGATTGAATTAATCGATGAATTTGGAGAAATCGAGAATCCAATCCCTCTCGGAATCAAGATGCTGAAGAATATTCCAGAATTCAGAAGGCTGACCAGTAAGGCAGCGAGAGCGCTGATTTGGGGATGAATGAATGGAATCGGTTCAAAGAATCAGGTACCCACCATTCGATCACTCGAATGTTGACCCTGAATCTTTACCTATCACTGAAGTTATAGTTACATCAAATTCCCCACCACCAACACCATTCAGAATCGGTTCAGAAAATGGTTGGCTAGTCGAATGGAGGAATACAAAACCTGGTGATGAAAATCTTCCAAGAATAAATTCCGTAACTACAACCGCGACTCTTCCTTTCCTGATGCGAACCCGGAATGGATGGTACATCAATCCAGACCCATTGCACTCGGTCGCTCGACGGACTATTGCTCCAACTGTCGTGCTCCTAATCGTTTCATTATTCCTCCACGCTATTGCACCTGCTCTCAGTGACATTCCATTCCTTTCCTGGTTAACCCAAGGATCCTACAAAATTGGGCCCTTAGATTATCCAAAATTACTCTTCATCAGCTTCCCGATCTTCGTTTTACCAATTATTATTCGAATGATTGCAAATTCAAGAGATATTGCCCGACAGAATGCGTACATAGCAAAGCCGCTCGAAGATCTAGATATCTCCTTCACCACTGGTGATGGTTGGTTAGAGGTGCAAAGTTTGGACCTACCAGAAGGTGTTGTAATTGACGGATTTCACCTTCAAGCCGGTGTGGCAATTCCAGAAAGGAAAACCATGCTTCAAGCATCAAACAGGCCCGAAGGAGGTCAACCACCACCTGGAATGTCGACTGTACTTCCAGATAAGCGAATATCATCAGGTGATGAGCATGGAACTGGTGTAGGTGAAGCTACACCATTACCTGTCGAACATGCCCGAGTTTTGTTATTGGAACCGCTAAGAGTTCGCGCCCTCGGGCCCTATGTTCCATCCGATGCTGAGTTTCCTATACGATTAGAGGGGCCTGAGGAAAGTTGGCCCGGAACCATTTACTCATCTCTAATCGCTTTCCACTGGGAAATTCATGTTCATGCAGAATGGAATGGAACGAGTGTTAGGTGGGTTAAGCCAGTGATCATGCCACAGACCGATGAGCCTGTAATAATCGATGAATTACCCCTAAGGGGAGCACGCTCGGAAGACGCCAAGGACTGATTAAGCCGGCTGAAGCGGTGGAGGACAGGGTAGAACTCCCTCTTCGAGGACATCAGTTTCAAGGTGCCTATAATTGGAATCACGCTTCTGTGGCACGAATCCTGCACGTAGGATAGTCCACTGCAATTCATCTTCTCCAGCAAGTGTTTTCGTCGTGCCAGATGCTGATACCACATTCTCTTCCATCATCGTAGAACCAGCATCATCAGCCCCTGCAAAAAGAGCCATCTGAGCAACCCCCATACCCATAGTAGGCCAAGAAGCTTGGATGTGAGGAATGTTATCGAAGAATAATCTCGAAATCGCTACATGACGCAGATATTCGTGAGCACTCGCGCCCAATTCAACACGATTTTGGCCACGATTTCTTTTTCCGAATGAATTGTTTTCAAGTTGGACTGGCCATGCAATGAATGATGTAAAACCATCAAAACCCTGCTTGAGGCTGTCGTCCTGCAAAGAACGCACTCGCTGCATGTGTTGGACTCGGTGAAGATTCGACTCTCCGAATCCGATTACGTTGGTCGCTGAGGTCGTCAGACCTAGTTGCTGCGCCTCTTGCATGACTCGGAGCCAATTATCTGCACCGCCTTTCTTTGGTGAAATATCCAACCTTACTTCATCAACGAGCATTTCGGCACCGCCTCCGGGTAAACCGTGCATTCCTGCATCCTTGAAGCGGCGTAGCACTTCGATTGTTGACAAGCCGCAAACCTCCGCTATTCCTTCGATTTCGATTGGAGAAAAACAATCGAGATCGATCGATGGGTGTCTGGATTTCAATTCATTGAGCAAGTCAAGATACCATTCAATCGGTAATTCTGGGTGAACCCCGCCCTGCATCAATACTCGAGAGCCTCCAATTGCCTCAAGTTCGGAAAGACGAGCGCTGATTTGATCGGTTGTTTGAGTATAGGTTTCTTCGTGACCGGGTGGGCGGTAGAAGGAACAGAATTGGCAATTGATTGTACATACATTTGTATAATTCACATTCCTATCAACAAGATAAGTCACCTTGTTTCCTGGGACTCTCTTTCGACGCATTTCGAGGCCTGCGAAGAGAAGATCGTTCTGATCGGCTTCGTCGTAAAGTAGCGTAGCTTCTTCAACGCTCAAACGAGGTGGATTCACCTCTAATTGTGACTCGAGGATTGCCCTCCAGTCGCTCATCGCGCTCACGCTCCTTGACCGACCAGTTCCTCTATTTCAGCAACCGTTTTTGGGCACGAAGCTGTCAGAACTACCGGGCCATCCTTGGTAATCAAAACATCATCTTCGATTCGAATACCGATTCCAGAATAACGCTCTGGAACTTCGATGTCCGATCGCCAAGAGCCGAAATATAATCCAGGTTCAACAGTCAAGACCATGCCCGCCTCGAGTAGCCTTCCATCACCCTCACCTCCAGGTCGAGTGACACCAACATCATGGACGTCCAGACCAAGTGAGTGACTAGTGCCGTGCATGAAGAATTGACGTGTCTTTCCATCGAGATTCTCGCCCATGGCTTCATCGAAAGTACAATCTAGCACACCTAAATCGATTAGCCCACGTGATATGACTTCCATCGTAGCCTTGTGCGAAGCATTCCAAGGAACACCCACACGACAGGCATCAATACCAGCCAACTCGGCAGTCAAAACCAATTCGTATATTTCTCGCTGAGCCTCACTGAACTTACCGTTAACCGGCCAAGTACGGGTGATGTCCGATGCATATCCATCTACCTCACATCCTGCATCGACGAGAATCAGTTCACCATCCTCGACATTTTGATTATTCGCGTGATAATGCAGAATAGTTGCATTATCACCGCCGCCAACAATCGAAGGATAGCTCCACTGCGAGCCTGCTGAAAGGAAATGTCCCTCAATCGCAGCCTGAACCTGCCACTCACCGATACCTGGTTGTGTAGCCTTCATGGCGGCGACATGTGCTTCGCCGGCCAAGTTAGCCGAACTTTGCATCACTGCAACCTCAGCGGCTGATTTACACATCCTCATCTCGTCAATAATCGAAGAAGGATCAGTAATCGACAGTGGCCCCTTTCCGAAGGTATTACGATCGCGGCTCTTTCGCGTAAGAGCTGAATTCACTAATTCATCTAGCCCATCGTGCAATTTCTGAACTAAATGAACTGCTTTGGACTCGGAAAGAGCACCGGTAACAACATCTTCCAGATCATCTAGCGAGTGCGCCGAATCAATAGGCCATCCAGCAACGGCGCCCTCGACACCTATTCGCCGGCCTTCCCAGATTTCTGCAAGTGTGTCTTGAGGTTGGACAAACAAGGAGACATTCCAGCCTGAGTCGCCGTGTTGAGCCATTAGAATAGCATCAGGATCAGTCCATCCACATAGATACAGAACTGACGAGCTCGCGCGGTATGGATAGGTAACATCGTTTGAGCGTGTAGACGTTGGGTTGGTCGGAATCAGAACCAAGGAATCCTCTGGAACCTGAGCGAGAAATCGGGACTGCCGTCCGCGATACTCAGCCTCATCGAAGGGTAGCCCTACCATACTGCTCACGTCTGCGCGACGAGTGAGGCGTTCTTAGGACTGTGGGACAATAAACTGAGAGGAATTGTTCAGGGCTTCCACTTTGGAATACTCTTCTCACTGCCTCCACGAAGGCGTTGAGCTATGGCATAAGTCAGGAAAAGAGCACTGAAAACTAGACCGATAAGAACTACAGGGAATGGCTTGACTTCGTCAGGATGGACCAATTGTACCGAGAGAGTTGCCACCTCGCCGTCGTCATCGATAACTTCGAGCGTCAACCAAGCGCGATATACACTATCTTCAGGCCAAACGAAATCCCGATTGCAACCCTCGTATAATGGAACACCGTCAAAGAGCCAAATGCAGCGTAGTGCACCTGCATCGTTCTCCGTATCTGTGCTTAAAGTGGCATCGATTAGAGTATTGGAAGGCGCCTTAAGACGTATTTCTTCGCCATCGGAGACCGAAATCCCATCAATAGACAGAGAAGCGGTAGGGACACGATTGTGAATATCAAATTCAACCACGCTTGTTGATGAAAGTCCTCCTTGATCGTAAACGGTGAGACTAAGCGTGAAATTACCACAACTTGTAGCAGATACGCTGTAAGCGGTCAAATCATCACCCATCTGGACATCGACAGGTATCGTTCCAGTGTGAGAGGGGCGTCTTAGTGTCCAAACATAGTACATGTCAGTCCTTCCCCAATAAGGATCTTCAGTCATTGAGGCATCAAAGGTGTGCCACTCATTTGTTTCTTCTACAGAATCGATGCCATCTACTTTGATGATTGGAGGTGCGTTATTCACACGAATTGAGTAATGTATCATGGCGCCGTCAGAGAAGGCTTGCTCAAGAGAACAAGCCATCAATTCTACATTCAGCCAGCCATCAAGTTTTGATGATATATCCCAATCGATTTCGAAATAACCACCTGAGAGTACCGTTACTTGTTGTGCTGTCGATGAACCGGAGCAAGCAAAGACATCAGGGGTATGAGATGCTGTAATGAGACCTTGAGCGAGAGAGCTCTGAATTCCAAGTGTCATCTCGTCATCGAGATAAGTTCCAATCCATCCACTGATACTTAGAGAGCCTTCGACTAACATCCCAGCTTGATCTTCTGCGATTAGGAAGCCGAGAAGATGTGTAGTATTCTCGGCGGCCATGAATACGACACGTGTTTCCATCTTCTCGGTGCCCGAAGTATCCTTCGAATGCAAACTGACGTAGCAAGCACATTCTCCAGTTGCATCGAACGATAGATCGAATGACCAAGCCCACTGTGGCCGACTACTGGTTGAATCGATTTCATCAAGAGAAGATTTGAGATCTCCCCCATCGAATGTTGAACCATTCTTAGCGACTCGCCAAAAAAATTCGGAAGGCTCTGACTCATCTTCTACTATCCCTGAGAAAGTAATAGTGTCCATAGTGCTGGCACCATTCTCCACATCGATGCTGATGAGAGTCGGATCATCTGCAGAGTCCGCCTGAGTGCTGTTCGAGGTCGCCAACAACACCGCGAGACACAGCAATGAGAGCACACTCAGACGCTTCATCGAACCCTTGGGTTCGATTACTTGTCTTGAACCTCATGGCGATTTGTTCGATCATCTTTCAGAGATATGCAATTGCCATGACAACTCATCCAGCCAAGTTCCAAGAGTTTCGCGGTCAACGAATTCATGGCTCGCTTCGGCGGTAAGAATGCAATCACAAGCAGCCGCTGCCAATAATCCAGCATCCTCCATCGACAGCCCATTGCCTAGAGCAACTGCAAGGGCTGTCGCAGCCGCGTCGTGCAGGCCAATCTGTTGTTTCGGTGTTGCTGCTGCACAATCGAAGTGCAAAGTATCACCTTCGGATTGGTAGAGTGTGACTCCATGAACACCTCCGAGAACTACCAAGGCTTCCCAATCGTAGGTCGAAATCAACTCGTCAGCCGCATTCTGCGAATCTTCGCTTTCAAGTCGACGGCGCATCAATTCCATCCCTCGCATTTCGACAAGAACGACTGTGGCCCCTCTACTTCGCTCTAATCCAGTCAGTTTTGGATC
>DAFD01000040.1 GCA_002497895.1 Euryarchaeota archaeon UBA175
GTGATTCAGGAATTCCAGCCGGATACTGCCGTCCTCATCACCGATGGTGCCGATGATGAGGCCTCGCTTCCAATCCTCACCTCACGAGTTAGGGTCGATCACGTCGAGAAGATCATCGTCAGACAATCGAAAGGAATCGAGAGCACTTACTACTACATCGCCAAGGCAATCGAAGACCCTCGTTGGCGAGCGAGATTATTGGTTCCTGTCGCACTTTTCCTAATCATATTCGGTTTGGGATTGATTTTGCCCAACGGCGCTGTGCTCATCGGTTCAATGCCGTTGATCATCGGAATCTGGATTCTTGCAAAGGGATTGGGTTGGGAGCATCAACTGGAGCGTTTGATGATCGATATGAGAGAAAGCGCTACTGGGGGAATCTGGTCATCGCTATTATGGGGATTATCGATTGTTTCGGTGCTATTTTCTATCCTGACTTTCTATTCAGTTTTCTACGGCGAAACTACCGAATTAAATGCCTATGTTTTGGACACCTTTACTCGTATTGATTCCTTTGACTTGGACTCAGTCAATCGAAATTTTGCAGTTTGGGTAATTGCTATTGACCAAGCTCTGACTTGGATTCTGGTCGCTGCCTTCTCATTCGTTCTCTCACTTGGTGTTCTGCGTTGGAAGGAAGGCTCGTTCACCGGTCAAAGTATGCTTTTGATTGGCCTTGGTGCTGTAGTCTATTCAATCTCCAAGGCTGTGATTGAAGTGACTCTGGCTGAACTCGGTGGCGGGGATTACGACATCACTGCGGGTAATGTCTCGGACACCTGGTTATTCCCAATCCTCGCGATTGTCTTCTACTATCTTCTGAAGACTGCAATTGATTCGGTAACCGCTGAGACTGACGATGATGGAAGCAATCGTTACTGGGGCGTCTGATTCGAATTCTGCTCGGCTTTGGATCAACGCTCGTAGGTCATCTCCATCTGACACGAAGGGCAGATGACCTTGATTGGACGAATATCAGGGATACCGAGTGGGGCCGAGCAATTGGTGCAGACAATGGCCTGTGAGACCTGCTTCTGACGCTTCTTACCATCGTGGCTGGGGTCGTATGAGACTCGGAACTTTGAGGTGTCAGTGACGTAATTAGGCGAGTCCTCGCCGTGGTCCTCAACCTCAGTTCGGGAGAATATAGAGGTGCTCTTAGCGACCTCGGGCGTGATTGCTGAATCGATTCTACTGCCCGAGGAGCCTGCTTCGACCGAGTCGAGTTCGGCCTGGACTTCGGCTGCAGTCAGGCCCGTTTCAGTTGCGACTCGGTCGATTGCGAGTGTCAGCTCGTATTCGTCCAAACCCATGAGTTGCTGCAATTTGACTGCGGGTATCTTACTCATATCGCTCCCTCTCGACTCCTTCAGATGACGCGGGTCTTTCCACCCCTTTGAATGCCCGCTATCTTGGCTTCGCTCGTAGGGTATCGCTAAGAGCGTTCGATTCCGCTCTCGGTGTGCATGTTCCCAGAGTGTCTTGAGTGCAGGGGCATACGTGGGATGTGCGGCATCAACCCCTGCCCCCTACTTGCAGAGGTGCGAAGTCAACTCCCTGTGGTCGAACCAACTTCGATAGATGAGATGGTTGGACCCAGTCCGCCACAACTGTTCGTTGGTCGCTACGGTTACCCAGATGTGCGGGCTGGGCCCAGTGCCAGTTGGTTGTCTGAGAATGATTCTGAATTTGCTCCGAGTGCGACCGGAGATCCTGCTGATTTGTTCGGTCGCCCACTCGAAGAGGTTGCTGCCCGTCATGCCAATCTGATTACTGGCGGGCAGCGGATGAAAGTGCAAGAGGCTCAGCGGCCGGGCCAAATGTTAGAAACGACTCAAGAAATCGCTATGGCCGCTCGCTCGGTCGATGTTGAGCTGGATTTCGCGAGCCCTATTCGCATCGGTCGCTCACCGACCTTCGACAGTATGAGCACGCCTCTTGGTCCGACGGGTGAGGTTCTGAGGGCCGAAGTGGTTGGGCATCCGAGCATACCTCGCAAAGTCGATTCCATCGCTGGCGAAACCGACTTGCTAGCAACTGACGCGATGGATGAGTTGAGCGCCTCTTCCATCGGCGAGGCGCACATCTCTCGCTTACTCTCTTCAGGTATCCTCGGACGTGAATCAGCGCGTCGGCTAGTCCCGACGCGCTGGAGCATTACCGCTACGGATGATATGCTTGGAAAGCGACTGTGGCGAAGGGCGAGAGATCTTCCTTCTATCGACAAGGTATTGGTCTACGAAGCGACCTATCTTGACAATCGCTTCCACATAATCCTGACACCCGGACTATGGGCATTCCATATGCTAGAAGCCTGGACCAGAGGCTCGCTGTGGAGCGATTCTGGTAAAGTTCTCGGAGATTGGGAAGAGATGGAACCACGAACGAAATATGCTGATCGCGTCACTGGAGCTTACTATGCTGCACGTTTGGGCGTCCTCGAACACATGCTCTCAGTAGGACGCTCAGGAGCCTGTTTGATCTGGCGTGACATCGGTGAAGGTTACTGGGCTCCTGTCGGAGTTTGGCTGATTCGGGAAACTGTACGGGAAGCGATGAAACAGACTCCGAAGCAATTCGATTCTCTGAAGGAGGCTGTCGATTATGTTGGACCGCGCGTCTCATCGTCAGATGATTTACGCAACTCCTGGTTTGTGAAGCGCGGTCAGCAGACTCGGCTCGACTCATTCTGAGTCGAGCGAAGAATCGAGGAAACTCGCGACAATTTCCCCCTCGGCCTTGACTAATTGCTCAGCCACCGTTGATTTGGAGAGGCCAAGCTTGTCTGCCAGTTCCCGGATGGAGGTGCGCTTGGGGGCCTCGTACCAACCACTCTCATGAGCGAGGCGAACTACCCGATGCTGTTGCAGAGTCGGTCCTTTCTGGACCAATCCTTCTGACCCTTTTGCCGAGGTGACCCGTTCTACAGGCACCTTCGATCGGATATCTGTCAAGAAGCGGACCATCGCCTCGTGGCGGCCAGCAATTTGCAACACCAATCCGTTGGCCGTGAAGTTAGACCCAGCAAGGATAGCAAGGTCGCCGCTGTGGAAGTAATGGCCGGCGAAATCGGCGGAGAATTCCAACACTATGAGATGATGAGTCAGGATGGTTGAATTCCACTCCTCAAGAATCTCAACGAGGCGGATCCCTTCGACATAGGTCCCTGGTGGAGGGCAATTGCCATCGATGGTAATGCACTCCACCATAATACGCAGATTTCCATCGACCATTCCGAGCATCGAGCGAAAGTCCCAGGAGATGCACTGCAAGGCTGCGAGGGCTCGAGCATCGTGTTCGAGAGAGGCAAAAGCACACTCAACTCGGACCGCTCGCATGTGATTGCCTCGCACCTCTCAGTCCCCCCTAGTCGTTTTCAAGGTGCTCGACCACCACTGGAGGGGCACGAATGGCGAATCGCCACCCGCATCCCCTTGCATCGCGGTTCACTCCTTGCCGCGCTTCCTCAGTGCTTCTTCAGAGGCGACGATTGCTCGGGCAACCTCTGGTGAATAACCGGTTTCGACCAACTTCTGGAATTGGTCTTCAGTCGCTGGTTCAATCGACTTCGGAGTCTCGATTGATTCCGTCTTAACCGCCCAAACCGCTTCCTCATCGCGCATCGAATCGATGACTTCTCGAGTTCCATCGCGACTTTCGTCACCGCGTCGTCCGCGACTACGAGACTGCATTACTGCTCCAACCATTCCGACTAGAGCGAGGCCAGCGATAGCGGCCATTAGAACAGGAGAGTCGGTGACGGTTTCGACTATTCCGCGTGGTAGAGACATGTCCTCAACCGAATCCCAGCAGCCATCGCGGTCGATGTCAGTCTGCTTGGCAGAGGTCCAACCGATGGCTCCATGAGCACACTGATCGCGAGTGTCAGGGACGCCATCGTTATCGTCATCCAAGTCGAATTCGTCCATACATCCATCGCTATCGTGATCTATTGTCACACGATTGCTGACCGGGCAAGCATCGTCGATATCGAGTATTCCGTCGCCATCGTCATCTTGGTCCTCGGTCGCGTCGGCGCATCCATCGCGGTCACGGTCTGAATTGAGAGCCGAGATCCAACCTGGATTCGGGTTAGTCTCGCAATTATCCTCAGAGGATTCGATTCCATCATTGTCGAGGTCGGTGTCCTCATTTCTGTCATCGCAACCATCGAAGTCTGCGTCAACAATATTCGGAGACATGCTGCGGACGCATGAATCTTCAGTGTCGAGGAATCCATCTCCATCGTCGTCTAAGTCCTCTTCTGAATCGTGACATCCGTCACCATCCCAATCAGTCAATGGGCTTGAGTCCCAACCGAACTTGCCGGTCGTGCACAGATCCTTGTCGTCAAGAACACCGTCATCGTCGACATCAGCATCCTCGTAGATGTCATTGCATCCATCGCCATCGTGATCATTGACCTCATTCGAAGTCCAATCGAGCATTCCGTAGGGGCATGAGTCATCGCGGTCGAGGACTCCGTCATTATCGTCATCGAGGTCTTCCTCGTAGTCCTGACAGCCATCTGAATCGTGATCATAAGCTGCTCCTGTCCAACCGATGGCTCCGGTCGGGCAATTGTCATCGATGTCGAGGAATGGATCATTATCGTCGTTATCATCCTCATCCGCGTCACGGCATCCGTCACCATCGTGGTCGGTGGAGAAGGTAGTCCAGTACTGAGCTCCATCAGGACACTGGTCGAGATGGTTTGGCACCAAATCTCCGTCGTTATCAATGTCCTCAAGCAGGTCATCACAACCATCGCCATCAGCATCGACTCGATCCGTGTTCATTGCACCCATCGGGCACTCATCCAGTAAATCCTCGACGCCGTCGTTGTCGTCATCGAGGTCCTCAGTAGCGTCCTTACAGCCGTCACCATCGTAATCGGTCATCGCGCCCGAGTGCCAACCAGTCTCGCCGAATTGACATTGATCATCCTCATCGGCGACGCCGTCCTGATCGTCATCGTTCCAGTCATTTTCATTCACCAAATCGACTCGCACAGAGCGCTGGGCATTTGCGAAGTTATCCGTTGCCGATTGGACTGTAACTAGAACATCGAATGACTGGTCGCCATTGACTAGTCGAATATCGGGCGCGCGAAGAAGCAGGAATACCTCTTCATCACCACCTTCTGTGATTGTAGTCGTAGGCTGGTAATTCTCGCCGAAGCCCACTGTGATATCCCAATCATCTAGGGCACCTTCGACCTCAATCGTTACAGGATCAGCAGAACCTGGAATTTGGATTCCTCGAAGATTCATTGCCACCTCAACTGATTGTCCAGGCTGCATGGATACATGACCAGACTCAGTAGGATCAAGGTCGAGGGCCATATCATACAGGTCTTCGTTCCACTTGCAGACATCCCACTTATTCGCCTGGCTATCAGCCTCAGTACAATCATTGGCAGTCCAAGCGATAGTGCGCTCAGGCCATGCAAACTTGACTATTGGCTGAGCGCTCGCGTCGAATTCGCTGCCGAAGACTCCCATCAAATTCTGTGTGCTGCTTGCAATTGTACGCGTGTTTACTACACTGTATGCCTGTGTGAGATATCGGTTCAACGGCAGCTCTTCGAATCCGTTCATCACCGGAGCTTGGATTCGAGTCCAACGCAACTCGACGACGCCAGCATCTCCAGCCTTCGCCTGTTGTGTCTCAAACCATGTGATGTGAATCGAGCCGTCGCGGTCGAAGTCAACTCGTGGGTTCGCTCCCCAGATTAGATTCGATTGCAGAACCGCGGTATCCTTCACCGTCATTACCTCCTCGAGGACAAGCCCATTCGGCTCGCCGTCGAGGACTCCTTGACGGTCTGGATCGAGTTGCATGTAGTGCAATTGGCTCGGCCCTTCCTTCGACGGGAAAACACTGCGTCCATCGATCCAGACGATGTGGATATTGCCATCTTCATCGACATTGACTTCTGGATTCACGGCCCAGCCATGACCCTTCGAAATCTGCGTATCATTCACCAAAACAAGATGGCCGAGAGTATCCCATCCACCACCGTCTTCTCGCCAATACCAATCGGTGTCCGGGCCGATATCTTCCTGATATTGGCCCGTAATCTCATCGATTGTGTGTCCGGAGTCTCCCACTGACCATGTCGAGCGGGGGTTGGAAAGCATCGAGTATGGATTGAGGACAGTGAGGAAGGTGTTGGTTGCACCGCTTCCAGTGGTGATGTTGATGATTGCACTGACCATCTGATTCATCTCATCAGTGTAGGAAGCTATTGGCAATTGCACATCGTCAATCCAAGCCGTATCGTTACCGCTAGATACTGAAACATCCTTCATGTACTTCCAAGTGTAAGTGTGGTACCCAGGCGCCACTGCTGCGGTGTAAGTGCCATTGCCCTCCCCAGACCAGGCTGAGGTGAAGGAACTGGTCGAACAACTTGGGTTGTCTACACAGAACAGTAGGTAGTCATAATTCGCTTCGCTCGAGATGGAATAATTGAACGAAAGCGTTCCTGCATTCATCGCACCAGCGTACTCAAGGGTTGAGTGTTGGCTGTCGCCAATTGCTCCTGCCTGAGCAGAATAGTTGCCACCCAATACTCGATTGTAGTCCTGGACGAACCAATTGGCTGCGCCCGAATTAGACCAACTAGTGGTGATGTAAGTATTCTCGAAATCGCCGTGGAATTGGGTTAATTCCTCGGTTGGATAGTAGAACATCTCTCCGCCTGCATTAGTATTCTGCACGGTCGTACCATTGCAGGTCCGAGCGTGAACACCCACGTGACTCATGTCAGGACAATGTGCTAGACTCGTCATGTGGTGGCGCACATGAGTGTCACTGTATTGGATTGTGCTCGGTCCGTAGACAAGCGTTCCAGCGACCGGCACAGGAATCACACCAGCCTGTAGACAGGCAGCGTGTGACTCGTTGATGCTCTGGTAATCATCGGCGTTGAGAGCAGGGGAACCGCCGAACGGACCCTCGTCTGAGACTGGAATGACTAACTTGGTTGCATTCGGATTCCAGGCGTGGTCAACCGCGGTAGGAGGGTTACCTGGAGCGCTGCCCGAGGCATCCCTCCACGACTCACAGGCCCATGTCGAACCCGGGCCCCACATCTCAGAATAGTAGCCCCAATCCGAGGGGATACTCAGTGCTGAACCGTTGTAGACTACTTCGGTTAGAGGCCTGATTCCACCCGAGGTATCACTGACATTCTGACCGAGTGAGGTTGAGCGGGGTCCATTGGATCCATCGTTACCAGTTGTAATCGCGTTTGCGCAATTTTGGTGAGAGTTTGCATTGTGCATATTGCCACTCAGTGTGTAAAGAGTCTCAAGCACGGTGATATTCGCCGCCTCGAGCATTGGCTTGACACCGGCGAAGTTCTCGCCAGTAGTCAACGTACCACCATAGAAGATGGCACACATGTCGATCCATTCTGTCGTCATCGAACCAGATGAATCGAGTAGCCCGACGTACTCAACAATCGAACCACGGGTATCTTCCCAGACGATGACGACGGTATTGTTCGCGCCGATACTAACCGCTGGGTTTCCTCGGTGACCCAGAGCAGGGGTCACGAGAGTTGCGTTGATGAGGACTTGGAAGCCATTGTTCGGGTCCTCGGAGAGCATGCAGTAGTAGATCAGTGGGCTGCCGAAGTAGATGCCTTGCGGGTCATAAGTGTCGACCCATACAATGTGAACGGCGTCGTACGAATCGACTGCGATGTCAGGCGAGGAGCGAGTTCCAGTTCCATCAGCGACCGTGTGCGAAGCGATGGTCATGTTCTGGATATCTCCAGCAGAGCCGTCGAGATCATCCTCGGATGGGTCAAGAAGCGTGTAGAGGATGTCGGTGTCGGTAATCTCCCAGACGATATGAGCTCGGCCTTGTGAGTCGATTACCATCGCTGGACTCGAAAGTGAAGTAGCATTGGCGTCACCGACCTGTGTGGTCGAAATCAAGATGGTGTCTACGCCCGATGAAATCTGAATTAGAGCGTAGCGTAGCAACGGAGTACTGGAATTTTCGATCCAGACAAGGTGGATGCGATTTGAATCGTCCATCACTCCCATGACGTCGATTGGATTGTTAGCATTGAGATTGCTCAGAAGGGTTTGAGCATCGCCCTCATCGACCGTCCCATTGGCCGTAGGGAACCTCGTCGGCTGCTCTGCCAACTCATCTGATTCGGTTGAAATTGCTAGCAACGAAGGTGCTGCGAGCGAGGCCAGCATGAGTAAAACGAGGGCTGATGCGAGCTGGGCTCGCTCGACTTCGATTCTGCTGTTCATTTTGGTGTTCAAGGCGCTCAGAGTGGAGGTTCGGCTTCCGACCATATCGGTCGAGAGGATTGTTCTACCATAGAGGATGGACCGGACAGGTCCGAATCAGGCGAAAAATCGCATGAATTAACTGGAATTCGGCGCGCAATCATTCTCCGCGCTTTCGGCGAATGTAATCCGAATAATTACCCGGCCAAATCCAGAGACTGCCATCGCCGGGCAGTTCCCATATGGTATCGCAGATTCTGTCGAGGAACCATCTGTCGTGACTCACAGTGATTATGCTGCCCTCATAATCCTCGAGAGCCTCTTCTAGAGCCTCCTTGGCATCGGTATCGAGATGGTTCGTCGGCTCGTCGAGTAGAAGCAGATTATTGTCCTCAAGCAAGAGTTTGAGCATGGCGACTCGCGCTCTCTCGCCACCACTTAGTTTCGAGAGCTTAGTCTCGACCATTTCACTGGTGAATTGGAAGCGGCCTAGGAGGGAGCGAATGTCTCCATAATCCATGCGCGGTTTGAGTGAGCGAACCTGATCGACAGGCGTCATGTCAAAGTCGAGGGAGCGGTGATCTTGATGGAAATATCCTATCTGAACACCCGGCTTGACATCGATGGTTCCTTCATCGAGTTTAATTTCGCCTTGAATGAGGCGCAGTAGAGTGGTTTTACCTGCGCCATTCGGTCCTACTACACCTATCTTTTGAGCTCTCGAAACCGATAATTCAAGACCCTTGATGATCGGTCGATTGAGTCCATCGAAAGTAAGTGATGCTTTGTGGAAGTCGAGAACTTCAAGACTGCTCTTCTCTGTCGATTCCAATCGGAAATTCAGTCCTCGTCGTTCGCGCGGTTTGAGAGACTTCAACCAACGTAATTCACCCTGTGCGCGCGCGAGCAAGAATCGTTTCTGAGAGATCGATTTGTCGTATTTATTCGCGCGCTTCATCGACTGCAATGCACCGGTCAGGCGTTTCACTTCGGCTTGGGTTTTTTTGATGCGGTCAGCGAGTGTTTGGAGGAATAGTTCCTTTTGCTGCAGGTACGAACTGTAGTTTCCAGGGTAACCTTTCGCTCGGGTGTCCTGAATCTCAACAATGCCATTGCAAACTCGGTCGAGGAAATACCGGTCGTGACTGACTATGAGCAGAGCACCCTCGAATGTAGTGAGGAAGGTCTCGAGCCAATCGAGGGTAGCGAGGTCGAGGTGGTTCGTCGGCTCGTCAAGGAAGAATACGTCGATTTCAGAGAGGCCGACGAGTTGGCGCGCGAGGGCGACTTTCGCTCGCTCGCCTCCTGAGAGTGAGGCAAGAGGTATGTCAAGTGGGTGGTGAGCGAGGTCAAGAGCGCGCAAAATCTCCTGTGCATGACTTGCGACATTTGTGCCTCCACTGCGAGCCATCAAAGACTGCAATTCTTGGTAGCGATCGATGTCAGGTTGCCAATCACCCTCGTAGAATGCAGGCTCGGCCAT
>DAFD01000008.1:0-5755 GCA_002497895.1 Euryarchaeota archaeon UBA175
AACATCATCATCCAGGATCCGGTAGCTTTGACGACGCCAGTCGACCGACGAAGGAATCCAATCATTGCTTGACGACCCATTCCAACGAGTCCAGTCACTATGATCATCAGTAGGGTTACAGATAGCATCAGGCCACCGAGGCCTGAGATGAATGCACCTTTCCCAACAACCGTGAGCCAGGCGACGAATGGGAAGACGGCGGCTGCGGTGCAGTCGACCGATGCCGCCGAGTAACCGATTCCCCATAGGTACATGTTTCGACGTGGGGTGAAGACCTCGTCAGTCTCCTGAGTTTGATACTTGTCGAGAATTCGTTGCACGCCGGCGAGTAGGTGACTCGTCCATCCGAGCAACATCAATCCTCCAAGAATAACCAGAATCCAAGCGATGGCGATAGCAACTTTGTGTAACACTCCGCTCAGGTTGATGACTTCGGATAGCCCGAAGATGATGAATCCGACAATTCCAAAGAAAGTCAATTGCCCAAGGGCTGCGAAGCCCCCTACCTCGAATGAACCAGGCATCCGACCATTCAATTTCCCAGCCTCTCGTAATTCTTCTTCGCGCATCCCGAGGCTGAGGTAGTAAGTGATGTACGAGGGCAAGACCGGGAAAGCGCACGGCGAGAAATAGACCAGAACTCCAAGGAACAGTCCGATGATGAATACACCCATCACCGAGCGGTCAGCCTTCGCAATACCGATACGTAGCCCTTCCGCCTCGCCCTCGTTTGCCGCCTCGATGGCACCGTCGAATTCCGCCCAGCCATCGAGCGGAGTCCCCGTATTTTCCTTTGCAACGACGAATCCTTCGTGATCGATAACCAGTGCTAGCGGAATCGCTTGCGCAGAGTAGTACTCCACCAAGTCCCCGCGCTCTCCTTCCTCAAGTAGAATCACATCGGTTCCACCATTGACGATAGGCCAAGGCATGTGCTTGTCCGATTCAGGGTCTCCAAAGGTCGAATTGATTGAGTCAAATGATTCGTATCCATACCACGAAGCTAGAGAAATCGCAACCACAGGGTAAGGTCCGTCCAGAGCTTCCCATTCTGCTAAATTCTGATCGATATGCTCCTGCACATAATGGCAGTTAGAGCAATCGATTGCCATGAAGTCCAGTATGACTACGTTGCCTCGCAGACTACTCAACTGAATGTCACCATTTTCGTCAGCAATCGCGTCGTCGATCCCCTCACGATTCATCGAAGGGGCCAACCAATCCGGTGCCTCGTTAACATCGTCTGAGGTGCCATAGACAGAGGAGGTTAGACCGAAGAGTGAGAGTGAAGCGTAGCCGATGATGCAGAATAGCACAACGCCGACTCCGAATGCCTTCCAGGTGTCCGATTCTCGGAGAACATCGAAGTCGAGCCCCGCCACCATAACTCTGCTGAACCTCATCCTGTTTTTGACACCGGCGGGGCTAGGGGCGTAGTTGAAAGTCGATATGAAGCGTCATCACGGTTAAGTCGAGCCCTCAGGTCGGGCGCTTGCCGGGCTCGTGGTCTAGGGGTTATGACGTCGCCTTCACATGGCGAAGATCGCCAGTTCAATTCTGGCCGAGCCCACCACCTAGAATTGTTGTAGTGGATAGAATCGATCAAAGCGAGTCAAGAAGGGAACTTGCTCCAATTCTGAATCGCTTTGAACCAGCATCGATGATTGAAGGGTCTTGGAGATGGACAAGATTGGTCAGGCGGCTAACATCATCGACGGTTCTGATGCCACCTGAGAGCTTCACACCTCGCCTTTCTCCGAACGCGCGCTCGTGGCGCATCACTTCGTAGGCCAGAATTGATGCGGCATCATCAGAACATGCGCCACGTTTTCCGGTACATGTTTTGACGAAATCAGCACCAGCTGCCAGAGCCATTCGAGCGGCGGCTCGCATGGGTCTCTCTTCCAGCATAGGAGTCTCAAGGATGACCTTCAGCACACACTCACCGGCAGCCTCGCGCATTGCGACAAGTCGAGCCAAATCAGCCTCGCTGGGAAAATCCTCGTCTTTACGAGGCTCAAGCACCACGTCAATCTCATCCACGCCAGCGGACACGGCTGCCGCAACCGCGGTGCGAATTTCACCATCATCAACGCTACCTACTGGAAAACCACCAGCAACAACTGCCAACTGAATACCATCATCAAGCAACCCGCGAACGTACGTAGCATGCTCGCTGAAGACACATACTGCTCCAACGCGGTTCGAATTCGCTCGAGCCACAAAACCAGCTAACTGCTCTTCGCTCGCACCATGATCTAGCAGAGTGAAATCAAGGCATTCGATGGTGTCTTTCGCGTCCAAGCAGATCCCTCAGGAATGCCGCTCAGCAAACTCACGCATGAATGCAACGAGCGCCTCGACAGACTCGATAGGGCAGCCATTGTACAGACTCGCACGAATTCCGCCAACCGAGCGGTGCCCCTTTAGTCCACCAAGTCCAGCCGCAGCAGACTCAGCTAGGAAAACCGACTCAAGCGATTCATCTGCGCAACGCCATGTCACATTCATCACCGAACGAGCCTCAACTTGTGCGTGAGGAGCCCAGAAATCAGTTCGGTCGAGCTCACCATACAATAGAGCCGCCTTCGCCCGATTTCGTGCTATAGAACCATCTAGGCCGCCATTTTCTTCAAGCCATTTGAATACGCAATCAAGAACGAAGATTCCGAAGGTGTTAGGGGTGTTGAACAACGATCCCTTCGAAGCATGAACTGTGTAATCAAGCATGGTAGGTAGTCGACCAGCATCGGAGTTTTCCTGCGCCCGTGCCATAGCCCAAGGAGAGAGGATGACCAGTGTGACTCCAGATGGACCGAGGTTTTTCTGAGCTCCAGCATAGATCAAATCGTGGGCTGAAACATCAAGAGGAACTCCAGCGATATCCGAAGAAGCATCGAGCACTCGTGGCTTCCCTCCGCTATCTGGCAAATCGTGATACTGCGTCCCCATCAAGGTGTTGTTTGAGGTGTAATGGACATACAATGAATCTTCACTAACAGCATATTCTCCTGCACTCGGAACAGAACGGAAACCATTCTCAGAATCGCTCCATATTACGCTTACTCCACCGATTCTCTTCGCCTCCACTACTGCCTTTTTTGACCAGCCACCGGTTTCGAGGAAGTCTGCTCGCTCACCTGGTTGCATAAGGTTCAGGGCAGTCATGTAGAATTGTGTTGAAGCTCCGCCCTGCAAGAATAGAATTGTGTAGTCTTCAGGTACCGACAGCACCCTCCTGATTCTCTCCATGGCGCTGTCGACAACCGCTTGGAAAGTGGGGCTTCGGTGGCTGATTTCGCACAGTCCGAAGCCGCTGTTGTTGAGGTTAGGTAAGGCCGCTTGAACCTCTTCGACGACTGACAGGGGTAGGACTGCTGGCCCGGCACCGAAGTTGTGGATGCGTGATTCACTCACGCCCTAAGGGCGTGGGCGAGAGTCTTTCAGGACTTCTGCGGAACATGGGTTGGATTGAAGCCGGATGCTTCTGCCGTCGGGTCGTGCTTCGTATCGGCTTGGTCATGCTGCAAGGCGCGCGCCATGTGCATATGGCAGCCCTGCGCGCCGCTGCAAAATCAGTCGATATCGAAATCGAGATCCACGAGTTGCGTAAGGCGAGCGACCTCGAAAAAGCCGCACCGCATGCGCTCGTATTTCCAGGAGGCGAATCTACCACGATGCGCCTAACAGGCAACGACCCCGCATCGGGACTGCTCCCAGCGGTCTTCGAATGGATTCGCTCTGACCCAACCCGCCCAGTTCTCGGAACTTGCGCGGGTGCAATCTTACTCTGCGACCCTCTTGACGGCGGCGCGCCAATAATCGCCGCCGAAATCGATCGAAACGCCTTCGGCAGCCAAGCGGATTCCTTCCAAAGCGCTCTCGAATCTGCCCTGCTCAGACGCCAATTCCCTGGCGTCTTCATCCGAGCGCCCCGCTTCACCAGTCTTGCCCCTCCCGCCGAGCCAGTAGCCATGCTCGGGGAGGAGATTGTGGGTGTGCGTGAGGGTAACCGTTTAGCCTTGACTTTCCATCCAGAATTATCTGAAGATGCGGGTTTCCATGAATGGCTAATCAAAACTGCAAAAGAGGTGACAGCGTGACATTTTCTGTGCGTTTACCGAGTATACCTGAACTTCCAGAGGCGGCTGATGCCAACGATACCGAGGGCTGTATCCAATGCCAAATGGGCTCGAAACTCGTGCTCTTCATCACTGGTCACTGCCACTGGATGTGCGACTACTGTCCCCTCTCTGAAAACCGTCGTGAAATTGACTTCATGTACGCTAACGAACGCCGAGT
Source organism: Euryarchaeota archaeon UBA175 (assembly GCA_002497895.1). Taxonomy (GTDB): domain Archaea; phylum Thermoplasmatota; class Poseidoniia; order Poseidoniales; family Thalassarchaeaceae; genus MGIIb-O1. Next base: position 4,303 of record DAFD01000008.1, read on the forward strand.
CGAAATCGGCGATTGGGATGCTGTAATCGAAGAGGCACGCGCCATGAATGCGACCGGTGCTGGTATTACAGGAGGAGATCCTGTGATGGCGCGTGATAGGGTTCTGGAGGCTTGTCGGATTCTGAAAGTGGAGTTTGGTTCAGGTTTCCACCTGCACATGTATACGAGTATTCCATTCAAGGCCGAATGGGCTGCAGAATTTGCTGAAGCCGGTTTGGACGAGATTCGCTTCCATTTCTTAGATTTGAAGTCTGAGAAATATGCCGATACAATGGCTGCTTGTGTCGAATCTGGGATGCTTACCGGCGTCGAAATCCCATGTGAGCCTGACAAGTCTCACGAGTTGATGGCGCTGCTCGAGACGCTGCGCGGGATGCCTGTACAATTCCTCAATCTCAACGAGTTGGAGATTACCGTTGGAAACCACGACAATATGGAAGTTCGCGGATTCAATTTGTCCGATGAGATTACTGCTGGCGCCGCTGGTTCTGCTGAATTAGCCGTGCGCATGCGTGACCGTGTCACTGCGGCGCAAATTGGTGCTCCTGACCCTGAGGATGGCGTAATCCGCGAGCCTTATCCGTATCATCTGAAGTTCTGTACTGCGACCTACAAGGATAGTGGGCAATTGCGTCGCAGATTTTTGCGGCGTGGTGAGCATACGATTGCACCGCATGAGATTTTGACTGAGGACGGGACTCTTGTTTTCGGCGCAATCGATTGTGAGCCTGAAGACGCGCCGGATTGGATTGAAGAGATTAACCAAGAGACAGGATTGCCTCGTCGATTCATGCTTTATGATGAGGATAATCGGCGCATCGAATTACCACTTTCGATGGCTGAGGAACTGATTGAAGCCATCGATGCACCGATTGCTCTAGTCGAAGTTCATCCGACTCATGAGCGACTCGAAATGACCGTTGTATATCTCGGAGAAGATAGCGAAGAGCAGTAAGCAAGCGAAACTGAAGACCTCCTCTCTCGACTCCTTCAAGTACTCTCATTGAATATCGCAGGGTATGCCCGTGCAGACTTTCGACGCCGAGGGCAGTGAGGTCGACACTTTCCGTCGTCTTTCCGCCTCACAGTTGGGCGTTTGGCATTCATGCCCGAGGCAGTGGTATTACAGTTACGAAGAGCGATTGAAGGGACCGATGCCACCACATATCATTCGCGGAAATGCGGCTGAGGAATGCGTTTGCAGAGTACTCAGGGACTCGCCAGTGCTCATTGCTCCTGACTCCACCGACGTGCTTACCTCACCACTCAACTCCGACGGAGCTCCCGATTGGGAAGATACTGGAAATTGGATGGGTTCGAGACTACCGGCTAGGTCTGAAGATGATTGGCCGGGCTCGCGCGACGCGCTGATGGAATGGGCTACTGCGCGCGTCGAGATCCATTTCGATAGATGCTGGGATGCTGCCGTCGCGGACTGGCAAGCAACTCGGAA
>DAFD01000008.1:6146-7752 GCA_002497895.1 Euryarchaeota archaeon UBA175
ATGCACCTCGATGAGGTTGAACGATGTATCGAGGCGAATGGTGGACCGAGCCTTGCCGCTTGGCGGGCGGGCGAGGCTCGTGAAGCGATTCCTGCTCCAGATGGCTTCCCTCTGACCTGGACAACCCCTCATCCAGCCGCTCGCACGGAAGGTGACGTGACTTGGTTAGAGGCTTGGGAAATCGCCCGACCGTGGTTTGTTGATCCAGATGCTAAGTCATTCACTCAGACGAGTTGTATCCCAGAAGGATGGTTCCAAGGCGAATACGATTTGGTCTATCGATGGGATGGCTCAATCAATATCATCGACATCAAAGCCAGCGTTGGCAAGGGTGATAGATCATACAGTTATATCGCACAACTGCGCCTCTATGCCTGGCTCTGGTGGGAATCTCACGGGCGCTCTGAACAAGCGACCTCTCTGGCTATTTGGTACCTTGGGACTGGCACAGTCAAGCCGATTGTATTGCCGACCGTCGCCGAGATGGAAGCCTACGAGAGTGAGCTCGGCGACCTCTATCGATTGCTGCGGGCGGGCAATCCTACAATCGACCAATGCCCGCCTGACCCATCTCCCTACCGTCACTTCGATGCGGGAGGAATTCCAGCAGATCCACCCATCGATCCCGACCCACAAGCCCGATGCAAGCGATGTGATTTTCGTGGTTTCTGTCCGAAGGGTGGCCACGACCTCGAACTCACCGCAGAGCGTCGTATCGAGCGTCTAGGTCATGCTTGGCCAATTACCCCATTCGCAGAGATTGAACCCCGTGTCAATGCCATCGGTGAAGTCATTGGTCTCACCGGACCCGAACTCCTCGAAGATGGTTCCATCAAGATACACTTCAGAATACAGGACGGTTACGATCGGGCCAAGGTCAAACCAGCATACAACGGCGGTCCAACAAAGATTACCCGCGCCATTGCAGAGGGCGCTCGAGTAAAGGTCGCCAAAGCACTCGCAGGTATCTGGCGTGGCGAATTAGAACTGAGTTTAGACTCTGAATCAGAGGTGACGATAGCGAGCGAAGATGAATCTGCTTCGATTGTTGAAATCGAGACACGAGTGAACATAATCGGCAGGATTTGGTCTATCGATTCCTTCCCTGACGGAGCCGGCAACACGCGCTGGGCCGCGACGCTGGTCGACGCCACTGGCTCTGCACAAATCGTCGCCTTCAAGCAATTCATTCCGCTCAGCGCCGCGGCTGTCAACCGTGGAGATACAATCGCAGTCCTGAACGGCGAGAAGGGAGAGTGGGGAGGTCGTCCTCAGGTAAAGTGCGGCCCGGGAACCAAGGTCGTCATCATTGCAGATGCAGAGGACGTACCAAATTTCTAAACCGGATATTATTTTACAGAATAATTATTCAGAGATAACGTGATAGTTACAACAATTGAAGATATTGTGGATGAATTCAAGCCCAAAGATGAAAGAGATCATTTCACAGATTCTCGATTTGAATGGATTTGGAAAATGGCCAATGCAAGTAAAGGGGAGATCGGCGAGAGGCTAATTGCAAGAGTACGTAACGGAACAAGAGTTACTGACGTTGAGGAGTACGATGTAGTAGTCGGTAGCGAAAAACATGAAGTCAAATTAGCCT
>DAFD01000090.1:0-8946 GCA_002497895.1 Euryarchaeota archaeon UBA175
CAGCGGCTTTGTTGATTCACGCTTGTCCTCACGGATGTGAAGGAAGGCCGAGCCTTTTGGGGCGCACAGCCACTTGTGGCAATTGCCGGATATCCAGGCCGCATCCAAAGCGGTCAAATCGAGCGGCACCAAACCGGGTCCATGTGCGGCGTCGATCAAAACATCCACGCCTCGCGACTGAAATTCATCGACCAATCGCTCAAACGGCATTCTGATTGCAGTCGGACTCGACACGGTGTCAATCATCGCCAGAACTGTGCGAGGGGTAATCGCAGCTAGCAGTGGCTCGATGATATCATCCTCATTCTCACATCTGAATGGCAGTTCGACTACGACTACCTTCGCCTTCCAGCGTCGAGCAACGAATTCTATCGCATTCCAACATGCTTGGTAAGCGTGGTCGGGGACAATAATCTCATCACCCGAATTTAGCACAAGGCTGCGCAACACGGTGTTAATCCCACCAGTAGCATTGTGACAGAAAGTCATTCCATCTTGGTCAGCGTTGAGAAATTCCGAAAGAGAGTCGACCGCTCCTGCCATCATTTCGACAGCATCGCGCTCGAAAAAACGAACTGGATCCGCCTCCATCTGCGCACGAATCCTCGATTGTTCTTCGAGTAAGGTGACAGGCGTTGCGCCGAAGGAACCGTGGTTCAGAAAGGTAGTATCGGGGTCGAGTGCCCAGTGGTGAGATAATTCGCTCCCCGCAGGTCTCAGGCGACCAACCCCGGAGTCCAATCCTCAGGTTTCATAGGAACGCGTCCGAGAAATTCCTCTGCATGAACCAGCAACGCCTCTTCAAATCGAGCGCGGTTGAGTAGACGTCCTTCGAGGTCATGTGTGTGACCGATTGCAGCGAGAGAAGTGGTTGTGCCCGCATCGAGACCACAGCAGGTCAATGCTTCGATGCGGCCCTCATTCGTATTGTAATTGAGAGCCAATCCATGGCGGCTGACCCAGTGTTTGAAGGCAAGTCCGATGGAGCAAATCTTGCGACCCTCAAGCCAGACTCCCATCATCCTCTCGTCACGATTACCTTGGATTCCACAATCTGTAAGAGCAGCCATGACCCAGTCTTCGATTCGGTTGATGATACTACGAACTGATTTCTCATCTTGTTGCCATTTGATGATTGGGTAACCGACGAGTTGGCCGGGTCCATGGTAGGTCATCCCTCCACCTCGGTCGACGATTGTCGTAGAGTAATCTGCTAATGCTGGGTCTTCCAAAGCCCCATCGCGCTTCGCCTTTGGTCCAAGAGTTACGACTTCTGGGTGTTGGACGAGAATTAGCGTATCGGGGATCTCATCGTTGATACGCTGTTGCTGCATGATTCGCATCGCTTCGTCGACCGCTGTGTGCGGTTCGATTCCTGCTAGAAGGATGCGTAGCGGTCGCATCTTTGTTGCCCCGTTTTCTTCCTCGCCTCAGGCTGCGTGAATTGCGTGGCCGAGTGTCTTGAGGATTCCTTCATGGAAGGCCTCTGTCATCGTCGGGTGAGCGTGTACTACGTCTGCGATGTCTTCGAGCAGTGCGCCCATTTCAAGGGCAAGAACAAATTCTCCATGGAGTTCAGCCACGTGGCTTCCCACGGCTTGAATTCCAAGTATCACGTGGTCGGACTCACGCGCAGTGACGCGGATGAACCCACCAGTTTTCTCCGCTTCGAGCGTGAGTGCACGTCCATTCCCGGCGAGTGGGAACTTGCCGGTGATTATCTGCTCTCCTCGCTCCTTTGCTTCGTCGGGAGATAGGCCGACTGAGACGATTTCTGGCTCAGTGAAGACGATTGCTGGGATTGCTACCTTGTCGAATTCTCGGTGGTGACCGGCGAGGATCTCAGCGACCATCTCGCCCTGTGCTGATGCCTTGTGGGCGAGCATTGGCTCGCCGGCGACATCTCCAATTGCATAGACGCCGGGAACGTTGGTACGGCACTGACGGTCGATTCGGATGAAGCGGCCACCGGTATCCATTCGCACCCCCATATTCTCTATTCCCCATCCCTTGGTATTGGGGCGGCGTCCAACGGTTACAAGCACCTTGTCGACCTTGATAGTCTGCTCTTCGCCATCCTTCTCAAATGTCAGGTGAGCTTTGCGACTAGCTCCCTTTCCCTTGATTTCGGTGCCACGGGCTAGGGCGTTGGTGTGGATTGTGACCTTGTGTCTCTTAAGCCAGATTTCGAGCGGTCGGCGAATCTCTTTGTCCATGATTCCGAGAATCGAATCCATTCCTTCGACGACCGTTACATCGGTACCGAGTTTGCTCAGAGCGCAGCCGAGTTCGAGGCCGATGTAGCCGCCACCAACGATGGCTGCTGACTTTGGTAGATTCTGTAGATCTAGGGCTCCGGTGGAAGAGAGGATGAATTTCTCGTCACAAGGCATGAATGGAAGGTCGATGTGACTGGAGCCGGTGGCGATGATGACGTTCTCCGCCTCGATTTCGACCGCCCCGTCACTTGTTTCAACGGTGCATTTCTTCGGGCCGGTGAAAGTCGCCCATCCCTTCACTAGCTCGGCCCCCGCTCCTTTGAGTAGAGACTCGACACCTTTGTTGAGTCGGGTGACGATAGCATCCTTCCAATCGACAAGCGCGGCCATGTCTAATTCCGGTTCTGCTCCTACAGACATTCCCATGTGACCGCCTTCGCCGGCGTGTTGTTGCAACGCCTCAAAGCGCTCAGCAGCGTGAATAATCGCCTTACTCGGGATACATCCGCGAATCAGGCAAGTTCCGCCCGCTTTGTCTCCCTCGACAATTACAGTGTCCAATCCGAGCTGAGCGCTGCGAATTGCTGCGACATAGCCTCCGGGTCCTGCTCCAACAACGAGAACCTTACATTTACGAGTGTCAACCATTCTTTCACCTCACATGAAGATCATTGCAGGGTGCTCAAGCATACGCTTGAGAGACTGCACCAGAGCTGCTCCATTGGCTCCATCGACGATTCGGTGATCGAATGAACTCGAGACGTTCATGATACGGCGGACTACGATATCGCCCTTGCGCGCCACGGGCATATCGCGGGCTTTGTGGATGCCAAGTATAGCGACCTCTGGGTGGTTGATGATTGGAGTCGCACCCAGGCCACCATCTCGTCCGAGGCTGGTGATTGTGAATGTTGAACCAGTCAAGTCATCGAGAGTTGCGGTACCATTGCGAGCGGCTCCCGAGACTCGCTGCATCTCTGCAGCAGCCTGCCAGACATCCATCGCTTCAGTGTGTTTGACGACCGGGACGAAGAGTCCACGGTCGGTCTGTGTAGCGATTCCAAGGTTGATTGCCCCATAACGGCGAACCAAACCATTGGCTTCGTCGTAGTGTGCGTTGCATTCGGGGTGATTTGGCATCAGCTTGGATAGTGCGAGCATTATGAACGGTAGATAGGTGAGTTTGGGCTGCTCTGGCGAGCGTGTCGCATTGAGCGTCTGTCGCAATTCTTCCAACTCTGTTACATCGATTTCTTCGAAGTAAGAGAAGTGCGGAATATGGCGCTTCGAGAGGGTCATTGCTTCAGCGATCTTGCGGCGCAGGCCGACGACCTTGATTTCCTCTACATCGGTTCTGCGTGTCGAATATGCGACTGGTGCAGCACCTTGGACCATTCCACCAGCGGCGATGAATGCATCTAGGTCTGCATGGCGGATGCGTCCGGCCGGTCCGCTGCCGCGAACCGCGCTCAGATCGACTCCTGCCTCGCGCGCGCGTCGGCGCACAGCAGGACTCGCCAGCGCCTTGCCACCAGTGCTGGGCGCTGGTGTGGAGACAGAAGGAAGCGGTGCAGGTGCAGAGATTGCCGGCACTGGTGGGGGCGCCACTGGTGTCGTTGTGGCCGCCGGAGCAGGTGCTGCGACAGGTTCAGGTGAAGGCTCAGGAGTTGGCTCAGGAGCAGGCTCAGGCGCAGCCTTCTCGGCTGGCTTAGCAGGAGGTGAATCACCGCCGCCATCGAATTCAATTAGGACTGCGCCAACAGCTACCATATCGCCAACTCCGCCATGCAACGCAGTAATCTCGCCATCGTGAGGCGAAGGAATCGTCACAGTCGCTTTGTCGGTCATCACATCGACCAAATCATCGTCTTCGGCGACTATATCCCCGACCGAGACGTGCCACTGCACGACCTCGCCTTCTACAACTCCTTCTCCGATATCCGGCAATTTGAACATTCGATTTGACATTTTTATTCCTCCATTACTTTCTTGATCGCGTCAGCGATTCTTGCGGGACTCGGCATGTAATCCCACTCAGTTGTGTGCGGGAATGGTGTATCCCATCCCGTGACTCTCTCTATTGGTGCTTCGAGGTGGTAGAAACATCGCTCTTGCACGCTCGCAGCCATCTCGGCACCGAATCCACTGGTTTTCGGGGCCTCGTGAACAATCACGCATCTTCCCGTCTTTTCGATTGAATTGACGATTGCATCTCGGTCCCAAGGAACTAGCGTTTGTAAATCGATTAGGTCGCAGCTGATGCCGCAGTCATTGATGGCCTGCTCGGCAACGTGGACCATCGCACCCCAAGAAATGACAGTACAATCGTTGCCCTCCATGGCCAACCTTGCCTCGCCCAAAGGAACTGTGTAATGCGCCTCCGGAACCTCCGCTTCTGGGTGGTCTTTCCAGGTGGGGACATTGTGAGGGTCGCCATAGAAGGGGCCGCGGTAGCAGCGCTTGGGCTCGAAGACAATGACGGGATCGTTGGATTCGATTGCGGCTATGAGGAGCCCCTTCGAATTGTATGGGGTCGATGAGTAAACCACCTTCAGTCCGGAGGTGTGAGTGAATTGTGATTCTGGGCTTTGCGAGTGATGGTGGCCTCCGCGGATTCCACCTCCGGCTGGCGTTCGGATAGTAATTGGACACCAGAATTCGCCGCCGGAGCGGTGCCGAACCTTGGCAATTTCATTGACAATCTGGTCGTAGGCCGGGAATATGTAGTCGGCGAATTGGATTTCCGCCACCGGGCGTAATCCATTGATTCCCATACCGAAAGCTATCGCCGCGATTCCACCCTCGGAGAGTGGCGTATCGAAGACGCGATGACTTCCGTGCTTCTCTTGCAGACCGTCAGATGTACGGAATACACCGCCGAAATATCCAGCGTCTTCGCCGAAGAAGAGGACATTCTCGTCACGCTCAAGCATATTGTCGAGTGCGGAGTTGACTGCTTCAACAATGTTCATCTCGACCATTTCAATCACTACTCCATCGCTTCATTTCGTCCCATTGTTCCTGCAGATGCCAAGGGACGGTCTCGTAGACCTCAGTGAAGATAGTGTCAGCAGATGGGTACGGGCCGTTGGCGAGGTCTCCGTGAGTGACCGCTTCCTTGTAGGCGGCCATGACTTCTCCATCGATTCTCTCTTCCATCTCAGTTTGCTGCTCATCAGACCATTCTCCGATGGCGATAAGGTGGCCTGTCAATCGGTCGACAGGGTCTCCGCCTGGCCAAGATTCGGCCTCATCTCTAGGTCGGTAGCGGCTCGGATCATCACTCGAAGAATGGGCCCCGGTGCGGTAAGTTAGAACTTCGATATGAGTCGCTCCTTCACCGGCCGCAGCACGCTCTCGCGCCCACTTAGTGACTGAATAAAGCGCGAGGAAATCATTTCCATCGACGCGAATACAAGGAACATTGTACGCCAGCCCGCGAGCAGCAAATGTCGGGCTGCCACTAGCGAGATTTCTGTGAGTTGAGATCGCCCATTGATTGTTGACGATATTGAGGATGACTGGTGGCTTGAATACAGAGGCGAAATTGAGGGCGTAGTGATAATCTCCTTCTGCGCTTGAACCATCTCCAATCCAAGTTATGCAACACTCATCCAAACCCTTGTACTGAGAGGCCATTGCAACCCCTACTGCCTGGCTGAATTGGGTTCCAACAGGGCTTGATACAGAGATGTAGCGTCCCTCTTTGTAGGTGTAGTGAACTGGCATTTGCCGTCCTTTCACGTTGTCTTCGACATTGCCGATACAGTGGTTAATCATGCTCACCATATCACGTCCACGGACGAACTGGGCACCTGGTTGCCGATAGGTGGGGAAAATCCAGTCTTGGGTTTCGAGCGCCATTGTCTGAGCGATGGCGACTGCCTCTTCTCCAAGTGAACGCATGTAGAATGACAGCTTACCTGTGCGTTGCATCTTCATCATGCGCTCATCGAAGATGCGCATGCGGACCATGTGTTCGAGTCCTTGGCGGAGTTCATCGGGAGTTAGTTGTGGATCCCATGGTCCGCTGGCATTTCCTTTGAAATCGAGAACTCTGACTAATCCATTTGCCAAGTCTGTGGTGTCGGCAGCGATACAAGTGATAGGGTCCGGGCGAGGTAAATCACCAGGTTCATTGATGAATGGATCGAAATTTGCCTCTTCTCCAGGACGAAACGGAGCGGTTGGGATCTGCAGGGATTTTTGCTTCTTCTTAGCCGCCATGCTTCTTTCACCCACTACTCGTTCATATCGTTTGATGCTCGGATGACAGCCGTGCCTCGTTGGTTGCCAACAAACTCTTGCTCTTACTTGTGAGAAGGTCCTTACTGGGATTGAGGTGACTTATCGCCGACCCTGTCGAGTCTCTTGTTACGACTGGCTCGCCCCCCATCGCTTCCTCCCAGAGAAGGCCTGCTCGGTAGGATGAGCGGACTAGTGGACCGCTCGCGACGGCTTTGTAACCCATCTCTCGAGCGGTCTTGTCCCAAGCAGCAAAGGTCGATGGTTCTGGGAATCTGTCGATTGCTAGATGCTTCCAACTCGGCTGGAGATACTGACCGAGGGTAATCAGTTCGACACCTGCTTTGCGTAGCAGTCCCATTGCTTCGACGACCTCCTCATCAGTTTCGCCTACACCGACCATAATGCTCGATTTGATGACGAGATCGGGGCGTAGTCGCTTAGCCTCGCGCAGAATTTCAAGCGATTGTTCGAAGGACGCGCGAGGGTCGCGAACTACTGAATCGAGGCGAGGGACGCACTCGACATTGTGAGCGAATACTCGCAGAGGTAAGTCAGCGAGTAAGTGAGCGAGCGCGTCGAGATTTCCGTCTAGATCCGAGCAGAGTAATTCGAGACCGACATCCGGGCTTCGTTCGCGGACAGCCTCAATGCACTTGCGATAATGATCTGCTCCGCCATCGGGAAGGTCATCTCTGTTGACGACGGTGATGACCGCATGGCTGACGCCCATGCGGTCAACAGCTTCCGCCAATTCACTCGGCTCATTCGGATTCAGTGGAGGAGGTGTTTTCTGGGTACCGACTGCACAGAAGCGGCAGCCACGAGTGCAGACTTCTCCAGCGATCATGAATGTAGCAGTCCCTCGCCCCCAACAATCGTGGATATTTGGGCAACGAGCCTCCTCACAAACCGTGTTCAATCCATGTTCATGCACGTTTGACTTGGTATCGTTGAATCTTGCCTGAGCGGAACCAGTTGGAAGTGTGGTTCTGAACCATGGAGGAAGTCGCTTCCGCTCAGACTTGCGGCGCTCCTCTGCACTCATCCGAGCCGCCCCACCACAGCCTCCGGCTGAGACTTCAGCAGCATCAGTCTGTGGCAGCCGCACACTCATTGAAGCCGAGGAGCGGACATACGGCGTTAATCGTTCGCCTCGAACCTACACATGAGGTGGTTCGGAACGAGGTGCAAAATACGAGAGGAGCCTCGGAAGAGTCGATGGCTCGCAGTGCAGCACTAGTGACCGGAGGTGCAAAGAGAATCGGAGCCGCTATCTGCCTTCACCTAGCAGAAAAAGGGTACTCGGTGGCAGTTCACCACAATTCGTCGGCCAAGTCCGCCGAGGATCTAGTCGAGCGACTACGCGAGATGGGAGTCGAGGCTTGTACCGTTCGTGGCGATCTGAGAAATACCGACGAAGTCTCGAACATTATCTCTGAAGCATCATCAAAGATTGGTCCGATTTCTCACTTAGTCAACAACGCATCTCGCTTCGAATTTGATGATATCGAGAGTGTTGACTCTGATTCATGGGACTCTCATATGGATGTCAATGCGCGCGCACCGATGTTGCTCACGCGCGCGCTACTCAAACAATTACCAAATTCTAATGCAAAAGCATCAGAATCAGCCACCGCTTCTGTGGTAAACATTCTCGACCAGAAAATCGCTGCACCTAGTCCAGACCATCTGTCTTACACTGCTTCGCGCTACGCTTTACTCGGATTGACCGACGCCCTCGCCCGTGGATTAGCCCCTCGCCTGCGCGTCAATGCCGTCGCTCCAGGGCACACCCTTGGGAGTCCAGATCAGACTGCAGAAGGGTTCGAGCGGGCTCAATCAGAGAGTCCGCTTGGATTCGGCCCGGAGCCCAATGACATTGCAGAAGCGGTCGGCTATCTCATCGGCGCACGGGCAGTTACTGGCCAGGTGCTTTTCGTTGATTCAGGGGAGAGGTTCCTCGCCCGAAGTCGTGATGTTCTTTTTGAGACGGAGGATGGAGTATGAGTGGGCATTCGGAGGCATTGATGCAACTCATGGCACAGACTCAAGGAGTGACGACGCTATTCCTCGAAAACGTCGTGCGCGAGGTCGATATTGGCGTGCATGACCACGAATTGGGTGCTCCTCAGCGATTACGATTTGACATCTATGTGATGCTGTCTGGAGTATCAGAACCGAGCGCGGATGAGATCGGTGAAGTTCTCAATTATGAATATCTGATTTCCGCGCTCGACGAAACTCTGCAGATGAATCGAGCAGCTCTGCTGGAGACACTGGCGAATCGGCTACTAGACAGGGTCCTCGAACCAAACTCAGCTGAAGGTGCGAGTGTGATTCTAACGAAGCTCGATGTGCTCGAAGGTGATGGGCAATTGGGATGCTCGATGACGCGTCTGAAGTAATGGTGCAGGGAGCAGGATTTGAACCTGCGAAACAGTATGTACTGGGACCTAAACCCAGCGCCTTTGACCAAGCT
>DAFD01000090.1:9249-9390 GCA_002497895.1 Euryarchaeota archaeon UBA175
CGGCCCCTTTGACCAACTCGGGTATCCCTGCAAGTCTGCTGGCAAAGCCATTGGACTTGAAACGAGCGGCACGCAACGCCCCCTTTTGGGGGCGTGGTGAAAACGATGCATTGGTGGCTCGGACCTCACGAACGCTTTAAC
>DAFD01000090.1:9694-9819 GCA_002497895.1 Euryarchaeota archaeon UBA175
ACCTCACGAACGCTTTAACACCCCGCTGAGAGCCGAAGGGCGATGATTGCGAGCAGCAAGGCGATTCGCGGGCTCGGTATCGCCCGAACTGCGATGTTTCTCGCCTTGCTCATGTTGGCGGCCCC
>DAFD01000066.1:0-240 GCA_002497895.1 Euryarchaeota archaeon UBA175
ATTCGACCCACTGCGCCGCCCTGGATTCAAAGCCAAGGCAGCATCTAGACCAACTTTGAGCGAAGAAGTCCGGATTGATTTAGAAGCCGCATTCGCAGAAGAAATCGATTTCCTAGCGAACCTCGAATCCCACATTGACTCTGAGTTAATCATCTCACATTGAAACACAGAGTACCAAACACCCCCCTTTCTTTTGCCTTGAGATATGGTGATGGAACATTTGCGTAGGAACCCCCACCG
>DAFD01000066.1:563-7229 GCA_002497895.1 Euryarchaeota archaeon UBA175
GCGCGACGAGTGTGCGCAACCGTGAAAGAGGAAGGCGAGGAGCAGAATTTGTGTTGAAGAAGGCAGTCATGCGCCAATACTGGCGTATCCAACAGAGTCAGACTCTCATCTCGATGGGCTTCTGGTGCACCACCCTAACCCTCCTAGTGTGGCCCTTAGTCAGTTGGCGATTCGAAGAAATGGAGGCTGTTTTCGGCATATCGCCGACTTATCTCGGACTCATTAGTATCGGCGGCACAGTCCTATTGATCGTACTAGCAATCGGCTGGTTTTACGACGTCTCTTTCGGGCTTTGGCGAGAACATCTTACGGTTGTTCAAGAGCGCAACCCATTCACTACCTACAAGCTGAATGCTCCACTTGGGATGATTCTGTCACAGACGAACACAATTCTCCGCAAGGTCGCAGAGGATGATGATGATGTTCAGCGACATTGCGATTTTGTCGACCGATGGCTTGAATGGAATTCAGAGCAGGAAATCTGGATGCGATCGATGTCCTCATTGAAGGGCATCGTTGGTGATGAAGACCCATTCTTGCAACACCTTTCGTCTGAGGCCCGCGCCAAACTTGAGGCAGGGGCCGACGAGTTGCAAGACTTCTGATTGGAGGGAGCCGCCTGGACCCTGAAGCAATCGTCGATATCGCTATTCTCGCGGGCGAGGCAATCATGGAAATTTATGATGCTGCAGAGGGGATCGAAGTCACGCGAAAGGGCGACGACTCTCCCCTGACTAAGGCTGATTTGGCGGCTCACGATATCATTGTAGCAGGCTTGCAGGCAATCGATTCCACACCTATAGTATCTGAGGAAGGCCGAGTTGGCGACCCCCTATCGAGCAACACCTGCTGGTTAGTTGATCCACTAGATGGAACAAAGGAATTCATCAAGAGAAATGGGATGTTTACTGTTAACATCGCGCTGATGCGTCGAGATGGTGCACGATGGGCCCCTCTCTTCGGGGTGGTTCACGCTCCGGCCACAGATACGACTTGGTTTGGTGGAGCTTTACACACCTCCGAACGAAGAGGGCGAGATGGTTCCGGCCCGATGATGGCCCAAGCTAGTGATGGATTGGTAAAATTAGTCGCCAGCGGCTCGCATCGAGGCGAGAAGGATGAGTCATTTGCGGCCGCTGTCGGCGAGCATGAACTAATTCGAATGGGCTCATCTCTCAAGGCCTGTATTGTTGCTGAAGGGGGAGCAGACCTCTATCCACGATTCGGCCCAACCTCTTGCTGGGATATTGCCGCCGCCCATGCAGTGGTTTCTGGGGCAGGAGGTATAGTGGTTGGACCAACAGGAACAACTCTAGATTACGACCTTGTCGAGGACGTTCTCAACCCATTTTTCCTAGTCGCAGCAGACGGGCGATGGACCAAAGAATGGGTTGCTCATCAGTAATTTTCAGACGCCGCTAATCAGGCGATGCGCCAGCCCGATGCATCAAATCCAGTAGCACCCTCAAGTAGGGTTAGATCTGCATTCACTTGCTCTGCCAGAAGCGCTCGTTGGGCATCAGAAATCACCCGCTTCTCCGGCGCCTCGCTCGATAGCACCGGCATCTTGTACACATTGGTGCCGCGAGCCTGCAAGCGTCTTACGATTGGGCCTTTGAGAAATCCAGGTAGTAGGCTGGCAGTAAAGCGAAAAATGCGGCCGAAGAAGGTAATTGGACGACGGTCGGCCGCCGTATTTGCATTATGCACGGCATCGAGATCAAAGGCATACTCATCAACACCCAAATGGGCACAGACTTCAGTTAACACAGCAACAGGCTCGTGCCGCATACGATTAGCCTCTATCAAGAGAATAGAATCTCTACCGAAATACTCCAACCAGCGCGTCACACTGGCGCCATACAATGTATCACAATTCAACCGAGAATCGGCCCAGGCTACTTCGAAGTTAGACCAATCTTCACCAAACTCAGCATCCTCGCCAGTGTCTAGAATCATGTTCCAATGAGAGATGGTACGGCTCACAGGTTCACGCAGACATACGACCAAACGCGCCTCTGGCCAAAACCTAGCAACACGACTGGGTGCAACCGGACAAGCCAGTGCATGAACAGAACAATCGATACGTACACCACCACCTGAGAAGCAATCCGAGTAAGCTTCCCAATCAGGTTCGGAATCGTCACGAGGAAAAGTGCCTTTGTGACTCGCGACGATATTCGGCTCCTTGGGGTCAGAAACACAAACACCTGGATGTTGGCTCAATGCATCAGCAAGCCAAGTGGTTCCACATTTAGGGGCCCCGAGTAGGAAGGCACCGACTTCTGGAACCACTGACAGCACACCCTCCATCGAACCCCCCTCCACCTTCAGATATAGGAATTCACACTCTCACGGGGGCCTCAACCATCCGTTGCTATGAAATACAGGCCCTAATTCGGCCGAGTCCGGAAGGTGTAATGATGGGCAACAAGGTAGTTTGGTTTACGGGACTTTCAGGCTCAGGGAAGACGACAATCGCTATGGCAGCCGCGGACAGATTTGGCTGTGAAGTGCTTGATGGCGACACGATTAGAGACTTTTTTGCTAATTCCGACTTCAGTCGTGAAGGCCGAGAAAGACATCTTCTTGGCATAGCTAAGATGGCAAATATGATCTCAAAACATACAGATGTTCTTTGTTCATTCATCACTCCTTACGAAGACGTACGAGAGAAAATTCTAGAAATCCTCCCAGATAATGCAGTGATGGTACATGTATCCACCTCTCTTGAGGTATGTGAAGAGAGAGACGTGAAAGGCCTGTACGCAAAAGCCCGCACTGGTGAAATAACAAATTTCACAGGAATCAGCGACCCTTTCGATGATCCAAAGTGTGCACACATTACACTAGATTCTAGTGGTAGTGAAGGCAATTCAGTCGACGATATGGTTGAGCAACTCGCTCACCTATTTGAGAAGCCTAAGGCAGTTCTTCTCCCTGGCCGTTGGCAACCTCTGCATGTTGGCCATGAATGGCTCATCCAAAGAGAGTTAGACCAAGGAAAGAGTGTAGTTGTAGGCATCAGGAACACTCCCGTATCTGATTCAGATCCATTCTCTACAGATGTTCGAAAGAGAATGATTGAGCACAGATATGCCGGTGAAGATGTTGAGGCATGGGTTATGCCAGATATCGAAGCAATTTCTTACGGCCGAAAGGTGGGTTACGACCTCCGAGAAGCCGATGACATCCCTCCAGAAGTATTCGCAGTATCTGCAACGGGCGTTCGCGGAGGAAACAGAGCGAACGTGTCAGAACGAGTCATGGAATTCATGATTGCAGAAGGTATCTGGGACGGCGAGTGATTTTTCACTCTCGAATTAACATCGACGGCTTCATCACACCCGCGCGATTCGCAAAGGCCGATGAGCACCCCCGACAGGGCAGAATTGCAACGTATCGCGCAACTCGTCGAGTTGAACCGCGAGCGTCTACAGAACCTCGAGGGACAAGTTGTCCGCCTTGAGGAAGTACGCCAGGAACAGGTCCGTTCAATCATGGCCCTTGAGGCGATTCCCGCCGAGGGCGCAGACAATGTGATGATTCCACTCGGCGGTGGTGTCCAAATCATCGCTGATGTCCCTAGCCAAGCCGGCGCAGTGGTCGACATCGGCAGCGGAATCCAAGCCGAACGAACCCGCGAAGAAGCCCTCGAGATGCTCACTGCGCGTAACGAAGAACTCCTCAGATTGATGGACGCACTCAAGACTGAGTTCGATGAAACTGAAAAGCTCGTCATCGAACTCGCCAACCAGTTCAATGAAGGAGTGGCCGAACTCCAAGGCGAAGTCACACCAGAAGAAGCAACAACACCCGTTGAGCAAACCGAAACCCCATCTTCTCCCAAACGCCGCCGGCGCAAGAGAGGAACAGATCTTACTTTGGACGACTGAGGTGACAACATGGGCTTATTCGACCGCTTCAAGAAGAAGGCGAAAGAGGCGGTTGAGGAAGAAAACTTCACAGTCGAAGAGGACTCAATCGAAGCCGAAGAGGCTCTAATACAGCGCCGCCAATTGATGGACGCAATCGAGCGCGCAAAGAAGGCGACACCACCTCCACCACCCCCTGGTTTTGAACAATTCAAAGAAGAAGTAGAGGAGCAGTGGGACGAATTCGTTGAGGAACTGCCTGAGGATCCATTCAGCGCTCCAGCCGATAAGAAGTCGCGTAAGAAGGCAGAGCGAGCGGCTGCAGTGGCACAAGCGGAAGCAGCCGAGGAAGAATCTGAACCCCCCGAACACAATCCAATGCGTAGCACGACTGGTAGGGAATTAGTAGCCAGTGAAGCGGCAAAGTTTGAGATTGATTTGAGTGATGTGGAAGTCAAGCGCGGGGGCCGAGTAATAGCCGCCAGCCAAGCTCTGGAAAACATCCTCGAAGAACTCGAAACGGACCTACTGATGGCCGATATGGGGCACGATGCGGTGAGCGACGTAATGACCACTCTCCGAGGCTCCCTAATCGGAGCACGACTCAATCGTAAGGCCGATCTCAACGAAGTAATCGAGAAGGCCTTGCGAGCTTCATTACTCTCACTCCTCCAAGCCGGTTACTGGGACTTCGACAAGACCGTCAAATCATTTGCTAGTCAAGGAAAACCAGTCTCCATCATGATGGTGGGAGTCAATGGAACTGGAAAGACCACAACCAGCGCGAAGATCGCCAACCGCTTGAAAAACCAAGGATATTCTGTGGTTTTTGCGGCAGCAGACACCTTCCGAGCCGGCGCGATTGACCAACTCGCAAATCACGCTGAAAGGCTCGGAGTGCGCTGTATTCGTAGTCAGCGTGGTGGAGATGCAGCGGCAGTAGCAAGAGATGCAGTCGAGAGCGCGACTGCCCGCGGCGAAGACATCGTCATCATCGATACTGCGGGCCGAATGCAGAACAAAATCAACCTCATGGAAGAATTGCGCAAGGTGCATCGTGTGACTCGCCCGCACCTCGTTCTCTTCGTAGCCGATGCCCTCGCCGGTAACGATGCGGTAGTACAGGCGAGGGAATTCCAACGCATGCTCAGTTTCGACGGAGCAGTCCTATGCAAACTCGACACCGATGCTAAGGGAGGTGCAGCCCTTTCTATCTCTCACACAACAGGCCGACCGATAGTAT
Source organism: Euryarchaeota archaeon UBA175 (assembly GCA_002497895.1). Lineage (GTDB taxonomy): Archaea > Thermoplasmatota > Poseidoniia > Poseidoniales > Thalassarchaeaceae > MGIIb-O1. The sequence goes on from DAFD01000066.1 coordinate 5,682, forward strand.
TGGCAGGTGTCGGCCAGGGCTACGATGACCTACGTGACTTCGACCCGGATTGGCTAATCGATTCGATTCTTGCTACTGATGAGTGACCGCGTCTTTCATCAACAACCCCTTCCGTGTAGTGATGAGTATGTCAGAGGACGAGCCGAAGACGGCCCTCATTGTGGTGGGTAACTCGATCACAGAGGGGCAATTGCAACTGCTTCTTCGCAAGCGTGGCTGGAAGGCCGAGATTACCAAGGACGGCGACCAGGCAGTCGACCAATTCGTTGCACTGAGGCCCGATATGGTATTCATCGCGGTTGATATTCCAACGCTTGACGGACACGTCGCAGCCCTTGAGATGAGGGAGTCCGACTCGAAGGCTCGCATTGTCTTCGTCGCGAGTCGGGGTGGAATGTCTTTGGCCGAAGACGCCGCTTATTCTGCTGGGGCGGTAGGTGTTCTTCAGACTCCATTTTCTACATCATCCGTAGAAGATGTCTGGGAAGGTTGGATGGGACGGATCCCTGAAGCCCCCGGTCTCTCCGACCTCGACGCCCTCTACCCCACTCTCAGGGAGGCTGAACCCGAACTTCCTCCGTTGCCCCCATTACCGCCCTTAGCAACCGAGGCGGTCGAAATGCCAGTCCCAATTGCAACAGCGCCAATCCCTTCCCCTACCAAACCCAAGCGCAAAATTCGCTGGCTCGTTCGCCTAGTTCTGCTTCTAATCATAGCCGGCGGAGCAATCGGCGGCGCACATTATGCAGGCCTAATCGACCTCAATGCGCTAGTTGAACAAATCACAGGCGTTTGATCAAACTCACAGATTATCCTCTATTCGAGTGGCAGGGGTATGGGGGACGATCACACTCCCTTCGGGAGCGTCGGTGATAGTCTTCATCGAGACCGCACCATCATCCAGTAAACTCTCATCTCCAGCCGCCATTCGCAAGCCCAATCGCCAACGTTTCACAATCTCACGAATTAATATCAAACAGATGAGTAACACAGTTACTGCGATGACAAGGAAATTCAGTAACGACTCCATGTCCATATTCAGGCCCCTCGATCAAGCAGGGCTTGGAACGAAGTTTCAGCATACTGCGCGGCCGCAGCGGAGCGATCTTGGGCGCTATGGATGCCAGACCCGACGATGATAGCATCCGACCCTGCCAGCACGGCGTCACGTGGATGCCCGTAGCGCTGACCCATTGCACCATCGCCGACAGCGAGATTGACTCCCGGCGTCCAAATCATCTGCCCTGCTCCTACTTTCTTCCGTAGAGCGACTACCTCGTCCGCTGAGCTGCCGTTACCGATGTAGCCGATGACATGAGGGGAACCTCGGCCAGTAGCGAGAGTCTCGTCAGTGTAGGCCGCATCGAGCAGATTACCGCTACTCGACATTTGAGCGAGTAAGAGTACACCACCTATACGCTCTACATCAGCCCAACCGGCGGCGATTCCATCGACGATATCCGGGCCAGAAAGCCTGTGCGCGGTGACAATATCAGCCCACGATCGGATATCGTGAGCACCAGCCATCTGATTCTGAGATACCTTGCC
>DAFD01000015.1:0-6201 GCA_002497895.1 Euryarchaeota archaeon UBA175
TGTGACCATCGTCGTCATCGTCTTGGTCAAGCCCATCACAATCGCCGTCGCCGTCAAAATCGGCAGGATAGGATTGAGCATCGAATTGATCGGTTCCGCAAAGGTACTCGTTGTCATCTAACCAACCGTCGTTGTCGTCATCAGTGTCAGCGTTGTCACCGATGCCGTCCTCATCGTTATCGAGGCACTCGGATGCGTCATTCGGGAACGCATCCTCCTCGTCGGGGCAACCATCACCATCGGCATCGGGGAATCCAGAAGCTGCTGAACTCCACATAGTCATCGGAACGAGATCTGTGGCGTTCTCAGCATCAAAGTAGAATCCAGCCACACCGCCCCATTCAGAGTACAATTGTACAGCTACCAAATCATTCTGACCCGAGTCGGTGACATTTCGAACCTCGACCTGAAGAACTGTCAGAGTCGTAGGTCCGCTTGTAGTGGAGGAATCCGCTTCGTTGTAACCATCGAATTCCATTGAGATTTCTTGGATTCCTTCGTAGGAGATATCCTCGAACCAATACTCTGAGCCAGAATCTTCCTCTCGGCTACCGTTGTCGGCGAGGTCGACCCAAGACCAGTCCTCCCAATTTTCTGAAGTTTCAGTGAACGTAGTCCCTACACTCATCGAAGAAGGACGCCCACTCTCCCACCATTCCGCAGAAGTATTCGCCCAATATTGTCCAACCTCATCATCATCAAATTGGCCCCAATCGATGTAGTAATCCTCGTAGTATCGGTCATCGTAATCTATCCAATCTCCACCAATTGATCGTCGCAAGTCCATATCTCTGGTCCAATCATTCTCGATGGAAATACCATAGGCGTCCGCATAGGCAGTGAAGTGCATTCCACTTCGGAAATCACGGACATGGCACTGACCTGTGAAATCGCCGATTGAGCACGACTCATCGGCCTGATACCAATAGCCGGCATCGCTGCGAACCGAATGGATTACCACTCGATTCCAGAAGCCATCATTTTCGAGATCCTCCTTGAAGTAAGTCGCATACTGTTGCCAGTCGAGTTCAGAATAATCTCCCTCAACATGCGGCCAAGTGAGATCCACTGAGATGTTTCGTGGCTGACCAGCCGCTTCTTCATCGGAGGATGATGCTGCGATAATCGGGCTTGCCAATGCTGTCAAGGTCAGAGCCGCGATTAGGAGCACACTCGTTCGGTTCACATGTTCGGAGCGGACATCGTGGGCTAAGGAGGTTCGCCTGTCGCGATGCTTGCGTGCGTCGTCATTCGAGGTCTGCATTTCGCATCATTAGGATGACAGCGGTGGCGCCGAGCGCGAGTAGAAGGAGCAAAGCAACGAGAACGATTGAGGTAGAGTTGTCAACTAACCAACTACCTCCGTTATTCCCCGAACCCTTCTCATCGAATAATTCGAGAGAATGAATCTGCTCGCCTTCCGGCGTCATCGATTGGAAAATATCCGACGCCCGCACAAGGAAGTTCATCTCACCTTCAGTCAAGGTAGAACGGACGTTGATTGTAGTGGTGAAGACACCGTCACCAGCCATAGTATCGCCATCTTCACCATCATCATTGAGTGGAAGCCAAGTCTCTGACTTGCCAATCGGCGCAAGACGGCCTAATTTGACCTGCGCCGTTGAAACACCATCGGGATCATCGATTGTCACCTCGATGGTGTAGGTTTTCTCTCCATTCTTGGGAATCTCGACGAATTGTGACCATTCACCCTCCTCATCTAGGAATGAGACATTGGTCACCGATGGCGCCTCGTTGAGCACCTCAATGACGGCACCAGCGTCAATCAGTGCGCTCGCCCCCTCAGAATCTTCGACCTGAATCGGGATTGAGCGCTGACCGGGTGCCAGCGAATCGGGCAGAGTGAATTGACCAATCCAGCGGCCACTCTCAGCATCGAGAGTCAGTTGGGTCAATTCCCCACCCGCACTCAGTAAATCGATAGCGACCGATTCGACGCCATGACCATCTTCGACGCGTAAACTCGCATCGATAATATCTCCGCGATAGGCGAAGTCAGGAGAGTAATCTCGCGATATGATTCGTGGAGGTGAATTAGTTATTTCCAGCGCCGCAGTAGTCTCAACGTCAATCCAAATATCATACATCTCCACAGGAATTTCGACGAGACCATACTCAAGCCCATCATGCTCAATCCTCGCCGTCCAAACAGAATCGTGAATCACTTCATCCCCATTCAGACCAGTATCGGAAAGTGTCACGAATCCTAATCCGAATTCTGTCAAGTCGACGATGACTCCGACGACATCGGTGTCAACGTCGTCAACACTCGCCTCGAGGTGCGCAACCCCGCCTTCAGTGAACAGCGCACCCTCTCGGAAAACCAAACTCAGTAGAGCAGGAGGTGTATTGCCTGCGGCCGTGATAACCGATGGGTAGAGAACCCTCTCAAGCGTCTGGTGTTCGACTACACTGACTGTTTGATAATCCGTTGAATTCTCACCCTCTAATGGTAAATCGATGTTGATTTCTCGGTTCACCTCATGCAGTAATCCAGCTAGTATTCCCTCGTTAATCACAGTACCATAAGCCGTGAAACCTTCATCATTCGAAGCATCTTGCCACTCCGCCAATTCGACCTCATGGCCATCGGCCATTCCCATGCGAATTCCAATGATTTCGATGCTCGGTCCAGCCCCGTCTTGTGAGGTCGGGAAGCTATCACCAACCCGTAATTTATCTGGTGCAATTCCAGTTTCACGGAAGCCCGTGATGTTCATGTCACCCTCATACTCAGGTGGTTGTGGTTCCAACTGAATAGGCGACCTCTCCGGGTAATCATTCGTCGTATTTCCATTGTCTTCGACGTATACGTAGCGAATGGTTCGGTTCTCCCAATCTGTCTGGGGAACCGTATACTCGAATGTCAGATTGTGCTCGGCTTCGATCTCTTGACTGATTGGGCCTATTGGAGTCCCAGAGATGTTGAACCAAAATTCGTTTCGAATCATGTCAACCTCGAATTTCTCGCCGGTGGCATTTTCTTGAGTTGTAGACTCCTCAATCCAGCGTACAAAGCCAAAGGAACCGCTGGCATCGCCAGTGTATTCACCATCGACGACGATTCGGTCTTCGATGACTTCACCGCCGAGTTCCTCGATGTGAATATCGGCTACGGTGCCGTTTACTTGAACTTCGAATTGGCTGTCCTGGATGAGGAAGCCAAATTCCCCGTCACCTTTGATTTTGAAAGACTGTTCTTCTCGCACACCATCGAGCCACTTCTCACGCAGGCGGAATTCGTCGAGATCAATGGAGAATGCCTCGTCGTTAGAGTTCATTCTAATGCTCATATTGGCTTCGATCTGTGTGTCTGAGAGCCGACGAACACCATCTTCATCCCAAGTCTCGAGATAGAATACTGAGAGTTCTCCGTAAGCACCTTCGGTACTGTTGTTCGAGCCACCATTGAATGATAGTGAACCGGTGGCTTCGAGAACCATTCGCTCGGTTAGGATGCCGTTTTCCCAGTCACGGAGGATGTATGCTTCGTGGACAGTGGCTTCGATGTCCACGCCCTGGTCTTCTTCGTTACTTTCGAAGATTAGTGTACCAGTGCCGTGCATCTCGAAAATTTGGCGTGTGATTTCAGTTCCTTCATAGGTTTCATTCATCCAGATTCTATCGAGTTCAAGATGCAAGTAGATACTCTCGGCGCCATTATCGGCATCGAGCACCAGAGTTCCATTTCCAAGTTCGCTCGAGGACAGACTCTCACCCAGACGTTTCTGCCAGCCACGGCCCTCAAAGTAGAGGCTTGATCCTCCGGTCTCATCGTTCTCTAGGCTCCATGTCGTTTCACGGGTGATTTCGTGGTCTGAGGCTGGCTGATTCCACATTGTCATATCCAATGAGCGCGAACAAGTCGCCTCGGTGGTGCTGACCTCGACGTAGACCTGATCGAGGAACTCTGGTTCATCTGATAGAATAACGTCGATTTCACCACCGGCCACGACATAGCTTGAGTTCGCCGCGGTGGCGATGACCTCGCCGTTGCGCATATGTTGCACATCGATTCTAACCGCGCTAGGCGAAGTCCCATTCTCGAAGGCGGGTTCAAAGACAACTCGGTAGCGATGAACTGTCGTCTCTGTCCAAGTAAAATTCTCCTCAGCAGACCATTCGTGTTCCCAATCGACGAGAATCTCACATGAGCGGACTGGGTCTCCTTCGTCAGCACCTGCCAGCCCACTCATCGGAGCGAGGAGCATCAATGAAAGCAGCATCGCGGCTTGGAATCGACCTTGCACATGCTCACCCCTTATCGCTCCGGTTTGAAGACTACGCCGTCACGTTTGGATTTCAAGCATTGTTTTCCCGACCGCCATAGGCGGTCGAATCAGAACAAGGGCTCTTCCCAATCGTCCTCTTCGTCCTCGTCGGTCATCCGCTCTTTCCAAAGAGAGGTAGGCACGTCGTCGTAAATTCCTGCGTAAGGGTCCTCGTCCTCAGGCGCCTTAGCACCCTCCATCATAGCGCGACGAGCAAAGTCACGGGCTTCGGGCTTGAACTTCCAATAGTGAATTCGCCACTCGCGTCCATCCCAGAGCGTTGTCTCTTCCGACTCAGTTGTCAGCAAGTCATAGTCCTGGAGTTGGTAGAACAGGTTTCGGTCGGTGGGCTCGAGGGCGTTGTCGATGATACGGTTTGAGAAGCCGAAGAAACCGAGAGCGTGCTCGGCAATAGACTCGGCAACAATGACTTCCATTTCTATGTCGACTTTACGACGGATGGCCTGCGTCAACTCTGCTAGCGTCAAACCCATCGCATCCACTCCCCGTAGTAGAATATAGCAGCCCGTTCTATATCAACAATCGCTCGTGGCTCTCAGAAATCCTATTGATTCGAATCAAAATCAACCATCTGTTAGCCATTTCAAAGTGGCGGCTCCAACCCGAAGTGGTTAATCGAAACCTGAGAGGGCACACCACCATGGACGGAGGTTCCCCCGATGGTTCTGACCTCGGCTCACCCCATACCTTCCTCGGGCTTGACGAGGTTGATGAGGGGCCTTGGGATGTGGTGATTCTTCCGGTTCCCTACGAAATGACGACTAGTTGGGGAGAGGGAACCGAGCACGGACCTGCAGCTACTATCGAGGTCAGTTCGCAGGTCGAATTGTATGATCCAATTCTAGATTCGGAGCTACCTTGCGGTCTTTCTTTCCACACTGCGACATCTTGGAGCTCGGATGCAGGCACACTCCTCGAACAATTGGCTTCGATTCGTGAATATCTCGAACCGTGGTTCGATGGGGCGGCATTCCCTATCGTTCTCGGTGGTGAACATGGACTGCTGCCGCCCCTTGTCGAGGCTTTGGCCGGTCACCCCGCTCTCGCTGGTGACCTCTCACGCCTGACCCTCGTGCAGGTTGACGCGCACGCTGACTTGCGAGATTCGCTGAATGGTGAGCGCTTCAGCCATGGTACCTCTGCGCGGCGCGCGTTGGATGCTGGTGTTGGTGGATTACTGCAGATTGGCATTCGTGCGCTTGGTCGCGATGAAGCAGAATTCGCTGCGGCCGATGATCGCGTCGAGACATTCTACGCGCGCGACCTATTCAGCCCGTCCAACGGGAATTCTGGCTGGGAAGCCCTGCTCGCACGCATAGAAGGACTGAACGGGGCTGTCTGGATAACCTTCGATATCGATGGGCTCGACGGAGCGCTCGTACCAGATACTGGAACACCAGTTCCCGGTGGCCTGACCCATTGGGGCGCTGTCGAAATCATCGAGCGCCTCTTCGCCAGCCAGGCAGAAGTTCTCGGTGCTGATGTCAATGAAATCGCACCTGGTGAAGACCGAATTACTCAGTTCAATGCGGCTCTTATTGCGACTAAAATCCTCGCCGCGCACATCGCCAATAAATCCTGAAACTGTCACTAATCACTCTCGCGAAGTGCGAACCCTTGAATCGAATCACCCCCACAGCGGCGCTATGCGCCGCTCGGCAGTGCTCGCAGTAATCGCTGCTCTAGCCATTGCGTCAGCATCTCCAATGGTAGCAGCGCAAGTTGGTCAACCAGACATCATCCAAGAGCACTGGTACCACTCGTACGCAACGCTAACACTGGATGTTAACGACTGGGCCGACGATCATCCCGACATCGTCGATCTAATCGTCGCAGGCCAAACTGAGATGGGCAGAAATCTCTGGATGCTGCGCATATCTGATTGGAG
>DAFD01000015.1:6580-10656 GCA_002497895.1 Euryarchaeota archaeon UBA175
GGTCACCACGGCAATGAGCATCTGGGAACCGAGTTGGCCTTCCTTGTCGCTGAGTATTACATCGAAGGATGGGCGGCTGGAGAACAGGAGGTAATCGACGTTCTTGCAACGACCGAACTACACATTCTCATCATGCTCAACGCTGACGGCAATGATTTCGATACACGCTGGAATGTCAACCAAGTTGACCTCAATCGAAACTATGACCACTACTGGAATACCTGTCCGACGACCCAACCAGGAAGTAGTGCATTCAGTGAATCCGAAACTAATGCGAATTCGATTTACATGAACGAGGTTGTTCCTCATGCTGACCTGTATATCACAATGCACACTGGAGTCTGGATTATGCTCTATCCTTGGGGTAAATGGCCTGAACAGCCTTCGGATTGGGAACTCTTCCATTTCATTCGCGATGATGTCCATGAGAACATCTCCGACATTCCAATTCGTAATGCAAACCAGGGGCTTTACCCGAATTGTGGAACAAGCCGCGACTACGGTTACGGAGTCATGGGATACCCGACTTTTACCTTCGAAACTGATGATGAACAATTTTTGCTGGGGACTGTCGAAGCGCTATCTGACCGGTTGGGCGAGGAGCTTGATGTCATGCGCTACCTAATCTCCAATGTCTGGTACTGGCGCGCTCGATTAGTCATCGAGAGTATTGTGGTGGATGGGGATGAAGTTCGTGCGGAAGTGACGAATTTAGGTCACGCGACTACTTCGAATGCCACGTTCCATTATTCTGATTCGGCCGGAGAAATGCTGTGGCATTCGAGTTTGTTTGGAGTAAATGCGACTAATGAGACGAGCGTCGTTCTAGATGCAACTAATCTGACACTCATCGATGACGGAGTTTGGTCGATTCACTACCAAAAGCGCGTCATCGATGTTTCTCAATGGGTTGAGGAGCCAATCGATGATAGTGTCGTGAAGATCGACTCTAGTGCAAGCGGGTTTTTGCCTGCTCCTTCGCTGTTCATTCAACTGATTGCATTGCTCGGCGCTGCTTTAGCCGGACGTGAGAAATCATCAGTAAAGTCTTGATAATTGACTCCTTTGTTAAAAAGAACGGCTTGAAATCAAGGATTTCGATAGAGATTCTTTGTATATTCGAACTTTATCGCATTGTTCATGCAGGCGACAAGCGGCAGTTTTGATAGGACTGGAGACATCATGATTATTCCCGTATTTGGGAAATTGGAGAAGGCTCCGAACAATACTACTGTTGGATTAAGCCGCGGCGCGAGTATCGCTGTCAAGGCCGCGGCAGCCAGCGACACTATCTCTGGCAAACCGGGAGAGTCGCTGAGCGTCTGGACCGAGGGTTGTACAATAATTTTCGTCGGCGTAGGCGACAAGGAGAAGCTCACGCACAAAGGTGCTCGCGACGCAGGTGCCAAGTGCCTTGCCAAACTCTCAAAGGACCTCGGCACAGAAATCGTTGTGCGGTTCACATCCGGCTGGAAGACAGCAAACATGGCTGCCTTCGCCGAAGGCATGATTCTGCGTGATTATTCCTTCGACAAGTACCAGAAGAAAGACGAAGATGGGCAAGACAAGGGCGAGTGGTCGCTCGAGTGCCAAGCCCACAATCGCCATCTCGAAGCGCTCGGTGCAGCTGTCACAAAGGCGGGCTCAATCGCCACGGGTGTTCACTTAGCACGCGACCTAGCCAACGAACCTGCAAACCGACTGTATCCTGATGAATACGGCCGCAGAGCCCTAGAGTGGGCTGAGGGTAAGGAAAATGTTGAGGTTGAGGTTTGGGATTACGCGCGGCTGCAAAAAGAAGGTATGCAGGGTGTAATCGCTGTCGGAAAGGGTAGTATTCGTAAGCCCTGCATGGTTTTCTTCCGACTAAATCCCGATACTCAAGAAGGCGAACAGGTGCCTTGTATCGTTGGAAAAGGAATCACTTTCGATACCGGGGGAATTTCAATCAAGCCTAGCCAAGGCATGTGGGACATGAAGTATGATATGCATGGATCGGCTACAGTCTTCGGGCTATTCCAATCCCTTTGGGCAACCGGATACGAGGGTCGAGTAAACGGAATCACTTGCATGGCAGAAAATATGCCAAGTGCTGAAGCATACCGACCTGGTGACGTTATCGACACTTACTCCGGCAAGACGATTGAAATTTTCAGCACCGATGCTGAGGGTCGAAATGTGCTTTCTGATGGTCTTTGGAAGGCTGCCGAACTCAATCCATCATACATCGTTGATCTAGCGACTCTGACTGGAGCCTGTGTAGTTGCTCTAGGGCATGAGGCATCTGGACTTTGGTCAAATGATGACAAATTACGAGACCGAATCCACGAAGCAGGGAACGATGTTGACGAACTAGCATGGCCAATGCCGCTTCTACCTGCTTTCGAGAAGGAGATGACCAGTTCCAAGTTTGCAGATGTTAGGAATGGAGGTAAAGGCCGCTGGGGCGGTGCGAACACAGCTGCTGCTTTCCTGAAGCAATTCGTCCAAGAGCGTGAGGGAGAAGATGGAGAAAAATCACAGATTCCTTGGGCCCATCTAGACATAGCCGGAACTGCTTGGGGTGCAGATACCAACGCCTGTGTTGCACACGGCGGTACCGGTGTACATGTCCGAACGCTTCATCACCTGATTACTCAGGACTGATGATTAAGTAGATTCATCTTGGTCGTACCACTTCTCATTAGATTCGTCTTGAACAACAACCATTTCATTATCAATCTGAATTGTGGTCTGAACCTTGGGTTTGTCCTTCATCGTAGTAGCGAGAATTCCTCCGATGATGAGGAAAAGAATACCGAAGCAACAGACACCGCCTCCTCCCATCATTCCGAGAAATCCTCCGAATGATTCATCATCGCGGATCATGACATCCACGTTATTGTCCCCGCTGAATTCGACGGTGTAAGTTCCAGAATTCATAATCCAAATTTCGCCGATATACTCGAATCCTGGGATTGCTCCATCATAATCGAAAATCCAACAATCATCGAGTTCCTCACAGGAAATGAATCGGTCATCAGAACTTCCGAAAAGAACCTCGACCTGAACGTTTGATCCTTCCTCGACCCAGACATTGTAGGTATGAGTCCAATCAAATTCTCCTTCGTAGGTCGTTGGAGTTGTCCCTTCCCACTTCAGAGTACCACTCCAATCCTCGCTCTCAGGAGAAACCTCAGATACGATCGCTCCGCCTATCGCAAAGGCGAGAATTCCAATCACTAGCAGGACTCCACCGAGACCAAGCATCACTTTGGGTGCGGTTCGCATGATTCGAATGTGGCGTCAGCCACCTTCAATCTTTAGTCAGCATCATTATCTTCATCGCCGTCAACGACTTCGAAGTCAGCTTCGACTACACCATCGCCATCGTCATCTGCAGACTCGGCATCGGTAGCGGCTTGCTGCTCAGCCATCTCGGCTGCTGCAGCCTCGTAGAGTTTGGTTGAGACACCATGCATAGCCTGTTCCAATTCGCCCATCGTGGTCTGAATTGCAGCCTCATCAAGATCATCGAAATCGATGGGCTGGCCATCTTTCATGATTAGCGACTCGAGTTCGTCGAGCTTCTCATTGACAGGTGCCTTGTCCTCGTCGGAGAGTTTCTCGCCCGACTCATCGAGCATTTTGCGAGTTTGGTAGACGATGCTGTCGGCTTGGTTGCGTAGGTCGACGCGTACCTTACGGCGCTTGTCTTCCTCAGCGAACTCCTCGGCCTCGGAAATCTTCGACTTGATGTCGTCCTCAGAAAGCGAAGTTTGACTCTCGATTTTGATCGATTGCTCAGTTCCAGTTCCGAGGTCCTTAGCAGAGACATTGACGATTCCGTTAGCGTCGATGTCGAAAGTGACCTCAATCTGTGGAATTCCTCGAGGTGCGGCTGGAATCCCCATCAAGTGGAAGCGTCCGAGCGTGCTGTTGTCTTTGGCGAACTCACGCTCGCCCTGTAGGACATGAACCTCGACCGCTGGTTGATTGTCGGATGCGGTCGAAAAGACCTCAGAGCGGCGGCTTGGAATCGTTGTATTACGCTCAATCATCATGGTAGTGACGCCACCGAGAGTCTCAATTCCTAG
>DAFD01000015.1:11071-11742 GCA_002497895.1 Euryarchaeota archaeon UBA175
GCCTCATCAGGATTGATTCCCTTGAATGGAGCCTTGCCAACTTCCTTCTCGATAGCAACCTGAACCGCTGGAACACGTGTCGAACCACCGACGAGAATGACCTTGTCAACCTCTCCTTTGGAGACGCCAGCATCCTTCATTGCCCGACGAGTAGGGGACATAGTTCGCTCGATGAGCGCAGCGATGAGTTCCTCGAACTTCGATCGGGAGAGAGAGAGGTCAAGATGCTCGGGCTGTCCATCACTCATGGTGATGAATGGAAGATTAATCTGGGTTGTACCAGTTCCTGACAACTCTATCTTTGCCTTCTCTGCAGCTTCACGCAGGCGACTCATCGCTTGCATATCGGTAGAAAGATCAATTCCTGTCGTCTTCTTGAATTCAGTTACAATCCATTCGATTACAACTTCGTCGAAGTCGTCTCCACCGAGGCGATTGTCTCCACTCGTTGCCTTTACCTCAATCTGAGGTTGGTCATCGACTAAGTAAATCTCGAGGATTGAGACATCGAAGGTTCCACCGCCCAAATCGTAGACCAGAATCGTCTGGTCGTCATCCTTGTCGACGCCGTATGCAAGAGCAGCCGCGGTCGGCTCGTTGATGATACGAAGAACTTCGAGGCCAGCGATGCGCCCAGCATCGCGGGTAGCCTTTCTCTGAGCATCGGTGAA
>DAFD01000056.1 GCA_002497895.1 Euryarchaeota archaeon UBA175
GTTGAACCAGAAGTTCAGCAACCCCGAGCAGGTCAAGAAGTTCACAGTGCTCCCCCGTGACCTCAGCGTCGACCATGGCGAATTGACGCCGACGCTGAAGATTCGCAGGAAGCAAATCCGCGAGAACTGGGCGTCCGAAATCGAAGACATGTATGCCGATGCTTGAGGGCTTGGAAGGCTGTACTCGGGGGGGCTCGAATTGACTCCTGAGGCGTGGTTGGGTCTTGCTACGGTTCTAGTTCTGGGGGCGATGTCCCCCGGGCCATCGATTGCCGTTGTGATTCGAAATACGATGAATGGTGGCAAGCGGATGGGAATTGCTACTGGGATTGGTCACGGGATTGGCTTCGGAATTTACGCATTTTCAACAGCTGCTGGCTTGTCGATTGCGCTGGCTGCTCACCCTGCTACTGAGGAGGTTCTTCGGTGGGGAGGGATGCTATTGTTGATCTATCTCGGGTTAGTTTTTCTGAGACATGCTCGAGCCGGGCCTTCAACCGAAAATATGGGGGCTGACGAGCATGAGAAAAATGACCGGGCTGGATTTGTGCAAGGATTTCTAATCGCATTGTTCAATCCGAAGATTTTGGCTTGGATGATGGCGATTTACGCGCCCTTCATTGAGCCAGGTGCCAGCACTCAGACATTGATTGGAATGGGTGCGCTCGGATTGGTAATCGATGGGACTTGGTACGTCAGTGTGGCTGCTGTGCTTTCTGATACTGGAGCAATCGACAAGTTGCGGGCTCGGGCTCATTTGATTGATGGAGCAATGGGGCTTCTGATGTTCTTCTTCGCCGCACTTCTTGCCATGGACGTTCTGTGAACCCTTGGTCGGTCAGAGTAAGACAATTGGCAGTTGGAAGAGAATCTCCAGTACCACGGCGAGCGTATTGGCTTCGACGCGAGCAGTTCGCCCGCCATTCTCGGGCGGTGACAGTCTGTGTAATTCGCCCGCATCTAACCAAAACGAAGTGCAGTTGGGACAGCCGTCGATTTCAATCGGATCAGTTAGGCTGCCGTCGATACGCTGGAAAGAGAAATTTCTCACACGCATCTGGGCATCGCAGAATGGGCAATCAATGTCAACTGGAGTTCCCTCGGTGATGAATCCATTATGCATCTCCTCGAGTTTATTTGCACAGAAAGTGGATTGCGCGGCTTCTGCGTTGAGGAGCATACCCGCACAGGTGTCACAATGGTGCATCCCATGACGTGCGGAGGCCGAGCGGTTAGACGCTTCTGGGGGTATGAGGAGAGAGCCATCACGAGGGCAGTAATGCGGCGCATTCGTGTCTGCCATGAATTACCGAGTGTGCCTCTTATCTTCAATACTCACCCGTCATTGAGGTATAATCAGAGATTGAATAGCGTCGTCGCCTTCATTTGCGACTCTTGGGTCGCAGTTGTATGGCGAGCGAGGTTCAGGCCGGAGATTCGCCTTCGGAGAAGGCGGGAGCCAAGTCCACTACGCCGCTGCGTGTGGTTACCGCAGCGGCGATCTTCGACGGTCACGATGCGGCAATCGGAATCTTCCGTCGAATCTTCCAATCGATGGGTTGTGAAGTCATTCACCTCGGTCACGACCGAGGCGCCGACGAGGTGGCTCGAGCGGCGATTCAAGAGGATGCTCATGCCATTGCGATTACGTCATATCAGGGCGGAGCGGTCGAGATGTTCACTCACACTAAGGAAATTCTCGACGAGGCAGGATTCGACCATATCTTCCTTTGTGGCGGTGGTGGTGGAACAATACTGCCATGGGAAATCAAGAAGCTTCGAGATGAAGGCATCGCCCGAATCTACTCGCCCGACGATGGGCGAGAGATGGGCTTGACCGGAATGGTCGGTGATGCCATAGAGGAAGCGAGTGGTATCGACCTTCTCGATTCCGCTCGCTTCAAATCTCTCTCAGGACCAATTTCAGCGAACCAGCACGGAGAGGTAGCGAAGTTACTCACCCTCGCCGAAAACGCAGAAGATGACAAATTCCGAGCCGCACTCAAGCGCGTTCGGACAATCAAGGAAGGCGAGGGTTGCCCTGTTGTCGGATTGACTGGAACCGGCGGAGCAGGGAAGTCAAGCCTAACCGACGAACTGATGCTCAGAATCCAACGTGATAATCCCGGAGCAAAGGTTGCTCTACTCGCAACCGACCCAACCCGCAAGAGAACTGGTGGAGCCCTACTCGGCGACAGAATCCGAATGAACAGCCTAGCCGATGAAAACCTGTTCATGCGTTCATTCGCAAGCCGAGCAAGCGGTCGAGAGATCGCAAATTGCATCGACCGCGCAATCGAAGCCTGCCAGGCGGTTGGCTTCGACCTGGTTATCGTAGAAACCAGCGGCATAGGCCAAGGCAACGATGCCATTACCGAGGTAGCAGACCTCTCGATATATGTCACAACAAGAGAGTATGGAGCCCCATCTCAACTCGAGAAACTAGCTGCCCTCGACTTCGCAGACCTCGTAGTCCTCAACAAATTCGACCGCCCCGGAGCCGAGGATGCACTCACAGAAATTCGCAAGCAATTCAAGCGCAACCGCGAGATGTGGGACGCCAAGAACGAGGACCTCCCTGTAGTTCCGACAATTGCAAGCCAATTCGCAGATGCGGGAGTAGACCAGCTTTGGCAGAAGTTAGCAACACTCCTAAACGATAATCACGACCAATCTTTCCAAGCAACTGAGGCCCGCCTCGGTGTGGACGGTCTTCCCCACCGATCAGCACCAATCCCGCCTGAGCGCCAAGGCTACCTCGCAGAAGTTGCAGCCTCGGTCAGAGATTATCACTCCCGCACGCAAGAAGCATCTCGCAATGTGCGCCTCGTCCAGCAACTGGAAGCAGCAGCGAATCAAATGCGCAAATCCAACCGACTTACCTCGGCAGCCGACCTCACTGCCGAAGCAGAAGAAATCCGCAAGCGAGTCCCAGAGAGCGCTTGGGAAATTCTCAGTGAGTTCGACGAGCGAGCCCAAGCCTACCGCTCAGGACAAGCATCCTACACTGTTCGAGGCAAAGAGATTCCAGTGGAGACCACAACCGAAACGCTCAGCGGTCTAGACATGCCTAGAGTAGCACTCCCGGACACCCAAGATTGGGGTGAAAAAATGGAGTGGATTCGTTCCGAAAACGTCCCCGGTGCATTCCCATTCACAGCAGGTGTATTTCCATTCAAGCGCGAGGATGAAACTCCGATCAGAATGTTTGCTGGTGAAGGTAGCGCCGAGCGCACCAATAAGCGCTTTCATTTCCTCTCCGAAGGCCAGCCATTCAACCGACTCAGCACGGCCTTCGACTCACCTTCACTCTACGGAAGAGACCCGCAGACCCGGCTCGACATCTTCGGAAAGGTCTGCGAATCAGGAGTCAGCATTTCAACGGTTGACGAGATGGAAATGCTCTTCGAAGGCTTTGATTTGTGTGCTCCGAACACTTCCACATCGAAGACCATCAATGGCAATTATTGGTGGCACTTGGCTGCTTTCTTCAACGTCGCGATAAGGCAGCAAAACCGCTTATTCGAAAGCGAGAACGGACGGCCACCAAATGAGGCGGAAAAGGTGGAGATTAAGGCGAAGGCGTTGAGCACGGTACGCGGCACAGTGCAAGCCGATCAACTCAAGGAATCGATGGGACAAAACACTCTGGTCTTCAATCTCGATACAGCTCTCAGAATGATGGGTGATGTCGCCGAATTCTATGTTCAAAACAATGTTCGTAACCACTACTTCGTATCTATCTCGGGCTACCACATCGCCGAAGCCGGAGCGAACCCAATCACACAAGCTGCGCTGACGCTGAGCAATGGCCTGACTTACGTCGAATTGTTCCGAGCCCGTGGGCTCGACCCCGACAAATTCCTGCGCAATTTCAGTTGGTTCTTCTCGAATGGAATGGATCCTGAATACGCTGTAATCGGGCGGGTCGCGCGGAGGATTTGGTCAATTGCGATGCGGGAAATCTACGGTGTTGGGCATCGCGGTCAGCAACTGAAATATCACATTCAATCGAGTGGGCGAAGTCTGCACGCTCAGGAATTCACTTTCAACGATTACAGGACCACTCTGCAGGCGCTTTACGCACTGGCTGACAATGCCAACTCGCTGCATACGAATTCGCGTGACGAGGCCTTTGGAACTCCTACCGAAGAGACCGTGCGCGATTCGATGGCAATCCAGATGATTCTCTCGAAGGAATACGGATTGCTAGCTAATGAGAATCCGATGCAAGGCTCGCATCTGTCAACTTGGCTTACCGACCGCGTCGAGGAGGAGATTCTGCGGGTCTTCGAGGAAATGCATCGACGCGGCGGAGTGCTGGGCTCTTTGGAGGTAAATTACCAACGTAACCGGATTCAGGATGAATCGATGGTTTACGAGCATCGAAAGCACTCTGGAGAGCTGCCAATCGTCGGCGTGAACACTTTCATTAATCCAGATGCTGCAAGCCTATCGGCGGATGAAGCCGATGCTTTCGATGTAGATGTTACACGCTCGGATGAGGGGGAGAAGCGCATGGTCATCGAGCGCAATGCGGCATTCAAGGCCGAGCACGCGGCGAAGGCTGAGGAAGGAATTGCTCGGCTGAAACAGGTTGCTCGCGATGGCGGCAACCTGTTCGAAGTGATGATGGATATCGTCGAATATTGCAGTGTTGGACAAGTCACACAGGCCTTGTTTGAGACCGGTGGAAAGTTCCGCCG
>DAFD01000059.1:0-16540 GCA_002497895.1 Euryarchaeota archaeon UBA175
AGCGCAGTCAAATCATTGTCGATAATCCCCATCAACGAGAGATTGACTAATGTCTGATCGAGAGGGGCGTTACCCGCTCGCTCACCGACGCCGAGCGCAGTTCCATGAATCACATCAGCGCCGGCTTCGACCGCGGCCAAATTATTCGCAACCCCAAGGCCGCGATCCTGATGCCCATGCCAATTCACCTCGATGTCACGGCGCTTGACTCCGGCATCAGGTATCACCTCATCCTGAATGAAAGCCAGTAATTTTCGTACCCCATTCGGAGTTACATGACCACACGTATCACAAACACAGATGCGATCAGCGCCTAATTCCAGCGCGCGAGTGTAAACTGCCTTGATCTCCTCAGGCTTCGATCGTGTTGTATCTTCAGTCACGAACATCACTGGAATATCGTTGTCGAGTGCGAATGAAACAGCTTTTTCCGCAGTGCTGAGAATCCGGTCCATCGTCCAGCCCTCAGCATATTGCCGAATTGGACTTGTACCCAAGAAAGCACTCGCCTGAATTTGCCGCTCGTGCTTGGCCTGTAAATCAACGAGCGGCTCAATATCACTGACAACCGTCCGCACAGCACATCCCGGTCGCAAGTCATAGCCATTCTCACCCATGTGGGAGAGCATCGCATCGATGTGGTTGACATGGAAAGGACCGGCACCAGGTAGGCCGAGATCGACCTTCTGGATTCCAAGGCGTTCCATGTAATCAATGAGTTCAATCTTCTGTTCAATCGTTGGATTACGTGCACTGGGGCTTTGCAGTCCGTCACGCAGAGTTTCGTCGTCGAACCAGACGTCGTGTGGATGGTTGGCTGGGTTGCGATCGATTTCGTAATCGATGACATTCCAATCGTAGATGAGATCTTTTTCCTTCATGCTCTCCCTCCGCGCGAACTGCGTACTACGGCCGACGAGCGACCGCGATGGCGTTTGAGGATTTCTGGGTTTGAGGCTGTTATTTGCTTCAAACGTGCGCGAGGGAGATCTATTTTGAGGATTAATTCGCAGTTTTCTTTCGGGAGTTTGCCTCGTCCCTGATAATCACGGTCGCTGCGAATATTGCTCCGAGAATAGCTCCCTCAAGTCCAGCACTGGCGGTGACTACGATTACGAACATGAGTGCAAGGTAAATCATCGAGACGAAGAAACTGCGAGCCGCGCTCGGAATTCGTCCTGCTTCGGTTCGCGGCTCGTTAGGATCGATGATGAAGACCGTTCTTGCATACCATAGGTTAACGCAAACTGCTGTTCCTCCAAAGACATAGAAAATCGTATCATGGCGGTCCATTCCACCCATCGCGATTGGAGCAGCAAGAGCCAGCACAACTAGCAGAATCGCGTAGACCTTCATCTCCACGAGGGTACGGTCGGCGCCTTTGACGCCGGGCATCATCGGGACGCCAACCAAGTCGTACTCTTCCGAACGATAGAGGGCCAAAGCCCAGAAGTGAGGAGGAGTCCAAAGGAAAATCAGAATCAAGAGATACCACGGCATCCAACTGCCGAGGTCGAAAACTGAAGTCGCGAGGGCTTCGGCACTGGCGGTATCGATCGAGAGTTCGCCAGCCGCTACCGCCCAACCGATTACCGGCGGCGTCGCCCCAGCTAAGCCGCCGATGACAATATTCTGCACAGAATTCCGCTTCAACCACATCGAGTAAATGAAGACGTAGAACAGAATACTGAATGCCGCCCAAAAAGCAGCAACTTCGTTACCGAATTGAACGAACCATGCCACGCCGGCGATTGATATCAATACACCAAAGGCAAGCGCTGCATTAGCACTAATCGCTCCAGTCGGAATTGGTCTATTAGCCGTCCGAGCCATGATTGGGTCGATATCCCGGTCATACCACATATTGATCGAATTCGCTCCGCCGGCGGTCAGATATCCTCCAACAAAGACGACCGCCATAGTCTGAGCCGAGTCACCCCAATTCATTCCAGAAAACCCACCAGCAGCGAGCATATCATGGCATAGAACCGCACAAAGAGCGGTTACCTGTAGCAGCACTACGACTCCTGGTTTAGTGAGAGTCAGCCAGGCACGTGCCCCGGTCGTTGGCTCTCTCATAGCACGCCCTTTGGGCGTGAGTCCTTCAATACGACTCATCAGAAGATTGCCCAAACCCAAGCCTTGCTAGGAGTCAAGAAGTCAGTTGAGGGCCTCTGGCGAGGGCTCGTGGAGAGCGAGTGTGGATGTGGCAAGCCAAGCGGTAGCGAGGGTTAGGAAGACCAGCGAACCAATCAGAAGATGGACTAGAGAGAGTGTTTGTTGGAACAACTCAGTGTCTGGTGCCCAAGACAAAACGTAGAGTGCGCCGATGAGTAA
Organism: Euryarchaeota archaeon UBA175; assembly: GCA_002497895.1. Classification (GTDB taxonomy): domain Archaea; phylum Thermoplasmatota; class Poseidoniia; order Poseidoniales; family Thalassarchaeaceae; genus MGIIb-O1. Next base: position 2,338 of record DAFD01000059.1, read on the forward strand.
ATTCAGCAGAAAAAGTCCAGCAGCAGTCCAGATCCAATTACGCAGAATCAGGCCGTGTTGGTGCTCTTTGTTTTCCTTCCAGACGAACCAGGCCGCGATGAGTAGAGCGATTCCAACTACGGCGACAATCCATCGATGGATGACCTGAGATTGGTTGATAATATCGACGATTTCAGGAAATAATTCCCCTTGACACAATGGCCAAGCATCGTGGCTACCGACTCCACAAACCGTGTCTGCTCCCGGTGTGGTGGAGACGAAAACACCTGCGAATAGGGAGGCGAATGATCCGAGTCCGAGCCAAGCGATTCGCTTGTTCCAGCGCGAGGCGAGGACTGGGTCAAATTCCAGCCAGTCTGGGGTTTGACCTGAGTCTCTATTGAGGCAAAGCCAGAGCCAGATGAGTGCTAGTTCGAAGGCGAGAGCACTGGCAAGATGGAGAGCAACACTCCAGTGTTCGTTGTCTAACTCAACTGTTAGCCAGCCGAGAGCGCCTTGCCAGATGATTAGGCCGACTGCGAGAGTTGAGCCGAATTTGACTGACGCGCTCGAATCCTCTTCTCTACGGATGAGTAACCAATTGAGTAGAACAAGAGGTCCGAGTATGGCTCCGGCGAGCAGTCGATGGAACCACTCCGTGAAGATCTCGAAAGTGGTGTAACGGTGGTGCTCGCCACGAGAATCGATTTCATCGGGATTCTCTTGCCACCAAGCCTCCTGCTCTTCGGGGCTGATGTCGAAGGACCACGAACCGAAGCAAGTCGGCCAATCTGGGCAGGATTCACCAGCTTCGGAGACTCGAATGAGGCCACCGACTGCTATGACCAGAAATGTCAGTACAATCAGTGCGGCCGTCAGACGTTTCGTATTGAGACGGTCGAGCATTGCTAATCCTCCAATCGGAGCGACCGCGAACGCCGGGGACCTCACTCATCCTTAGTGTGAGGGTCGACGTCAATTGGGATACGGTGAGATTCATACTCCAGCATTGCTATCTTCAGAGGGTCGAGGACGAAGCGAGCCTTCGCATCCTCGGTGCCGTAGAGTTGGATAAGTTCGTCCATGAAGTTCTCGCGGAGTTCCTCCTCCGAGACATACAACGGTGCGCCCATACTGATCTGCAGGGCTCGTGCACCGATGATTCGGGCCTTCTCGAAGCGAGTGTGCTGTCGTATGGGCTTGACCATCGGGGCGGGCGACCGGAGGCCCCCCTATTAGCCCACCGGCTGGCTCCCGCCCCCTATGGGGGCGCATTAAGCGGCCTGTTCAAACTTCGATGAGCATGCCAACAGCGTTGCCGCCGCCAAGGCAAATGGTGACTATTCCGCGGTGACCGCCAGTGCGATTGAGCGCGTTTGTTAGCGTCATCAAACAACGCGCTCCGGTGGCACCCAGAGGATGCCCCATCGCAACTGCTCCACCGTGTGGATTGAATTTTTCATCTGGAATATCGAAGGACTTCTTCACTGCGCAAGAGGCGGCTGCAAAGGCCTCATTGTGCTCGAGGATGTCAATGTCCGCGATGGTGAGTCCGTTACGCTCGAGAAGCATCTTGACGGCTGGAATCGGCGCCGACATCACTCGGTGAGGCTCAACACCCGAGGTGACGAAGTCAACTATTCGTGCAAGCACTGGCCAACCATTCGCTGCGGCGGCTGTCTCGGATGCGATCAGCAATGCAGAGCCGCCGTCTGAGACTTGGCTGGCATTGCCGGCCGTGACTTGTCCCTCTTTATCGAAGACAGTTCTGAGGCCGGCCAAACTCTCCACCGAAGTGTCTGTGCGGATGCCTTCATCACGGCTTAATCCGTCGATTTCAAGACACTCTTCAGCAAACCATCCTTGATCCCAGGCTTGATTGGAGAGTGTGTGTGAGCGGACTGCGAAAGCATCTGATTGTTCACGGGAGATGTCGGCCTCACGGGCAATGGTCTCTCCCGTGACTCCCATCATAGATTCATCATAGGCATCCTTCAGTCCATCGTGGCTGAGGATGCTCGAAAGGTCACCGTAAGATATCTCATCGCCGCGACGCGCACCGCGAATGAAGTGAGGTGCATTCGACATAGATTCCATTCCACCGGCGATTACCACATCGGCGCGTCCAGCCATGATTTCAGTCGCGCCGATCATCGCCGCCTTGAGACTGGAACCACAGACCTTGTTGACAGTCGTGCAGGGTGTCGAATAAGGCAGGCCAGCCCCGAGGGCGACCTGACGGGCGGGAGCTTGACCAGCACCCGCTTGCAATACCTGACCCATGTAGAGTTGATCGACGATACCGCTCGTGGCATCGATTGCAGCACGCTCCAGCAGCGCCTTCACAGCCAGGGTGCCGAGTTCAGTCGCTGAGTATCCCGCAAGAGCCCCACGGTAACGACCGAAGGGAGTTCGTGCGTAAGCACAGATGACGGGGGCCGACATAGCAACAGCGAGACAGGTTCAGGCCTTGAAAGGTGCGATGACTGCACCGTTGCAAGCCCTCAATTCTCAGCCGAATATCTGTAGAATTCCGCATTACTCAGAGCTGGGCGCAATTGCGGCTTAACGAGAATCGTACGAACCGCCCAGAGGTCCTTGAAGATACGATATTGAGAGGTTGCATCGAGGTAATCGACGCCACTGGTTCCACCAGTTCCCATTCGGCGCCCCATGATTCGTTCAACCATACGTGCGTGTGCATGACGCCATTTTACCATCGCTTCCTCGAGTTCGACCATTGCATCAATCAGCGTGCGAGGCCAGGTTAGAAGCGGCAGTTCGCGGTATGATTCGATGAATAGTAAGCCCGCTCGTGCGCGATTTATTTCGCCATCCGGCTTGAGATATTCGATTGCAGCCTGATGCGAGGCATCGAATCTCTGGGCCGCCTGCTCTGGTGTTGAGGCTCCATAGCCTGACATACGAGCAGCCGCCTCCTTTCCAATCGCCTCGTGCGCGGCCAGATGTGAATCAACATAGGCCGCGACGACAGCATCATCATCCTCGCTTCCAGTGGTCGATCCCATAATCGGAGTTCGTGAGACCCATCGCAGAATCGAATCGAAGAGCGACGGCTTCGATGCGGCGTCTTCGAGACGTGCGAGAATAGCCGCATCGCGCTCCGATTTGTCGGCTAACTTGCGGAATGTTGCAATTGGATCCATACCGTACAATCGGTCTTCATTCGACAAACCAAGGAGTATTTCGAATTCCCTCATCTGATAGGACTCGAAGCCAGATGCGGTGCCGAGACCATCACGGAATGTAAGGAATCCTTGCGGAGTTATGGTCTCGACAACAGCCCATTGACTCCCCATCAAGCGAAAAATCTCGGTCGTCCTACCAAGGTGGTCGACCGCCCGAGGAATATCATCCTCAGGTACGTGATTCTGACTGAGGATGTCGCGAACTTCGGTAAGTTCGCGAATCACCTGCTTGAACCAAAGTTCGAAGGTCTGATGGACGATTATGAAGTGCATTTCGTCAGGACTGACGTTGCGGTTTTCACCTTGGAGGGAGAGTAATTCAGGTAATTGTAGGTAGTCGCCATAGGTCCAATTCCCCTCGCTGCTTGAGCCGCCCATGTTCCTCGGATGACTCTCCACGCTTGAATCGTTACCCAAGCCACAGTTCCGAATCCGAACCCTCTAAACCACCGAATTTAGCCGCCATTTCATGGCTGGTAGATGCGGAGGTCCGCAGGAAGGTGGCGGCGACCTAAGACCAGCAACGCGTATGGATGTAGAAGCCGGGCTAGAACTTTCTTTAATCGGAATGGATGATGCATCCGAGTTATTTTCAGTAGTTGATTCCAACAGAATATACCTCAGGGAGTGGCTTCCATGGTTAGATGGAACAAAGAGTATCGAGGATGAAAACTCATTCATCTCTATGAGTCTAGAAGAGTATGAGAAGAGAGAGGGAGTAATTTACGCTATTCGTCTAGATGGAAATATAATCGGAACTATTGGTCTGAATTGGATTGATTGGGGAAATAAGGGATGTGGAGTTGGCTATTGGTTGGCCGAAAATCTAACCGGAAATGGTTATGTGACGAAATCTTGTATTCGATTGATGGAACATTGCTTCGATGACCTAAACCTACACAGATTCGTCCTCGAGGCCGCTATCGACAATGTAGCAAGCTGCGAGGTAGCAGAAAGAATAGGAATGAGATTAGAGGGGATTACCAAGGATAGGGAATGGCTCTACGACCACTATGTTGATGCCAAATTATACGCTATCACAAAACCTGAGTGGGATGAAAAGCGGTCTAAGTGACTTCAACCCAAGAGTCCGTGATCTACGATTTCACAGGCTCCGGAAGGAAGGGCTGAGAGGACATCATCCTGAGCCAATCCGGTGGCTTTGGCGATTCGATTGGCGATGGTCTCTTTCTTCTCTCGACCAGGCTTTATCAGCGCCCATCGTTGACAAATTTTTGAGACTCCGGCTGCGGTTCCTGAGACTGGAATCGGGATATTGTTGATTGTTGCGAAACCGATGGCGATCTCCATCGGCACATCGCGATACCAAGTCCTCTGACCTCTGACAACGAAGGCTCCACGACCTATTGATTCGCCACTTTCAGTCTGCTTCGATACCTGTGCTGGGCGGGCGTGGAAAGCGGTTGCAGCCGCCCCGCCGCTACCCCATGCGCGTGACCATACGATTGCAAGTTGTGCGCCTTCTTCGATAATCTCGGGGGGTAGATTCTGTGCATCTTCCAGCTCATCGGCAAATTCCTGTGAAATCTTCAACGAAGCAACTCCTTCAGGCCTGAATCCTATTGGATTTGGGTCGATTTCGAGTCCGTCACGCAATCTCAGTGAGCAAGACGGCGCACCGTGCAAGTCGGCGTGGACATAGAGGTCGGTTGAGCGCAGATACTTGCGGACAACCGTATCATTTCCTTTTGCATCACGTCCTCCGACAATCATTCGACCATCCGAAAGAATACCCCAACGATGCTTTTCGAACCAGAAGCGCTTGCTACGCTTTGCTAACCGAACTCGGCCCGCAGCAGCTTCCTTTGCTCGCTTGGCCTGCTCTTTCGCAGCATGTGTCTCGGTCCGCTCAAGTGCTGCCTTGGCTCCCTTTGCCTTGTCTTTGAGCGTTCGAGCTTGTTCAAAATAGGTCTGAGCGTTCTGATGAACGCTCTTCTCTACCGCGAGGGTGACACTGGCGCCCGGCTCGTTATCCTCATCTGGCATCCGGGCGAGAATGGTTCGCTTAGCTGGATCAACCCGTTCAATCCACACTACATCTCCAACCTTCTTGTCAAGGGCTTGCCAGCCCTCATTCTCGATTAGCGAATTGACTTGACTGAGTAGATCGTCAACATGTGTCCAATTATCCTGAATCGATTTGGCAAGAACTTGGGTCAAGACGGCTTGCGACTCAAATCGTTCGATAGCAGAGCGTTGCTGTTCCGCTCTGCGGTCCAACTTAGCGCGCTGCTCTTCCTCGTCCTCGCCCGCCGCAGCGAGTTTTTCCTCCTCGCGGCGGATGTAGGCTACCGCATCGTGCGCTCCGAAGACGGCATCGTAAGCCGCAGAGAGGTTTTCGATGCCGACTTGCATTGACGAGTCCATGAATGGCAATTCGATTGGAGAGAATTCAGAAATTCCAGAACTCGCGGAATCGATGCTGACTGGATCCTCCGCCGCTTTCCACACCTCCAGTCCATCAGAATCTTCGAACCAAAGATGCGATCCTTCACCTTCTGCTAATTCCTCAAGAAGTCCAGTCATCGCATCGCTGAGAGCCTGCTTCTGCTCTTCATCAAGTGAATCTGCAGGCTCATCCAAACCTATTCCAGCAGCGGTACAAACAGCATTTCCGTAAATCCGACCCAGATTTACCCGTGCGGCTAGGGTCCGAATCATCGAATGGTTCGATTCGGCCAGAATCGCATCTAATCCAGCGCGGTCGAGCCCGCGTGGATCAACAGTTTCGGGTGGAGGGATGTATAGCTCACCGCGCTTCAGTGATCGACTCGCGTATTTTGCATGAGTCAACGGCTGAATGATTACATCTTCATCATCGAGCAGCAGAACATTACCATCTCGGAAGAGCTCGATGACCAATTTCAATCGACCACCACCATGCTCGAATGTCAATATCAAAACTCTATCGAACCCAACCTGTTCAACTGCGACTAAACGTGAATTTCCCAGGTGTTTTCGCAAAAGCATCGCAAAAGGAGATGGATTGTTCGGCATTGGCCTATCTCGTCGCGACATATACAGCCGCTTACCCCGAACAATCACCAAATCCACCGATGGTTTTCCCTTCGGATTTAGTCGCAGAACAACCTGCTCGTAGTGTGGTTGATACGCCTTACGTGCGCGAACTCCGACCATTGTTCGAAGTTCGCGCGCGATACGCGCCACGTCGAAGGAGGAAGACTGCGCGCGCATGACTCTCAACCCGCTGTCCCGCGTGCCCTTCATCAGACAATCGCTTGATAGCCCACGGCGCAGGCTCGATGGCCATGACCGGCATGGGCGGGCTGCGGATGAACGAGGGCACACCCTTCATTCACGGTCCTGAGACCATGGGTGAGGCGGATGTCGGCCTGCGCGCTTTCTGGTATCGACCGATGCTTCGACGCGATTCCGAGGACCCGGATGTTGATCTCGATTGGGGGATTCACTGCAATGCTGACGCGCTCTCTGAACAAGCTGCTATTATCGCTAATAGGATGAATGCAGATGGCATGGAAGATGTTGAAATGTTGGCGCTTGACCTCGCTTTTATCTTTGGTTTTGACCACGAATATTTCCATCACAGGGTTGACTCTGGAATGACCTCTCACGTTCTCCGAACACACGCTCAGTCGGGCGATTTACCACCGTCTTTCGGTGATTATGATGAATTTCACGATTCGATTTCGATGCGTCGAGAGGGGCCGGATTGGTGGTTGCTGACCGAAGAGACGCTCGCCAATGCTCACATTGCAATGGATCCGACTCGTTTGGGTGGTCTGAAGGACGCTTTCATCGAGCACGGTCTACTGCCTGAACCAGGTGACCGTTCTCGTGGCCCATTCGCTGCTTGGAGGTACGTAGCAGCAGACCCGTGGATTTTGCGTTGTTTGGCGCATCATACCTGGTTACAGATGCTGACTGGCGAACTCGATCCTCTAGGTGTGATGGGTACGGTTGAGGCGATTGTGCACGAGGGTGGATTGGATGCGGCTTACGAAGCAATGGTCGACACGATAGTCGATGCCTGTGAGGGACCCGTCGATGAGGACTCGGTACCCGATCGGGTGCTCGGACGTGACGGTTCCGAACATCTCTTCGCGATGGGAGGGATTCCTGATGGGATGTTGCGCCGCCTTGAGGTGCCTATGCACTTCCACGGCGGCGAAGGGGGCCGAATGGCGGAGCGCTTTGGCCCAAACAATCCGGATTGGCCCTATGCGATAATCGAGAATTTGTACGACCGACTGGGACGCTACGATGACGGGGCAGTCGACCCTTGGGGATCCGATGATCCGTTCACGTCGTTGGCGTAATCCACTCAATCCATTTCTTCGAAGAAGCCTTCGATAATTGGCAATGCAGCGGCTTCGTGAGCGAATTGATTACTTTCGATTTCAATCAACTGACAATTAGGGACATTGGCACTCAGTGTCCCTGCGTCGGAGTGGTCATGCAGGGTGTCAGAGGAGGCACGAAGTACACCGACGGGCGTTGAATTGTGAGAGAAGTCAAGGTCCATCTTGTAATTCTTGAAAATCATTGAAGTGAGGCGAAGTCTATCGATTGGAGCTGCTAGTAGGGTTCGCCGATAACGAATTCTTTGCCCTTCTTCCTTGAGCCTGCGGTCAAGGTACCAAATGATGAAACGGACAAGTGCGGAGTAGAGGAATAGAGGGGCGGGAATCAACGGTCGTGCCCACCACGGAGGCACGAAGGCGAGGTTAGGTGATAGCAGCACGAGGCTTCGCGGGACCAGAGTTTGTTCTCGTAGATTTTCGAGCATAAGTGTGGCACCGAGTGAGGCGGCAAATGCATCACACTCGAGGGGGTCAATCGCAAGTTTGTCGAGGACGACTGGTAGGTCGGAGGCGATGTTCGGAATCTGAAAAGTTGTCTTTGAAATCGGTCCATCGATGCGACAGCTGCCTTTCTCACGGCTTTCGATATAGACGATGGGGCGGCACTTCACCCATTCTGCAAGAATCGGGAACCATCCATCAGGCACAGAGTTCCATCCAGGAATCATGACCAGGGTTCTGGCTTTGCGCGCTGAGAGACTTTCAGGAGTCCAGCAGAGGACGCGAAGGTGAATTCCAGGAGTGGTTTCGATACTGAGACGTTCGACAGATGAACCCTCAAACTCAGGAATCTCTTGCCACAGTTCTAATCCCATATTGAACAACCTAATTTTTGTACCAATCCTTCTTTATTCTGTAGATTTCACCCGACTTTTCTAATGCTTTCAAGTGGGAAAGTGTCTGATCTCGGGCAAGATCAGGATGCGCGTCTGGTGTGTCTGAATAGGCCTCGGAAGCGATATCTGTAAGGCTATTTTTTCCAGATAGAACAGCCTCAAGAACTCTAGAATGACGCGCTTTCCTGTGCTTTAGGTAGCGATTTAGAAGCCTTGTTGGATTGGCCACCATAGATCCATGACCTGGGAAAAGAAGAGGTAGGTCGATATCGCGCAGACGCTCGAGTCCTGCAAGATATGCGTTCATGTCGCCTTCTCCGGAGGGGACGAGGATTGTGCCAAAGACAGTCGCGTTATCGCCGCTGATTATTCCGGCCTCGCTGCATAAACAGATGTGTCCAGGGCAGTGTCCGGGAGTTTCGATAACCGTCCATGTGACTTCGCCGAGAGTTATCTCATCACCCTCTTTGAGCGTGCTATCCGTATCGCAAGACGGGATGACTTCATGGGTTTCTGACGATGCCAGTATAGGGGCTTGGTACATCGATGAAATAGCTGACAGATCGCCTATGTGGTCCGGGTGCCGGTGGGTGAATATCGTACCGATGATGTCGCTCCCGGTGGCTTGGATTTCCGTAACTTTAGCAGAGAGAATTTCGAGAGCTTCCGCCGACTTTGCCGCCGGGTCGACTAGGATGCGTGGTCCGCCGGCTTGACCGAGGACGTAGCAATTTGTGTGGGTCGCCGGTGGCAGGGTTGCAGTAGGGAGTGGGACGCACTCGACGCCATGAGCGAACTCGATGATGTGATAGCCGGATGGGGGATCTTCGGCGAGGACATCAAACCCATGTTCAACGAGGTCGCGAATCAGGGTGATTTGTGGTGGTGGTAGTTTGACCGAATGGGCCATCCAAGCATCGAGGAGAGCGGCTGGCTTCCACCAGCGGAATTCATCGAATTCGGAGCGTCCATTTGGAAGGGTCGGCTCAATCTTTGAGTCTCCTAAATCAAGGTGATAGAATCGATTTTTGAAGCGCACGGGAGCTAACGGAGGAGTGGTGCGTTCGGTGATTAAATCAGCGGAAAAACCACTTACTACGAGCCTGTTGTCTGTGGCGAGGACAGCCCATGCAGCCTTGTCTGAATTGACTTCATCCCGTAATTCGGAAGCGACTTGTAGAAAACCTCCTGAACCGTCAGGAGCGATGCCCACTTCCTCAACCATTTCTCGCAATAGAGCAATCAAAGAAATACGATCATCTCGCTCAGCAAACCAATCTGGATTGGCTTCAGCGGCGGCGCGGTCAACCCGACTTACTCCGCCGCCGGGAAAGGCCCAAAAATCTGGAAAAGACGGAACCTCAGAAACTCGATGACAGAGTAAAATTTCCCGCCTTTCTCCAGCACCACGACTCAGCACAGCAGCAGCCGAAGGTCGTGGAGTAGCCACTTGTCCTCCCGGCAGTTCGACCCCCTCTGGTAACTCAGCCATGCAGCAACGAGGGAGTTACCGTCTTCAACCTCCCCCGAACATCAACCTCAAGTCCTGCAGTAATCAGCCCGGGCCATGTCGGCCCCTTTCGAGACCGTCTCCATCGGCCACACCAACGTAGCCACAGGCGAGCGTGAGCACGAAATCGAGATGCCTAGATTCGGGCTAGGAGTTTGGCAAATGTCAGAAGGTGGACAATGCAAAACAGCCGTGCAACATGCCATTCAGTCTGGATACAGACTCATCGACACAGCCCGTTCTTATGCCAACGAAACAGAAACCGGTGTGGCCATTCGGGAAAGTGGAATTCCCCGTGATGAAATCTTCGTGGTCACCAAGTTGCGCCGTCCTCATGCAACAAGTTACGAGGCTGTTCTCGAACACTGCCGCAGCAGCCTCGACATGCTCGGACTCGAACAACTTGACCTCTACCTCGTCCACGCGCCACCAGAAGACATCGATGCACGCCCAGGCGTGTGGAGAGGTATGGAGGAGTGCCTTGCAAGGGGTTGGACTAGAGCGATCGGAGTGAGCAATTACGGTGCTCACCACCTTGACGACATGCGGGCCTACGCAACCATTCTCCCTGCGGTCAACCAAGTCGAACTTCACCCGTGGAACCAACGCCCAGCCCTCCGCGCAGCAACTCAAGCTTCAGGTGCTAGAGTCATGGCTTACTCACCCCTCGCTCGCGGACAAAAAGTAGGCTGCGACAGCCTCGCTGCAATCGCCGAATCGGTTGGTTGTACACCGGCTCAAGCAGCCATCAAATGGGTGTATGATACGGGAGCGATTACAATTCCGAAGTCTAGCAATTCCGGTCGAATCGAGGAAAATTTCGCCAGCCTCAACATTGACCTCACTGGCACTGAAGATTCGTTCAATGCCATGGAGGAGGCCTATGTCTCCGGCTGGAACCCAACCGCTGAACCCTGAGTGATTGTGATGAATGCCGGCAATAGTCCTAGAGATCCCGAGACTATCGAAGAGGAATTGGCACTTTTTGCCGAGGCTCTCAATGCGGGGATTGACCCATTTCCCGAGCCAAAGAAACTGATTCCTTGGGTCAAATATGCAACTGCATGGTTCATGATAATCATGATGATCTCTTTCGTATCTAGGATTCTAAATCGAGCCTTGTAATTCTAGTATAATTCATAGTGAAAATAGGATAAAATTTAGGGTAAGATTTAAATATCAGGACATAAATATTTATTGTTATGAAATATACAATAGTTGTTGCAGAAAATATGAATAAACCAGAAAAATACGCTGTATTCAATTACCATAATTGGGACAGACCTTGCTTAATTGAACAAGTACAAATTCGAATCAAAGATGGTTGGACTCCTATTGGTGGTGTCTCATTTGGAAAGCATGAAGAATTTGAGGGAGACGTTTGGGCACAAGCTATGATCAAAGAAGATAATGAGGAAGAATGATTTCAATATCACTATTCTTCATATTGTGATTTGGTAGTCCCTCCCGGATTTGAACCAGGGTCATGGCATCCAGAGTGCCATATGATGGACCGCTACACTAAGGGACTAGCGACCCGGCGAGACGGGTTGCGTATTTCAACAGAACCGCTAGACCAACCGGCTGCATCTGACAGAGTTCAAGCGCGGAAGGACTGATTCAAATCAGCCAGCGCTTGCTCACTTGGTCGTAATTCAGTCTCACTGAGATCGACGAGAGGAGTTGCAGTAAGCCCAAGCGCCTCGTCGGCGGACTTCATCTGAGAATTGTAATGCAGAAGTCCGGTGACGTGCTTATCGCTCGCCTCAGCCTCATGAATCGCTGCAAGAGCAGCAACAGGGTTACTCGGGTCATGATCAACTCCAAGTGTAGCGAGGCGTAAAGTCGAGCCATCGAAGAGTTCGATATCCTCAAACTCACCTTCTGGGATTTCGACCTCTTCAAGCGGTGTGAAGTGAGGGATGTAATCCACGGTGTGCAACACCTCGTCGTTCGACTTCACATAGTTGTAAGATCGGTACGACTCGTCGTTGTTAGCAAAGGTGACGCATGGTGAAATTACATCGATGACAGCCATTCCCTTGTGTGAGAGAGCGGCACGTATGAGTGAGGAGAGTTGTTTCTTTGAACCAGAGAAAGAGCGTGCAACAAAGCCGCATCCGAGGTTAATCGCCATTTTACAGAGGTCAATAGGAGGGTTTTCGTTGGTAACTCCCTTCTTCTTCTTTGATCCCTTTTCGACGGTAGCGGAGTATTGCCCCTTGGTTAGTCCGTAGACACCGTTATTCTCGATGATGTAGACCATGTTCAGGTTGCGTCGAATTGCGTGTACAAATTGTCCAATACCGATTGATGCTGTGTCTCCGTCGCCGGAAACTCCGAGGAAAACGAGGTCCTTGTTGACCATGTTAGCGCCTGTCGTCACCGACGGCATCCTTCCGTGTACTGTGTTGAATCCGTGTGACTTCCCGAGGAAGTATGCCGGCGTCTTCGATGAGCAACCGATTCCGGACATTTTGGCTATGGTTTCCGGGGCGATCCCGTTCTCCCATGCTGCTTGGATGATGACATTGGATATCTGGTCGTGGCCACAACCCGGACACAGAGAGGACTTGCCTCCTGTGTAGTCTGCTTTTGGCAGGTCGATGACGTTGAGTTGGATTGGACGCATGCTCATGCGGTCACCTCCTGGGTCGAGGCCAAGTTCAACGTCTCAAGAACCATTTCCGCGTACACACGTGCGCGTGGAGGAATTCCGTCGCTAAATGCTACAGATTGCATCTTGCTGAGAAGTTCTACTGGCATTTCCTTGCGGAGGATGCCGAAGAGCTGGCCGTCGCGGTTGACTTCGAGGACGATTACTTGCTCATGCTCTGCGACGAACTTCTCGACTTCAGAGTGGTAAGGAAGAGCTCTTACTCGGCAGGTGCTTACTGACAGGCCGGTTTGTTCAAGGATATCGTCGATTTCTGTGATTGTGTTTTCCATAGAGCCGTAGTAGATGATTCCTACTTGCTTGCTCTTCTCGGCGCGGATGATTGGTGCTGGTAGGTCATCACGCGCGCCGTCGATCTTTCTGCGCAGGCGCGTAACGGTTGCATGGTAGACGGCAGGGTCCTCGGAGTAGATACCGTCCTCATCGTGGCCAGTGCCACGGTAGAGGATGGGTTCGAGACCGCTGCCGGGTAGAGTGCGGTATGGAATTCCATCACCATCGACGTCGCGATAGCGGCCGAAATTCTCGATTGCGTCGAGTTGTTCTTGGCTTCTGATTACCTTACCGCGGTCGAGCGGCTGACTGGGGTACTCAAAGCCGGAGGTAACCCATCTATTCATGCCGAGGTCGAGGTCGGAGAAGCCGAAGACAAGAGTCTGGTAGCGCTCGGCCACGTCGAAGGCGCGCCAGCCGAATTCGAAGCACTCATCGACTGTTCCTGGAATCAGGACGATGTGCTGAGTGTCTCCGTGGCTCGCTTCATACAGCAGGGTAAGATCACCCTGCTGAGTCCGTGTAGGTAGGCCGGTGGATGGTCCAACGCGATTAACATCCCAGATGACTCCAGGAACTTCTGCGAAATACGCGAGGCCGATGAATTCTGACATCAGCGAAATTCCCGGACCGCTGGTCGCGGTCATTCCGCGGCCACCAGCCCATCCAGCACCGACAACCATGCCGGCGGCGGCTAGTTCGTCCTCTGCTTGGATTACCGCGCAGGTTGAACCGCCATCCTCGGCTGTACGAATCTTCGGTATCCAGCCGATGATTGACTCGGCGAGGGATGATGATGGAGTAATCGGATACCAAGAGAGCATGTTGACTCCACCGAATAGGCAGCCGAGTGCAGTCGCTTCGTTGCCTTCGATGAGATAGGTGTCTGGATTCTTGTCACGAGCCTCGACAGCGTAGCCGATATCGCAATTCCAATTCTCCGCAGCGTAGGCCCGACCCTCGTCGATAGCCCGCGTGTTCAGTTCGATCGCCTTCTCCTTGCCCTTGAATTGCTGAGTGAGAGCAGTGCGCAGAGCGTTGGAGTCGATTCCCAGGACTTCGGCGAGTCCGCCGACGTAGTACATGTTGGCAATCATGCGAGCTAACTTCGGATTAATCGCTCTCGCCATCTTGGTCATGGGTATACCGAGCACGACGCAATCGTCGCGCTCGACTGGCAACTTTACATCCATATTGTGGATGATGATGGTTCCAGGCTCTGCCTTCTCGACATCAGCCAACCAAGTATCCTTGTTCATCACGACTTGGATATGCGTCTTATCGCCAGGAGCCTGATAGCCGGCGTCGCTGGCTCGAATGATAAACCAAGTCGGAAGACCAGAAATATTGCTTGG
>DAFD01000059.1:16881-18331 GCA_002497895.1 Euryarchaeota archaeon UBA175
CTGACGGGAACTCCCATCTCAAACATAGAGTGTAGCAGAATCAGGTTCGCAGACTGCGATCCCGTTCCGTTTGCAGTGGCGATATTGAGTGTGAAATCATTGACGATTTGAGCCATCCTTTTCGGTGTCTCCGGGGGTGTCTGGGCGCACTGGCGGGTGCTTGTGCAGCGTGCCCCGTGCGAAATTCGGTCTTAGCCGTTCCCGTCTGTTAATTCCCTCGCGTAGCGAGGAGTATCTGCTCAATTTACTCTAATTATGGAGTATTATTTCCCTCAAAAATGAGTAATTTCGCCTCAAAATGCGAATAAATCGCTTTCTAGATACGAGGAATCCCCATCCGTTGCGGTTTTCAAGGGAAGCGTGGTCGGCCGGCCCATGCCTCCAATGCCGAGTGAGTTGAGGGAAGCCTTGGATAAGGCCCAAGAGCTGATTGAGTCGGGTAAGCCAGACGATGCTTTGGAGATCCTCAGAACAACCGGTTGGAAGGCAGCCCAAACTAACTCACAGAAGGTGAGCGTCACAAGCCTCGCCTCTGAGGCAATGATCACCAAAGGCGATCTCGATATGGGTAACCGTAAGAAGCACTGGCAGAGGGCTTACAAGAATTATCAACAGGCTCTAAAATTGGAGTCATCGAACAAAGATATTCGTCGCTCAATGAACAAGCTCGCTTCGATGATGGACGAGCAGTCAATCTCGCTTGGAAAGGGATTTCAGATATTCGATGATGGAAACCCAACTCCAACTGGACTAGTTGCAATTTCGGTCGCGATTATGATCTTCCTCGTCGGTTTCAAGTATGCAGGAGAAGCGTTGGAGCAACCGTTGGAAGGAAACACGGTGACTTTCGAGGTGTCTTACATTCACCCAGACAATCCAGATACACGAGTCGAGGGTGAAATAGTCATCGAACTTTACCCTGATGATGCTCCGAAGCATGTCGAGAACTTCCTCTATCTTGTCGATAATTCCCGTTACGATTACACGACATTCCACCGCATCATCGATGGATTCATGGTTCAAGGCGGAGACATCGAGATGATGAATGGTGCTGGCGGATATGCTGGTAAGTGGTATGGCTATTGTAACGGTCAAACTCTGGATAGCACTGGAACTCCGCATACTTCCGAGAGTTGTCGCGTTGAGGATTGGTCGGTTCCTGGTGAGCATGAGAACGGCCTCAAACATATCCCCGGTGCTCTCGCGGCCGCACACGCTGGCCTGAACACAGACGGAAGCCAGTTCTACATCGTCCCAAGCGACTCTACCCCTGATTGGCTGGACTGGAACCCTGGCAAGGATTGCGCGGCTCAAGGACAATCCTGCCATACAGTCTACGGGATGGTTGTCTCTGGTATGGAGCACGTCGATGCGATGAGCGAGGTAGCTGTCGATTCAGCAGGTGGAACAAGTTCCTCCACGCCGTTGCACGATGTTCGCTTATTGACGG
>DAFD01000086.1:0-14552 GCA_002497895.1 Euryarchaeota archaeon UBA175
GGGGAGAACTGAAGAATCACTAAAGTCAATTTTAGATGATGTTAATTCAAGAATTGGACATATTCTGGACCTTAGCGAATTGTGTTGATTACTTCGCGTTCTAAATGTCTAATCTTCCTTTCTTTGGTTTCCTTGGCCGCCGAAAAAACGATTCCAGCCAAATACCGCAATAAAGACTGGAATGAGGATTAGTTTGAAGATGAAATCACCGAATAACATCTCTTGATTTTCTTCACCCCATTCAGTGGTTTGGATTATGATTAGAAGGAGTGCGAACATAACCCCGAGGAAGACTACGAAGGTCAAAGGACTGGCGAAGCCACTCTCTCCCCTCTCTTCATCAGTCATACTACTTCTTCTTCTTTAACGACGATAAAGAATGGGGCGCCCTCGCGTTCCAAGTTCGTCTAAGAGAACTTCTTTGCGGAGTGCGTGAGGGCGTCTATTACTGGCATCTCGTCACCACATAGCATCTGCAAACATGCGCCTCCACCGGTGCTATTGTGAGTCACTTTGTCACCAACTCCACGGGAATTGACAAGAGCGCTGGTATGACCTCCGCCAACGATTGTCATCGCAGTGGTCTCGGTACACATATTGAGAATCTCGATTGTCCCGAAAGCGAATGCAGGCTTCTCGAAATAACTGGCTGGTCCATTCCAAAGGATACACCCTGCATTCATCATGATTGGTCGTAATCGCATTAGAGTCTGAAGGCCAATATCGTAGATTGGATGGGGTACTGGAAGCTCATCAACCTGTTTAGCCACACGCTCTCCATCTACTTCCACAGCAACATCGCTGGGCATGAAGAGTAATTCTGAATGGTTCTGAAGGAGTTCTTGCGCCATCGACCAAGAGGTGTCGAAATCATCGCCGAGGGTAAATCGAATGAACTCCTTATTGCCCTCACCGATGTCAGTGCCATTGACCCAGAGGATCATATTTCCCACAACACCTACGAAGGCGATGGTATCGACGACTCCTCGCTCAATGAGATTCTGTGCGACGCGGAAGGAGTCGTCGGCCTTAGCCCCGCCCAGAATCGCCACGTAAGGTCGAGGTGGGGCTGTAACAGCTGTCTGCAGGGCGCTGATTTCACGCTCCATCAAGCGCCCAGCAATACAAGGAAGATCGTCGGCGAAGCCTGTCAAAGTTGGTGAGTTTCGGTGTGCTGCTCCGAAGGCATCGGTGACGTAGGCATCAAATTCGGGGGCGAGATTGCTGACTATCTGTGATAGTCGCAAATCTTCGAGTCCAGCCTTCTTGAGAGATATCTCCTCGGCGTGCATCCTGACATTGTCCAAACAGAGGATCTCGCCGGTATTCATACTGCGAATCGCATCGATCGCGATTTCGCCACAAACATCTGGAATGAATTTGATCGGACGACCGAGAATCCGCGATATTCTATCTGCATGACCCGATAGATCGGTGAAGTCGGAGCGGCCAGGCCTTGACTGATGGCCGAGTATCACTACCTTGGCGTCCGAGAGGGCCGATAGAGTGGGGGTTATGGCGCGAAGTCTGCCGTCATCAAGGAAGGCTCCGGTTTCTGGATGAAGAGGTGAATTGATGTCAACGCGATACAGGACGCGCTTACCACTTAGGCGAATGTCGTCCAGCGACAGAACGCCGTTCACGATAAAGCCCAGCAGCAGACGTCTTTTGATGATGATGGATGTGGGTCGGGGTCCAACTTCTACCACATTTCCTCCCCCAATGCCTTTGTGTCCGGGCCTTAGTGGCTCGTTCATGGCTTGGGATGCGGAGCGCCTGACCGGCCCTGATGGCGATGACTGGCGAGTTCCAGTCAGCGAACTCGAGGAGCGACGGAATCGCTTGGCTTCAGCGCTCGCTGAGGCTGGTCTTGAAAGCGCTCTAATCGATGACCCCGTCGAACTCTACTGGTTGACCGGAGGAAGACAGAACGGGATGATTTTGGTTGGCGCAGAGGGTTCTGGAGTTTCGAATGTTCATTGGGTTCGTAAGTCTCTTGATCGGGCTCGTTTCGAGTCTGGTGGCGATGATGCTCCTGACTCGGTTGTGGCTCAACCTCGTATGAGTGGCTTGGTCGATGCCTTACGCGCGACTGGTGCTACACGTACTCCTGCGATGTTGGCTGGCAAGATTCCTCACGATCGTTGGGCCTTCTTTACTGGGCGCTTGTCCTCAATGGGAGATGCTTCTGACTGCACCCACTTACTGTATGGATTGCGTGAGACGAAATCCGCTTGGGAATTAGAGATGCATCGTGAGAGTGGACGAATTAATCGGCGGATGTTCGAGGCGATACGCGATGTTGGTGGAGTTGGACGAACAGAGTTGGAAATGGCGGCGGCCGCTGACGAGGTCAGCCGTACCGCCGGCTTTGGCGGTCGCATCCGAATGCGTCGCTGGCCGATGGACTGCGACCGAGTTGTAATCGCAGCCGGTCACTCTGGTGCAATTCCATCCTACTTCGATTCGGCGATTGGTGGCACCGGTGCCAGCCCAATTTCATCCCTGGGTGCTGGACACTCAAAGGTGGTAGCTGGCGAGCCTGTCATCGTCGATATGGTACATCTTCACCGCGGATATGTCTCAGACTGCACGCGTATGTTCTGCGCAGGTGAGATGGAAGGTGAGTCGATGACTCGACTCGAAGATATGGCTGAGATTCGTGATTCAGTCGTTGCTAGCCTCGGGCGAGGGGATGATTGCTCCGAGGCTTGGCGCGTCGGCAGCGGCAAGGCTGCCGAGATGGGTTATGCCAATCATCTGATGGGAATGCCACCCGCGCAGGCTGTTTTCTTGGGTCACTCGGTTGGACTTGAATTGGATGAGACTCCTGTCGTCGCTGAGCGCTTCGACCGAGAACTTCCGGTTGGCGGGACTATGGCAGTCGAGCCGAAGGTGCTCTACAACTCCGGGGCAATCGGTACCGAAGACACATTTGCTCGAACCTCAGATGGCATGGAATGTCTGACAATGGGAGATTCATGGGGTCTGCTCACTGAGTGGGATTCGTGAGCTGAGGCAACTGGAAAGACTTCTTTCCCAGCGCCATCACTAAGCGATGCGACGGTGACGATGACGTGTGTCTCGGACCAAGGCGGCCGCGCAGCGTCGGCTCGCGCGACTACTGCGTGGACGCAAGGAACCCCATGGATTGGACTTGACTGACGATTCCGTGCTCAAGGGTGTCGAGGTCGATGACTCTGGCATCGTACAATTGTGGGTACAACCAACTCGAGCGCACTGTCCATGCTGCATCAATGACTTGATGGAACTGCGCTCAGAAATCAATCGACAGAAAGGAGTTCTCGCCTGTCATATCGAGGTTGTCGGCGTACCGCAAGCCGACCGATGGACCGCAGCGGTAAATGAGTGAGGCACGGATTAGATCCATTCGTCATTCGGAGCGGTCAATTCGCTATCAGCCTCGCCTGTATTGACGACACCGCGAGGCTCGACTAGCATTACCTTGCATTCCGAGTCAGCAACAGGCTTGTGGCGCACCCCTTTCGGAACTACGATCATTTCACCCTCATCGAGTTCGATGGTGTGATCCTCGAATTCGATCTTCATACTACCTTCGACGACAATGAAGACCTCATCTGTTTCAGGGTGATCGTGCCAGACAAATTCACCCTCTATCTTGACTAATTTGAATTGGTAATCATTCATTTCTGCAATTACCTTAGGCGTCCAGTGGTCCGAAAACAAACCGAATTTATCTCGTACGTTGATTTTCTCCATGATTACTCCTCCTCATCGCTTAGCACTTCGGTAGTGAGAACTTCATCTCGCTTCCATCGCTTGGCCTTACGCTCCTCGACCTCTGATAGTTTTGCCTTTAGTCGAGTCGCCAAAAACCAGACAGCGATTCCGATACCGAGAATGTCGATGAAAATAATCAGCGCCATCTGTTGGTCCATATTCTCACATCACAATGGTGGGATTACATCGATATCGCAAGCTCCCACCGCCTCCATGAAGCATGAGAGAACCCCGCCATCCTCGACCAAGAACTCATCGAGACCGGGTGGTAATGGGTCTGGATAGATCACCTCACCCTCTTTCAGACGCACGAGGCAGGTGCCACAATTCCCTGAGGTACAATTGACCGGGATGTCTACCCCGGCCTTCTTGGCGACTTCGACAAGGGGTTCGTCAACCTCTGCCTCAGCAACCCCGAGAAGCAGAGCACCTCGGAAGAATCGGACTATCGCCACGACCTTGCGAATCATCGGCTTGTCTTGAATCCATCAGGACGTCAGACCAGAATGGATATTCAATCTTGCAAGCCGAAGAAGCGGAGTAATGGCGCATCAATCATATGACACACGAGACCACTGGCCTGTTTGCTTATTGAAGCGCAGTCCAGCCTTTTTCATCCACTTGTTGAACTTCGTTGCACCAGCGCCGGTAGCGAGGATGAAGTCCTCACGGTGTTCCTGAGCCTGGATGTATCCCTTGGCAGCGAGTGTCTGGTCAATCCATTCGTCGATGCTCATCAGGCCGCCAGTCATATCGCTCGCCTCGACCGCCGCAGCCATCTCTTCAGCAGAAGCGCCGGTCGCTTCAAGATCCTTGATCATCAAATCCTTGATTGTCTCAGCAGATTTCTTCTTCGGAGGTCGGAATTTCTTGTCGCGAGGCTTCTTCTTCGGGTCAATTGTGATTCGAGAACCATTGTTCATGTGCTCATCGACGTAAACCGCCATAGGCGAATGGAACTCCTCCTCACACTCCCAACAAACGAATGAGAAATCGGTAGGATCCTCGATAACATTAGATCCACGTGGGTCCATTTCCTCCCCACACTCTGGGCAGGCATACAGACAGAGAATCGGGGCAATCTTGCGGCGGAAGTCGACGATGTCTTGTGGTGTGCCGACTAATTCGAGCATTTCGTGGTCACGCGCCGCTTCGAGACCGCGAGTCTCGAGTTGGTCTCGGAGTTTCGATCGCTGCTCTCGCTTCGATTCGTCATCGAATGAATTTTCCAGTTTGACGATGAGTTCGATTGTTTTGCCAAGGCGATTCATCACCAATTTCTTGGAACGGAAAGCCTCAACTTTGGCGATTCGCAACTCTTCCTTTTTCTCGTGGAGCTCAGAGACGATATCCTTCTGCTCACGCTTGAATCGCTGCTCTTGGATTTTGTCGACCTTTTTCGCCTTATCCTTAGAGAGAACATCTGTGAGGTAACGCTGTTTAGAGGCAGCACGAGGGCCAGATTTGACCGCTTCAAGAACCGACTTTGCAATCTCCTTCTTGAGGCCATAATTATTCCGAAGTTTTTCCTCGTCGAGCTTTTTTAGATCGCCGACTTTGAGGCCAGAATCAGCAAGAACCTGTGCGGTCGTCTCATCGATACCTCTGCGCAAAAGCGCCAGATAAGTGTCTTTCTTGGCCATCGAAACAACTCCCTTTCTCGCAGTGCCCCCACACGCTGCGCTGTTCCGGCCGAACCAGCAGGGGGCTTTGAAGGCGTGGTTCTCGGGTGCTCCCGATGGCTCTACTTAGCGCTTATCTCGGCAATCAAGACAGCCCAGTCATTTGAGCTGAGATTCTCGGGTCGAAGGTCGAGGGTTTCGGCAGGCAGTGCATCGATTGCCCCATCCCAACGAGCGCGATGCCAACCGGGAATTCTGTTGAGGCGCTTCGGTGGGCGTTTGAGGAGGGTACGGAGTTTACGACGACGGTTGGCGAAGCATTCGGCGATGACCATTCGGAATAGTCGGCGATCGAATGCTTCGGCTGACTCACGCTGAGTTGGGGTGAGATTCGTTAGGCGCGAGTGGACCCTTGGTGCGGGACTGAACGAATGAGACGGCACTCGCTGATCGAGTTCGACCTCGAAATCTAACCAGAGAGAGTGCCCGAGTGGGCCACGACTGGCGTGGCCCGCGCTCATCGCCATGCGTTCTGCAAACTCTTCTTGGACGAGCAAGGCGATACCATTCAGATTGTGCTGCGCGTGATGCTTCTGTATTCTCTCTAATACTGGGCTGGATATTTGGTATGGGAGATTGGCCACAATGTGAGTCAAATCATCTGGCCAATCGGCTTCCAATGCATCGGTTTCAACGATGTTGAGGCGGCCATCAGCATCTCCGAATACACGTCCGAGATGGGCTACGGATTCCGAATCCACCTCGAGGGCCGTGACTTGAGCTCCAGTCTTGAGTAAATCAAGAGTCAAGGAACCGGGGCCGGGACCTATTTCCAAAACATGGCATTCAGGACCGATTGGTACCGTGGCCGAAGCAATATGGACGGCTCTCGCAATAACTGCTTCATCGAGCAAGAAATGTTGTCCGAGAGAGCGGTCCGGGCTAATCCGGTCTCGCAATAAATCGACGAGAAGCCTGACATCCAGGTCGTCCATACGCTCACCCCTGTCAGGCGCTGACCCTAACAAGTAAATCGAGAAGGCAGGGGACTTCAGCAGGGTCAGCGAGTTCCCCGACATAACGCTCAGCGAGTAAGTCAACAACTTCGACCCCGAGTTTCTCACTGACCTCGGCGAGATCGACCCAGCCATTTTGGCCACGAATTTTTACCCATGATCGGGCGGTTGAACTTCCAACACCAGGTAGGAGTTGGAAGGCGTGAACCTTGAGGGAGATGTTGTTGGCGCGATTAAAAAATCCAAGATGGGGGTCTGGATTGAGGCGAATCGATTCTTGCATAGCATGCTGTAGAACCGAGTTTGCATCTCCCGACAGGTCACGGAACCTAAGTTGAGAGAGAGGGCCAACATTACCAGATTCCATGTCGAGATGATCTCCGGCCTCGCAACTGAAGTCTGAGTTCAGTCTGGCTCGTACAAGGTAAAGACTCGGTTCGGAAAGAGCATGAATCTCTCTGCCGATGGGGCGTCTATCGAGAACATCGAGAACTCGAACATGAGTCTCTGACGCCAACGGCCCGTCCACCGCATCTCCATTTCGGTCGTTCGGCTGCATCTTCTTCACTCCTCGGAGGTCGGTTATCCCTCATCAAGGGATTTGTTCGACAAAGTTGTCCATAATCGATGATTCTAGCACAATCGAAGGCATCACTATGAGCGCGGGGCGCTAATCAGAGTACGTGCTGACGAACCTTAGTGATGATATCTTCAATCTCATCAGTATCCATCGCGATTCTCTTTGAAGCGACGATAACGCGGACGTCTTCGACCTTCATCGGCATGAGTTCGGCAATCTTTGCGCAAACCTCAGGGTGTTGGTTGAGTTTCTCGGACTCAGCCAGTGAGCTGAATAGACTTGCAAAGGTTTCAGGGCTGGTCTTGATGCCGCCGCGATTCTCGCTGGCAGCCCACTCAGCGTGGAAAAGAGCAACCTTCTGCTCGTAGGAAAGTTCGCCACGACGCTCGCGAGCATCCAATAGTAGGTCGCGAACGGTTGAGAAATCAACAAATTCTCTTTCACTCATCTGAATCACTCCATCGGGCGCAAATGCTCAGGGCGAGCAATCACGGTCTTTGCCATATTCTTGTCGTGCAAAGCAACGACCCAGGCACGGCCTTGCTTGGCCTCAATGACGCCAGTGGCGCCTTGGAATCGGCGGTGTGGCATTCCCTTCTGTTGGGAGCCATCAAGGACGACTGCGACGCTGTCGCCAATCTCGTATTGGTGCATGACGCGAGCGATGTTGATACGTCCTCGTTGCGTCTTTGAGCGACGCAGAATACTGCGTGTTCCTTGACGTGTTCCGTGACTTCGGCGCATGTAATTCACCCATCGACACAATGTCGTGCGAGCGGTCGACCTACCTCACATTCTTAAGGCCATCTGAGCCCTTTGGGCTTTCAATCGGCGTGGATATCTTCGACATCGAGCCAGATGACTTCGCAAGCCCGCTCGAGAACACTCGTAACTGAAGGCACTGTTCTCCCCTCATCAGAATGAACGAGTTCCTTCACGTATGTTCCAGCTTCACAGCGAACCGAGAATTGGACTTCGTTGTCTTCAACGAAGATTTTGTCGATGGAGACAACCTTGCGTTTGCGCTTCTTATCGGCTCGACGATGAGAAACTCGCTTGGGAGTTTGTTGTTCGAGAGTGACTCCAGAAAGGCTCGAAATTGATTCGATTATAGTTGATTCTTCAGGAGGATCCTCGATACGGAAACGAATCGTATAGGACTTCTCCGAACGCGTCTCCTTCACTCTACTGACTTCACTACGGTTCGACCATCGCAGGTCGCTGATTTCGATTTTTTCAGCAGAGTTCGCGTTGACCGCCGCGACGATTTCATCGAGATCGGTGCGGCGGATATGTGGACGCTTCAATTCGAGGACGAAAGGACGGCCCCTGCCGAGGCAGCGGACGTCGATGTCCTCGCGTCCCATGCCGTGGAAGGATGTGTCATCGGCAGAGAGAGCCAAGCGGAATGGTTCGCCGATGAGGTCTTGCACTGAATCTGGATATTGCAGTCCAGTTCCCGAGCAGGACTCACAGCCTTCGGCGCGGCCACGACAAGCGCGGCATGGCCAACGAGTTTGAGGAATGCCGCGACCGAGTTTTCGGTAGCGACCGTAGATGAAAACAGGTCGGATATCGACATCGACACGGAGTGTTAGACAATCGATTAGAATCATCAAATCGGGGCGCTCTTTGACAAACTCAATTCCAGCCATACGAGATCTGACGCCGGACTGGACAGCATCGGAAAAAGAAGCCTTCAGAGGGCGAGATCCTGTGGCGCCGTGACGAGTACGAATACGATCTTCTTCCTGAATCAAATCCTTCGGAACGTGAACTCCAATCTGTAGAGATCCATGGTCAAGCTCACCAGTCTGTTCGGTAATACGCTCGACGATATTGTCTACATCCTCGAAGAGGTTTTCACAGAGCGGACAAAGTTCGGGCGCCTCAAAGGATGAGAGTTCTTTGTCGCGAGCCAAGGACTCGGCACGAAGAGAAGCACCTCCAGCGGCACCGGTAACCTCAGTGCGACGACCGCCGACTCGGTGCAAACAGTGATCACAAGTACCGATTCGAATCATGTGAGCGATTCCAAGTGGAGAGGGACAAGGTGGTGAGTCCCAATCGACGGTTTGACCATTCGACTCGAAATCGTCGCCATCGAACCATTCCTCATCCTCAGAACTCTTCTCTTCGACGACGACCAAATCATCCCAAGGGTCCTCGGCAGCGGCATATCCAGCGGTTGCGTAGAGCTGCCACTCATCCTCTCCGTCTGGTGCGGTTGCCTCAGCCTCTGGTTCGTCTCGGGTCATTCAATCACCCACCGCGGCGAGGGAGGGAATCCCACACTGCGATGCCCACGCCACCTGAGGGTCACCTTTGAGCGCTTCGATGGTGATTCACCATCATTATTTGACCAAATTACACAGTCTAAATTGAGATCAGACAGATGAAATCTAATCTAAACAGGGAGGTTCAATCAAGCGCAGTACCTGCCTGCTCGGCAACATTCCGAAGAAGTTCGAAGGAATAGATCCCGCTCGAGCAACCAGTCAGCCATTGGAATCGCAGGCCATAACGGCCGACAAGTTCGGCCTTTGGCTTATCCAATCGCAGCCGCGTGACTTCCTCTCTGAATTCTATCAGTCTCTGCTCATTCTCTTGTCTCGGCCTGCACTTCGCACAGGGGCAAGACATCCTGACTTCGACGTAATCTAGTCGGAACGAAGCTCCATCTGCGAACCTTAACACACAGTCTTCTCGACCTCGTTCGAGATCGGTAAGTGTCTCAGACTCGCTCATCGCTCTCATGCTGTGGGCTGAGCCTCTGATGCTTCAACCTGCTGCGCGCGACGCTTGCTGGCGCGCTCCAACGAGCCGAGCATTGCTGGAGTCGTGACCATGCTTGCGAATAGTGACAATCCAATCATCGCCGCACAGAATAATCCGAAGCTCGCGAAGAATCCCATCGGAGACTGCGCGATGATTAGGAATCCAGTCACATCCGAGACTGCTGATCCAAACAAGGCAAGGCCCGCAGCGCCACCAATCGCCTTGATGCTGGCATCAACATCTGCACCGGTTGCTCGCTCCTCTCGATACCTCTCAACGACGTGTATAACGTAGTCGATTCCGACTCCCAAACTCATCGCTGCGATTGCAACTGTGACCATGTTCAAGCCATATCCAGCAGCAGCGATAATTGCGTACAGCCAAATTATTACAATTACAATTGGAATGGTGGTAAAGATGGCCGTTGAGAGTGACCTTGTGCCCCAATATCCAGCTCCTATGACGAGAAGAATAGCAATTGCAATTGCAAGATTCACGCTAACTGTTAGGTAAACATAGCCAGTTATTCCAAGGATTACTGGAGAAGATATCACAAGGTCTCGAAGCGAATAATCATCAAATCCATACTCGACTTTTCGGAATCCCCACCACATGGTAATTAGACAGAAAAGAACACCGAGGACTAAGGTTCCTTGCAGTTGATTCTGCATACTAGAAGCGGCGACGTAGCGTGTGACAGGATCGCCGGTAGCGATAGCCCAAGTTACAGGATATTCCTCGCTAGCCGACTCTATATCAGACCTCTCTGAGATGTCTTGAGCAGCCAATTCTTGGAAAGGTTGCATATCCAATTCCAATTCTGCAAGAACCTGTTCTACGACGATGAATTGTTCTGGATTTGCGATTCCCCAGCGCAGAGTCATACGATTGTATTCAGGAATACTTCCATCTGTGCATAGATGCACCAATTCAGGGTCTAACTCACAGGTTGGAACAATATGGAGGGCGGTTAGAGATTCTGGGATTGCCGGAAAGTATCCTCCGGCTGGGATTCCATAGACGTAGACGAATCCATACATGAATCTCAGACAATCACGGTCGGTTTCGTCCGGTAGGTCATTTGCTAGCCTCTGACAATCGAGGCTCTCGGATTCCCAACCAGCCTCGACAAAGGGTGTATTGTTGGTGAACATGCTCGCCTTTGCGGCCCAAATCAATTCGTCAACGCCATGCATTTCAGGTGTTCCAAGAGGTGTTTTAGTGTATTTTCCAGGGTCATTTGGACTTGGATCTGCCATGTTTACTCTAGTTGCTTGAATCGCAGCGTAAACTCTTGGATCTAGCATATCGCCTTCTATAATCACGGAAGCCGGCTCTCCCTCATCGCTAAACCTAGTATTGACTAATTCTACAGCATGTGCGAAATCCGATTCCTCATCAAGAAAATCTTCGACTTTGAAATCGCCCTCAAGACTCAGCATCATTGGAACGGCGATTGCTGTCATAATCAGAATCAACACCAATAGCAGAGAGGAATTTTTCGATGAATTATCTGCGATGGAAACTAGACGCTGTTCTCGAATCATGTGAACTATGCCAGTGTCCTCTTCGGGTAATTTTCCTTGTTGGGCCAGACGCTTGTCCCAATCCATACGAATCAGCGGCGCCCAAATTCCAGTTAGGATGAATGCAGCTGCAACACCTAGAGCCGCTTCGACACCGAATGAACGCAGGGCGGCAATATCTGAAGTCAGATTGGCCGCGAATGCAGACATAGTAGTCAATGATGTCAACATAATCGCTCGGCCAACTCTAGACAATGAAGTATGAGCAGATTCCTCTGGAGAGCGGCCTTGTCTCCTTTCCTCCTTGTATCTGTGCAAGGCGTGTAGACTGTCGTCTATTCCCAAAGCGATAACTAAGATTGGAAGTAGGTTGGAAAATTGGCTCTTACTGATTATCTTGAATCCATATTTCTCTCCAAGGATTATCATCCAGCCGATTGAACCTTGCATCCACAATAGAGCGAAAATCAAGGTAGCCCCGACGATTACCACATCCGAGGACCTCCTAAGACTGAACCAAAGTAGCACAGTAATGGCCAGTGCCATGGCGATTAGTAGCAGACTAGATTCTAGCAATTCACGGTTCAGTTCAACGTTTATTCCCTCATTTACTGAGAAAGTGACAACAAGTTGATCGGTTGTTCTAATCTGCTTTTCTAGGTCGATCATTGCCCATTCAAAACTGCAAAGCTCTTCCCCATTTTCGAGGGCTTTTCTACAATCTTCTAATTTGTATTCAGGAGGTGTCGTAACTAAATTGAGCCCTTCAAAACGATAACCTTCTGGCTCATTTCTTGCATCCTCCCAGGAATAGGTAATTCCATTCTCCTGTAACTCTGTGCGACTGAGTTGAATTAGAATCCAAGTTGTAGATGCTGACCATCTTCCGGGACCCCAAATTACGTCGTCATCGAATGTTCCATCTTCACGAATAGTTCCCCCAATGGGCCCAGTCAGAGCACTGGTCTCGTCGTAGGTGAATCCTCTATCGTTAGATAACCAGCGTAGCATAGCTCCGTCGGAATACATAATCATCCGATGTGCGGCTAGGTCGATGTGGGCCTGAGTAAGGTTAGGATCGTCATAAGTGAGACATTCCAATACTCCACAATCTTCCCAGTTTGTTCTTGCCGGTTCTAGTAATCCGAACACATTGATTGTGGGTTGAGTTAGCAGAGATTCTCCCGCCATGAAGGCTCGAAGAAGGTCAGGGAGAGACATTGGGCCGATGAACCCTGTACCGGTTAATTCGGTAACCATAGGCCTTGCGAAGTTGGAAATATAATGTGAACTTGTAATGGCGGTTTTGTCCTCTATCTCTTTGAGTATCGTAAGATTGAGGATTCCTCCTGTAGGAATATCTTCACCCACTAAACCCGCACTTTTTCCTTGATATCCAACTCTCTCTGAAGGATGGGGTAAGTTGTCGTAATCTATCTCCCCATCAACGGTATAATGAGGAGCTAAATCGGATGTCAAGATAGCTTCCCTATCTCTAACCGAGACGGCGAATCCATGTGTTTTTTCCGCTGCTTCAAAATCTTCGTTAACAACCTGATTCGCCACTAATTCAGGTGATTCCATGTCGTATGATTGAACATCGATTGGTTCTAGACTTGCAAGAAAGCCTGGAATCATCAAGATGCTGATGAAGAGAATCGCAGTGTGAAGTTTGAAACTTTGAGGAAGAAGAAAATCGGCAACCTTGCCGAAGTCCCTGACTTCTCTCATGTCAGTTCCTATGATTTCGTTTTTTTAACCAATGCTTAGTCAAAGTCCTGAATCCCTGAGCCGGTCGAGTGCCTCTTTCTGATTCTTATTCACTTGCTCCGGCTCTGCGAGTATGAATTCGATATCTAGAGGTCCGCCGTCGTGCCCGTGTCCTGCAAGACGACGGCGATCACCAATCCGTGTGCCTTCAGCCACTTCGATTTGTACTCGCTTTCCTGCCGGAGTATGGATACGAACCGCACCTCCTAACATCAGAGTCGAGTATGTAACCGCAACTTCCTGAATCAATTTGCCACCTTCCCATCTACGACCTTCTTCGGCATCGAGGCGGATTGTGATTAGGAGATCACCTGCTTCTCCTTGCGGATGTTCGTGCCCCATTTTCTTCAGACGAAGTTGCTGGCCGTGCTGAGCGCCTGATGGAACGTTGACGGTAATTGTTGAGGAACGTGATTCAACACCCTTTCCCGAACATTGTGGACAAGCCTTTCGCGAATTGAATGAGGTCCCTTCACAGCGTTTGCAGATACGCAGACGGCGATGACCAAATTCGATTTTGGTGCCGGACAATGCTTGTTGCAGGTTGATGTCGATACCAGCCTCGATATCTGGACCACGTTGGGACGGTGGCGCTTGTTGAGGTCGGCGTTGTTGGCGGCTTTGTTGTTGGAACTGAGGTTCGCCACCACCCTTTCCACCCATGAATTGGTTGAGAATGTCTGAGAAGTCAAAGCCAGCACCCTGACCTTTTCCTACGAATGGATTGCTGCCTCTGCCGTGCCCCCCAGAACCGCTGAATCCTGAGAATGGGTTGCCGCCGCGGGCGAACATTTCCTCGATACGTTGTTGCTGATCGTATTCCTTGCGCGCGGCTGCAGTTCCAATCTGATCGTAGGCCGCTTGGATTGCCTTGAATCTCTCCTCAGCGGCCGCATCGCCCGGGTTACGATCGGGGTGATGCTGTCGGGCGAGCTTGCGATAAGATCGCTTGACTTCTGCATCTGTGGCATCCTTGCCGACGCCGAGGACGCGGTAGGGATCCTCTGACATCACTGTGCTTCGTGAGCCGGACCTCCTTGAATCCTCGCGATGGCATGAGGCAAAATCCAGCCGTATTGCTCAAGTTAGGGAACCCACACGGTGGGCTATGGGACTAGGATGGTGCTGCTTCAGGAATTATGCCGGACACGCGGCTGAGATAGGAGGAGACATCTCTGAGGAGTACCCACGGTTTTTCCTCAAACCCGCAAGCGCTCACGTCGAAGCCTCGGCAGATGGAACGAACACAATCGAACTCATGCACGGCGACGAGCACATCGACCATGAGGTAGAGTTGGTCGTAAGGTTGGGCAAGGATTTGCAGCCCGAAGCAATGTGCGTTGGCTGCGATACCACTAACCGAACGCGGCAGAGTTTGGCCAAGGACAAGCGCTGGCCATGGACCGAGGGCAAGGCCTTCCGAGGCAGCGGAGTTCTGGGCACTTGGGTGCCTTACAGTGACGAAGTCATGCAAGTAAAATTGAGTGTTAATGGAGAG
>DAFD01000086.1:14880-15026 GCA_002497895.1 Euryarchaeota archaeon UBA175
TACGCCAAGATGCTTCAACATCACTGATGATTCACTCGGTAACAGATCTCGTGAAGCATCTATCTGGATGGTACGACCTTGAGCCGGGCGATTTGATATGGACTGGAACACCCAAAGGAGTTGGCCCGATGAAGCCCGAAGATCAA
>DAFD01000035.1:0-1360 GCA_002497895.1 Euryarchaeota archaeon UBA175
GTCCTTGCAGATGATGACGACCTTACCCATCGTCTTGCAATACTGCTCAACAGCATCGAGCGATTCCTTCGAAGTTGTCTCGGCCGGAATAATCTCGATCAGCCGATTTTTGGCTGGGTGATAGAAGAAATGCAACCCAACGAAGCGATCTGGTCTACCAGTCGCTTCAGCAAGAGCATTGACGCTCAATGAGGAGGTGTTCGAAGCGAGGATGGTGTGTTCGTCGCAAACCTTGTCGAGGGTCGCGAACACAGCTGTCTTGATATCAAAATCCTCGAACACTGCTTCGATCACCAAATCGGTATCTGCAGCGACGTTTTCAGTCCCAATAACTCCAGTAATTCTTCCTTTGATATCTGCAACTTCATTCTCGCGGAATATCCGCCTCTCGATGGCCTCATCGAGAAAATCAGAGATAATCGTCTGACCGCGTGCAACCCAATGTTCCTCGCGGTCAACCATCTGAACCTGGAATCGCTCCTGCGCCGATTTCTGAGCGATTCCTGAACCCATATTTCCAGCCCCAATAATCGCTACACTTTCGACTGGGCGCATGGCCCAGCGACCTGCGACCCCCCAATGAATGCACCGATTCCGGTCCTCAGGACCGGTCAGAGAGCCAAGCAATTCCTTCCAATCGTCAATGGCAATCTGCCGAATGGACTATCAGCGCTCGCTAGAGTAGCAGAGGTGTGCTTCGCTCGCGCCGTGCAGTTACCGTCTTTGTCTTAGTGATGCTAATCTCATCCAGCCAGGTTGCAATCGCCAATAGCGGTGGCAAAACCGGCCAATCAACCGCCGGTTGTACATGCCATTCAGCAAGTTCTTCACTTTCTCCTTCACTTAGTGGCCTACCTTGGGGAGCAGGTGGATATACACCTGGAACAACTTACTCCCTAACTTGGGATGGTGGCCCCCACGTTTCGGGAGAAGGCGGATTCAATCTCGATGCTAGCGCCGGAACGTGGTCAAATTTAGGGTCGCAAGTTCAATTGGCTAATGGTGAGTTGACCCACAGTAGCGACTCACTGCGTTCATGGTCGGCAGATTGGACTGCACCGGCCACCGGATCTGGAGATGTTGACTTCGATCTCGCAGTGTTGTATGCCAACGGCAACGGAGCGAACTCGGGTGACTCTTGGGGCACGGGCACTTGGACACTGGGAGAGGATTCCTCAAGCAGCAATACTCCTCCGGAGGCTCATAACGTGACTTTCGTTCCAACCGCTCCAACCAAGGGAACTGGCTTAGCAGTCGATTACACATATTACGATCAAGATGGTGATTCCGAGCAGGGCACACAGATACGTTGGACTCTCGATGGCCTATCTGTAGGTGCCCTGAATGACCAAAATAGCGT
>DAFD01000035.1:1741-9664 GCA_002497895.1 Euryarchaeota archaeon UBA175
GACGGGTCCGATGCTGGTGATCCTGTTACGGTTGGACCCGTGACAATCGGCAACTCTCTACCTATCGCAAGGAATCTAGAATTGACTCCTGAGGATCCACTGGATACCGATGAGTTACGGCTCCACTACGATTACTTTGACCTCGATGGCGAGCCGCAGCAAGATACTCAGATCCGTTGGTATCTCGATGGAGCGAGGATTCCAGAGTTGGATGATTCCGACCGAGTCTCTCCTCTGATGATTCGCAGCGGTGACCAATGGGAAGCTTCGGTATTACCTCATGATGGTGATGAATTCGGTGAGATTGTCTATACCGGCGTCGTCGTTATCGGCTCATCGAATAATCCTCCAAGTGCTACCGCTTACGTCTCACCGGTTGGTAATGCTCAAACTGATGATGCACTGCAGGTGCACGTCGGTTGGACTGATCCTGATGGCGATTCAGTGCAAGCCACTGAGATTCGTTGGTTGCGTGATGGAACACAGGTATCTGCTTACAATGACTTGACAGTGGTTATGCCCGAATCGACCGCGAAAGGAGATATTTGGGTCGCGCGTGTTAGGGTTAACGACGGCTTGCTCTGGTCGGATTGGGTCGAGAGTGGAGAGGTCAACATCCTAAACACCCCTCCTGAGGTTACCTCGATTGAGATGCTTCCTGCGGGAAATCTGACTACTTCGATGAACTTGAGTGTGGTTTGGGAACAAAGCGATGTCGATGGTGACGCCGAGATGAATAGTCAGATTCGTTGGTGGGTCAATGGCGAATGGATTCGCCAATACGACGGAATGCTTGAGATTCCATCTTCTGAGACAGTGCGTGACCATAGTTGGTCAGTGCAGGTTGTCCCTGGCGATGGTGACGATCTTGGCAATTCAATGAAGACTACATCTCGTCAAATTGAGAATGGTGCACCTGGCGAAATGGTGATTCTACTCGGTAATGGTGAATCTGGATATGCCGGCGCTCCCGCTGGCATGCCTGCGCCTCCCACGACGCCTGCAGATTCACTATCTCCATTGGTGGTTCATACCACCGCAGTAGATCTGGATGGCGAGCCCGTATCATTCCATATTTCATGGGCTCGAAATGGCTTCATCGTGCCTGATCTTGATGATTCTCGTTCGGTCCCAGCTGAAAGACTCGAACCAGGTCAAACTTGGATTGCGACGGTGACTGCCAGCGATCCTTGGGGCGAATCATCAGAAATTGTGGCGGAGATTACTATCGCCAATGTTCCACCAACCGCTCTTTTCACAATTTCTCCAGAGCCGCCGATCGCTGGCGCGTTCATCACACTCGACGCCTCGATATCGACAGATCTCGATGGAAAGGTAACGCACTATCTCTGGGAGGTTGATGGAGTCAGTCTGACCGGAAAGGCGGTCAATGTCCAACTCGGCACGGGTTCACATTCAGTGATACTTACTGTGGTCGACGATATGGGCGGAACTGGGTTCTCTGCTTCTGCGGTAGTCTTAGGCGAGGTTTCAACAGTCACCAGTTTGAGCGCGACACTCTCAGGCAGCGAGGTACAACTCTCTTGGGAATGGGATGGTGATGCTACGACATTCCATGTCTATCGCTCGACTAGAGCCTTCACTACAATTGGACACGGACCTGCGGGTGAGGCATTGGTCACCGGCCTTGAAGTGGTTGGTGAGACTGATGAGACGATGTGGAGCGAGACTGCCCCGGTCGCTGCTCACCTACATTATGCTGTGACAGTCGAGGTTGATGGCCTCGAGGTTCTATGGTTGTTCCAATTGGATAATACCGCGACCGTGGATGCAAGTGATGCTCCTTCCTCGGTCGATACAGAACCGACTGGATCGATTTCATCCATGTCGATTCCACTTACTATCATCATGCTGCTCGTCGGACTTGCTAGTATCGGCTTAACGATGTACGGTCGTAGGAGGGATGCTTGATGCGCGGGAGACTTCTCGTGCTCGCGACGATAGCGGCCATGCTGCTCGCGACTCAAGGAACCGTCGCAAATCCTGGTGGAGAGGGCGACGGAAATCGGGACTTCACTTGTGGAGGGTCTTGTCACGGCGACCCAGGATTGAGCGCTCCTTCGTCTGCAACCATCAGCATCTCGTCGAGCAATACTGCCTTCACCGGCACAGCATACCAATTCGAAACCATGATCGAGATTCCAGAGATATCGCATTCACGACTCCTAGGTGTCTTTCTACTATCTTCGACTAATGGTAATGGCGATCATCCCGATGACTATGGCTGGAATATCCTCCAAGATCCCGCCGGAACCTCGGCGAATTACGTTGAGGTAATCGTTCCGAACAGTGGTAGTGTCAGCCTGAGTTGGGTGCTCAACGCTCCCGAAGCGGCGGGTGATTTCGATCTTCTAGTCGCGATTCACCACGGCGCTGGTTACCCTGGAGACGTGGCTTATCTCGGTGTCTCGGATACCCATTCAGTAGAGGTTAATCCAGTACCTGCGAATCTTCCTGGATTCGCACCGGATTGGACCGCGCCGCATTATCGTGTCACTGGCGACACATCTCCAGTGAGCCTGATGACTCAGAATACCACCGATGTCGTAGTAGAGTGGAAGCTGGAAGGAGAGTCGTTATCTCACACCGCTATCGTCGAGGCTGGCGCCGAAAACGAATGGCTAGTCCAACTTCCAGCAACCATGGGAGATGGCAGACTTGTCTATCGAGTCACGACATCGAATGGTGAATTCGATGTCGTTCAGCCTTGGCTAACGATGGGAACAATTCCACCGGAATTCGATGGAAGTCTGTGGGGAGCTCGCGCGCAAGGATTCGCAGGCGCTTTCATGATTATTGCACTCATGGTGAATCTGCAGGGAATGCTACAACCCACTCGAAGAAAGGACGACCTCGACCAGACGGCCGAGGTCGAAGCGGCGGATACCAGCACGGCTGAAGCAGTGATACCGGAACCAGCTCCAGCCGCACCCGAATCTGAACCAACCGCAGCAGAGGATACCGCCGATGAGGCAGAAACAGCATACAGTGAGCGTTTGGTGAAGTACGACGAATACCCCGATTTGCTTTGGGATCCGGTTGAGGAAGAATGGGTCGATGACCCCGAGGCCGGAGGTGGTCAGTGATGTATGCAATTACATTCCACCATCTACTAGTTGGCCTTTCTACAGGTATTGCAACCCTTGCTTGCGCATCCGCTTTGGGAGCTTGGATCTCGACCTACTTCGTTGGAGGTAGCAAGGCTCGGGGCCACCTTGACAAGACAGCATACATCGCTGGCTTGGCAGCAATCCCTCTGATTTTCCTCTCAGTTCTTTCAGGAACTTCCGCGATGAGCAGCCCCGGTGCAGATGCGATGAGTTACAACAAATTCCTCTTCACAGGACTTACAATTGGATTTCTAGTTTCGATGCTACTAGGGCGATGGAGATTTGGGCCGGCGATTTGGCTCAATTCACGTCTAGGACTGTTGCAAATGGTCTGCGCCGCCGGAGCTCTTGGCAGCATTACTGTGCTCGGATCCATCGGTGCTAAGATGAGTCTTGGTGAATCTACACTCGATATCTTACCATTCTGGCCTTCTTTCGATGAGTCCATTGTTGTCAATCAATGGTTTAGCATCGCTATGTTTGTGCTTGGTCTTGGGGCAATGGTAGCCGCCTTCATGCTTGGTCCGAAGACCGAGAGATTACCAGAGTGATTGAAACATCTTCATGTTTCATTACTTATCGTCTCAGTAACACTGCTGCCTGTCATCGGCCCATGTTCCGCCGTTTGCCTCGCATTCCTCTTGCGAGGTAGCTGGCTCGTTCGAATCATCCTCTCGATCATCCTCGGTTTCCTCGGATTCAGGGCTGTCATCGTCTTCATCTGACCCTTCGTCTTCGTCATCCCAATCGTGCTCCCTATCATGGTCAGCACATGGATTCCAGTCACCATGCCTGCGATCATTCTCGTCGTCTGCATGGCGTTGTTCACGAGGTTCTTGTTCGTCAGAATCCTCCTCATTTGCCTCGTCAGATTCGTCGTCCTCGTCGGACTCCTCTTCGTCCCAGTCATACTCGTCATCCCACTCGTCAGTTCCCCAGTCTTCCCGGTCATCCTCTTCGCAATCTTCGAACCAGTCGTGACCTCTGTCATCACCGCGATCCATCATGCCGCCGCCAAAGCCGTTGCCCGGGCCCATTCCTGAGCTCATCATCATCGAGCTGAGCATGCCTGTGCAACCATCGACTAACGGTACTAGTCCAGCCGTCATTGCACGGACTGTGGCGGGTGAGAGAGTGTCGGTGTTTTCTGTACGATCTTCGTCATAGGTGGTAATCGAAATGGATCCATCCTCGGAGCGCTCGACATCTCCATGGATATTACCCCAGAATTCTGATTGAACCCAAGCTTGACACATTTCATGGAACATCGAGTTGAGATCTTGGTTCGGGCCTAACATTCCATTCATTCTGAACATTCCAATGCACGGATCATCGGCCACGTCGGTGCGGTCTGCGGTAAAGGTAATCTGACCTGCCGCATTATCTCCAGTCTCTTGAGATGTATCCGGCGAGTTAGGTCGATCGGTAGCAGTATTCGGGTCAGCCTGACGATCGCGCGGCATATCTTCGGGACTTCCTTGACCTGGAATAGGATTAGGGCGCTCGTTTCCGAGGCAATCCTCACGTGAGACATCGCCTTCCATATTGCGCAAATCCATCGCACCATTTGCCATCTGCTCACGGTCATTTACTGGATCTGAGTCCGCATCATCCGCGCCTTCCTCAGCATCGCTCAACCTTGTATCGCCGGTGTCTCCGAGGACTCCGGATCCCAACACGACCGACGCAAACAACAGTATTCCAACTGCGACCGCTAGTTGGCTGCCTCGTTTCTGATTCTGTTCTGATTCCTCATCGAGCATGCTAGACTCGCCGAATCGATTCTGTATGAACGATTCCCCTTGACGTTCGCAGGTAATAATCTGCTTTTCAGCTCAATTCACCTACGGTGATTTCTTCGATAACACGAGCAACCCGCCTCGCATGAGCATCGGGAGAGAGGTCCAATTCAGCGATTCTATCCCGTCCAGAAGAAGCCCATCGCTTCCTTACATCGCTGTCCAGTGCCTCATTCAGAGCCTCTTGCCAGGCTACGGGGTCATCACGCGGCAGAAGCCGTCCGTTCACCCCGTCCTCAATCGAATCACGGAAGCCACCTTCATCGACGAAAAGTGCTGGAGTGCCCACGGCGAAGGCCTCAATCGGCGTTAATCCGAAAGGTTCGCCGTGAGCCAAACTAACAATCGCAACTGAACGTCGCATC
Source organism: Euryarchaeota archaeon UBA175 (assembly GCA_002497895.1). Taxonomy (GTDB): domain Archaea; phylum Thermoplasmatota; class Poseidoniia; order Poseidoniales; family Thalassarchaeaceae; genus MGIIb-O1. The sequence goes on from DAFD01000035.1 coordinate 7,037, forward strand.
AAACCAGTCAGTTGCAAGTTTGAGAGTCGGGGTGGAGTCAGCAATCGAACGCCCCGAGCGTCGGCGTGATCGTGCAGCTCTTCGAGTTCCTCGAATACGCCGCCACCAACCAAAACAAGGCCAATCCCACTCCCAGCAAGCATGGAAATTGTCTCCCATCCGCCCTTTACCCAACCAGCGTGCCCGACAGTTGTGACCCAAGGGGGATCTGGGAGTTCATCGAGTTCAACCCAAGCAGCGTTTTCCTCCATGCTTGCCTCCGTTGAGAATTCGCTAAAATCGACACTCGGATGAATGAATCCGGCCTCACAATCATACACTTTTCGAATCTGCTCAGCACTGTAACTTGAGTTGCCATTAATGCGAGAATTCGGCCGCTTGAGAAAGCCAGTAATCGTCCGTCGATCATCCCTTTTCGCCTTCGCCAAAGCCATGTTCGTCAGCGTCAAATTTCGCTTCAGTTTTCCGTCCACAGTCCTGTGCAGAACGTCCTCATACAATCCGCGATGAGGTTCGAGCATGTGTAAGTGGATTGGGGTTTTCTTGGCTACGAGGCGGATGAGGCCAAACGAGCCATCTCCACTCACGAGGTGTATTGCATCCGTCTCGGCGAGCGCTTGTTTGAGGCCGGGGATTGCTCTCCAAGCCTTGGCGGATTTGCGCAAATTACGATTCAAAACTGTTGCAAGTGTGCCAGTTTCAGGATGCCATGGGATTGCTGGTTTGAGTAAGGTAATAGAATTCTCTTGACAGCATTGCTTGAGTTCCTTACTCGATTGTAATGTCGCCATTGTGACATCGAAATGGCGGGAGAGCGCAGGGAGGTTTCTGATGAGGTCGCGCTCGGCTCCGCGCATCGCTTCAAAGGTACCTTTGGCGACGAGAAGACTGCGCTTTTTCGTCTCGACAATCATTGTTCTCCACCTCCTGATTCATCGCTATTGGTGATTCTACGATAGACTGCTAGGATATCTTTTGTGATAGCGGGCCACATGTAAGATGCTGCGGCGCTGTGACCCGAATTACCCCAATTCTCTCTTTCCTCTCCGCTGGATTGTGCGATTCTGCTCATTGCCATCGCTAGTGCTGCTGCGTCACCGGGTGGAACAGAGAGTCCAGCGCCCGGTTCTGTGACGAGATGGCCGAGGTCGTTGACATCGGCCATGATGGTTGGTGCTCGCATGTGCATGGCTTCAAGCATGACCGTGGGTAAACCCTCGAAGCGTGAGGGAATGGCGATTCCAGTTGAGTTTTCGAGCAGCCAACGCTTCTCGCCCTCGCTGACAAGGCCAAGCCGGTGAATGTGTGAATTCTGGCTTGCGACGAGGATGCGTTCGGTTAGCCACTCGCCGAGTTCGCCCTTGCCGGCGATTGCGAGGTCGAACCCAGGATCGGATTCGCTTGCGAGCAGATTCCAAGCGTCCATCAGGACATCCAATCCTTTCTGCTCGCTGAGTCGACCGATGAAAGTCAGTAGTGGCCGGTTTGTGTCGCGGCCGTCAAGCCCACTGGGGATCTCGGCCGCATCAGAAATCGGCGAGAATCCATTCGGAATGATATCGATTGAGCCCTTAACTCCCTTCGCGCGTAGTAAGCTCTCAAAGTAGCGAGTAAGCACGATGCGCGCATCGCTTGAATGCAAAGTAGGCCTGCCCTGCAAAGCCCAGCGCAGGCGCTTAATTCCATTAGCAATCAAACCATGTTTGACGTAATCATTGTGATAAGTAGTAACAACTGGAACACCTGCACTGCGAGCCATTTTGAGTGACTTTCGCACAAGAATCGGTAGCGTATCGTGCAGGTGAACTACATCGAATCCATCCATCGAAAGTCCCTCTAGACTGACGACAGGATCAACTCCAGCCAAGATACGACTCGGCTCCAAGCGGACCACGTCGACCCCGCCACGGGAAAAGCACCTAGAATCGTGGGCTGGCACATCAGCGCACCAAACCGTCACTTGATGACCAAGTTTGACGAGCTCACGCCCAAGCATCTCGACGTGTTGGTCACCCCCTCCAACATGGGGCCAGTACCATACATGAACGAGGAGAACACGCAAGGGTGCCCCTTCGGCCACAATCGTGTCACCGTCTGCGTCAGCCGCAGCCATAGTTCCGCTCCCACTTCGTGTTCTGATAAACGACGCGGCACTCCTGACAGCCCTCTGAATCTACTGCTTGGTATCTCCTTAACCCCTCAAATCAACGGCTCTGCCTCTCGATTTTGGCCGTTGAAGTCTTAGTATCACGGCTCTGGCGAGCCATGAATGAGACGGGTCATATTGGCTACGAGCGCGTCCGAGGGCGCTGAATCGTACGGTCATCTGATGATTGCAGACGCGCTCGACCGCGCGCGCGTTCCGTTTTGGACGCGCGCCACAACAATTCGCAACGCTGCGGAGTTGAGTCAGGCTTTGGCTCGCGGAGGGGTTGATCTAGTCCACTTCACCGATGCAGCTGCTGCGGCGTTCGCCCCGATGGCGAGAGAATATGCTGCGACCGCCTCGCTCTTCCTCGATGATGTTCCATTATCCTCGCGTGCAAGAGATGATCTCGATTTGGTGGATTTATCTTTACTCGAGGATGAAGCCCTTGCGACTGGACTCAATTGCCGAACTTCGGTTAT
>DAFD01000043.1 GCA_002497895.1 Euryarchaeota archaeon UBA175
GCTGGCATTCCATTGGCGGTGCTGACCGGTGTCTATACGGCTTGGCTCTTCGGGCAAGCAAAGGGACGGAATTGGTCGGAAGATCGATTGCTTGCAGCCAAAATGTTCGTCGAGATGGTGACTATAGGAGTAGCTTCACTGATTCTTTTGACCTCCTCGCAAATCGTCTATTGGATAGGCGCAGGCATACTAATCTACGCAGTTTGCCGCCATGCGCACCGATTAGTTATCGAGCCACAATTGGAGACTTTACACTGAGGTGAGATGATGGCGAAGACATTTATCGAGAATATTGCGCAAAAATTGCGAATCATTCCCGATCTCGACCGTGAGCACGCGAGCGGAAATCAGAAACCTCTGCGAAAGTTTCCTTCACCCGACGAGTGGCACAATTTCACCGAACTAGACGCGAATGCCTGGCCTCTTCGCCTTGAACGCAATTACTCCTTAGTGCCCACTACCTGTTTCAATTGCGAATCAGCCTGCGGGTTGCTCGCATATGTGGACAAGGATAACGGCGAGGTGGCTAAGTTCGAGGGAAATCCGCACCATCCAGGATCGCGTGGCCGTAACTGCGCAAAGGGACCGGCCACAATCAATCAGATTCACGATACCGAGCGCATCATGCATCCACTTCGCCGTACTGGCAAGCGTGGAGAAGGCGGTTGGGAACAGATCTCTTGGGACGAGGCGCTCGACGAAATCGCCGCTAAGATTCGCTCCTCACTCAAGCGCGGCGGGGTCGACAAAGTCGTCTATCACGTAGGAAGGCCCGGCCACGAGGGATATGCAAATCGAGTCCTCAAGGCCTGGGGAGTAGATGGTCATAATTCGCACACGAATATCTGCTCGGCTGGAGCAAGAACAGGCTATTCCCTATGGCAAAAACACGACCGCCCAAGCCCAGATCACACCAATGCCAAGGTCATCCTACTGACCTCGTCTCACCTCGAAACTGGGCATTACTTCAATCCGCACGCGCAGCGTATTCTCGAGGGGATGATGGAGGGAGCGAAACTCATCGTCATCGACCCTCGCCTATCCAATACGGCGGCTATGGCCGACTATTGGCTTCCGACATGGCCGGGTGGCGAGACTGCGCTCTTCCTCGCCTGGGCGAAGATGATCATTGAGCGCGGTCTATACGACCGCGAATTCATGGAAACTCAGGTCAATTGGGATGCATGGATGAGAGCAGTCCACCCGAACGAGCCTTGCGAGTTCGAGAGATTCATCGAATTACTTGTTGAAGAGTACGCAGAATACACTCCTGAATTTGCAGCCGCCGAATGTAGGATTCCAGTCGAGCAAGTCATCGAGGCGGGTGAAGTAGTAGCAAATGCAGGCAGTCAGCTCTGCACACACGTCTGGCGCAGCGCAGCGATTGGAAACCTAGGTGGTTGGCAAGTCAGCCGCTCACTGCATTTCCTAAACGTGCTGACAGGTTCAGTTGGAACAGTCGGAGGAACAAGTCCCAACTCTTGGTCGAAGTTCAAGCCGTCTCTGTTCGATGTGCCGCCAGACCCCGACGGCTGGAACGAACTGCACTTCCCTCCGGAATACACCCTCTCGCATTACGAAATGAGTCACATCCTGCCGCACCTCATCAAGGACGGTCGCGGTTCTATGGATGTCTACTTCACACGTGTTTTCAATCCGGTTTGGACATACCCAGACGGATTTTCATGGATTGAGATGCTGGAAAACGAGGAGGCAGTCGGCTGCCATATCGCTCTGACACCCACATGGAATGAGACCGCTTTCTTCGCCGACTACGTCCTGCCTATGGGTCATGCATCCGAAAGGCACGACGTCAATTCATACGCCACATCCTCGGGCAAGTGGGTAGCATTCCGCCAACCCGTTTTGCGTGAGTATGCAAGGCGGCAGGGGCGAGAAGTGGAGTTCACCCACGAGGTCAATCCTGGTCAAGTCTGGGAGGAGGATGAATTCTGGATCGAACTTTCTTGGCGCATCGACGATGGTACCATGGGTATCCGCGAGCACTTCATGAGTCCGTATCGCGAGGGTGAGAAAATCACTGTCGATGAGTACTATCAGTATCTTTTCGAGCGTGTTCCCGGACTACCTGAGGCGGCTGAAAAAGATGGCACTAATGCGCTCGGTTACATGCGTCGGCATGGGGCATTTTTGATTGAAGAGGCGACTTATGAGAAGCATAAATCGGAAGGTTGGCCTACGCCGAGTGGAAAACAGGAATTCTATTCTGAGACGATGATTGAATTCGGCTACCCTGAGCATTCGATTCCACATTATCGCCAGAAGTCTCACGTTCACCCCGAGAATTTGACCGGTGAGGATGAGTATTGTTTACTCCCCAACTTCCGCTTACCGCAACACATCCACTCTCGCTCAGCCAATGCAAAATGGTTAGTTGAAATAGCCCACAGGAACCCCATTTGGATTCATCCGAAGGATGCGAGGAAACTCGGTGTAGCCGAGGGGGATTTACTGAAAATTGAAACTGAAATCGGTTGGTTTGTCGACAAGGTTTGGGTTACTGAGGGTATCAAACCCGGTGTTGTCGGTTGTTCACATCACATCGGGCGATGGCGACGGAAGCAAGACCGTGGGAATCGCTTCCTGACCAATACCGTCGCCATCGAAGACCAGGGTAATGGCAAAATGAGAATGAAGACTGTTAGTGGGGTCGAACCGTGGAAATCAGATGACCCCGATACAAATCGCATCTGGTGGCGTGATGGAGGAGTTCACCAGAATATCACCCACGCAGTTCAGCCTGACCCGATATCTGGTGCACACTGCTGGCTGCAGAAGGTCAGGCTGTCTAGGCCCGGCCCCGGTGAGGATTACGGCGATATCGAGGTAGATCGGGAAAAGTCGTTTGAATATTACAAACGCTGGAATGAATGGGCTAAGGCTCGTGAAACCCACCCTCGTGGTGAGCGACGTCCATTGTGGATGAAGAGACCCTTGCCTCCCAAGAAGGAACACTGGTACATCCAGGACTAAGCTAACCTTCCACTGCGTTGGTATTGTTTCCCCATTTGACCTTCTCCCAAGCCCTCTCGTGAATGTAATAGAATCCCATCTTCAGAGGAAATTCAAGCAGAATAAACCAGCCGGCAGTTTCTATTTCACCTGTGAGAATAGCTGCAATCGCAGCTCCTGTCAGCGTTGCAATAATTCTCCATGCAAACGTTTTCGCTAATACCCTCTTCCTCGTGTAAGGACTCATGGCCCGCGCCCTTTGGCAAGGCTATTCACCTTACCGCCTTCAAAGTGAGGAATTTACTCACTTATTCATGAATTGACAAAACTCAAATCGCTTCAATAATCAACGCGATACCTTGTCCGCCACCAATACAAGCGGTGGCGATTCCGAATTTCTTTCCCTCGCGCTTGAGTGTGTGTGCAAGAGTCAGAGCGAGTCGGCTACCGGTTGCTGCCAGAGGGTGACCGAGTCCTACTGCGCCGCCATTGATGTTGACAATTTCTTGACTAATTCCGAGTTCCTTCATACAGGCGACCGCTTGGCCAGCGAAGGCTTCGTTGATTTCCCACAAGTCGATGTCATCGACTTGCATTCCTGCTCTTTGGAGAGCAAGTTTGCTCGCTGGAACTGGCCCATAGGCCATGATTTTAGGGTCGAGCCCAACAATTCCCCAATCGACTATTCGAGCCAGGGGTTGGTCTCCATCTGTCTTCGCTTGAGACGCCGACTTAACGACGACCGCTGCAGCACCATCGACAACACCCGAGGCATTTCCTGCCGTCACGAGTGAAGTGGGGCCAAAGTGAGTTCGTAGACCTGCTAATGACTCCTCACTCGTGCCGCGGACGAAGTGATCCTCATCGGCTGCTGTCACCATGCCGTTAGACGTCTCGACATCGACAATCTCATTTGACCAGACGCCGTTATCGACACTATTCTCAGTGCGGGTGTGACTGAGGACTGCATAGGCATCAGTTTCCTCGCGGGTCACTCCTACTCGCCTACACAACTCGTCGCTGGTCTGAGCCATGAATGAGTCACATGTGGTGTCAAGTAAGTTGGTGAAGAGATAGTCCTCCATGTCCTTCTCCAAAGCATAACCAGCGCGAGGAGGTCGACCGAGTTTGAATGTTGAGCGCATGTGGCGCAGAACATGTGGAGCCTGTGACAGATTCTCCATTCCACCCGCGATGACCGTCTTGGCCTCGCCGAGCTTGATCATCTGGGCTGCAGAGATAATCGATTGAACTCCCGAGCCGCACAAGCGATTGAGTGTTAACATAGGGACTTCATGAGGAATACCGGCATTGAGACCAGCATGGCGTGCTCCGAAAATCGCTTGGTCACTAGTCTGGAGAGCGTGGCCCATGACTACATGATCGATTGATTGCGGACTTGTTCCAGTCTTCTCTAGAGCTCCCTTGATAGCGATTGTACCGAGTTGTTCAGCACTAACTTCAGCGAGACGTCCACCAACTTCTCCGTCGCCTCGCTTACCACCGAGCCATTCGCAGAATGGTGTTCGGGCCCCTCCGACTAGCACGACTTCTTCAGTCATTGAAGCGGGCCAATCAACCAACGTTCATGAGTCTGACTATCCCAAAGGGATAGGAAAACTCACCAGTGATCTCATTCTTCGTTTGACATCGAACCGAGGTATTCGGGTAAATCTACACCTGCGTTCGATGCAATATCGTGCAGTGGAGGTAGAGACTTCACGAGATTAGAGATGAAGTTCGAAGTCGAACTGCCATCTCCATCGCCGCCTGAATCCCATACAGTGATGCTGTCAATCTTGAGGTTGCGGATCGCTTCGACCTGGGCTGCAACCATCTGGTCGATCTTCTCAACCATAAGTAGAGTTGCGGCTGCCTTAGCATCGCCTCCGGTGCTAGTAACCAATCCCTCGTAACCTGTCGCCTTCGCTTCGAGGACCTTCTTGACACCAGCCGCTTCAGCCTCGTAGATTGCCAGAATTGCGTCTGCCTCACCACGGGCGACGCGTCGTTGACGCTCAGCCTCGGCTTCGGCAGCAATTTCGATTTGCTGCTTCTGAATTTGTTCGCGAACGATGTCGCTGGCACGCAATCGCTCCTCCTCTTCGGTGTAGCGAGCGCGCTCAATCGCTGCCTGCGATTGCGCTGTCGCAATATCGGCTCGCTGCTTGGCAGCGGCCTCGGCCTCAGCGAGGTCAGCATCGGATTGAGCCACCTCTGCCTTTGCTGTGTTCTCACCAGAGATAGCGAGAGCTTCTTGCTGACCGACGTAAACACGCTGATCGGCTTCGGCAGTCTTGCGTCCCTTC
>DAFD01000013.1 GCA_002497895.1 Euryarchaeota archaeon UBA175
TCAAATCCCGGCAGGAGCACCAATCCTTGAAATTCAGGGCGCGAGATTATCGATCATCGCATCGATAGTTTCGGGATTTGCTTCCTTGTTGCGACCAGATGTCAAAGCACGCCCCATTACATCGGCACCGAGGAAGGAGAATTGCAGACGCATGGCCACGATCACGTGTGCACCGCCACCACCACTGTGGGTTCCTAAACCGACTGGCTTGCCGGTGCACATGTCGCGGAAACTCTTCCAGTCGCGCGAGAGCCATGCGAGGGCATTGTTGAGTGTCGGAGGCACTGAGCCATTGTATTCAGGAGCGATGACAACCCATGCATCAGCGTCGATCATCTGCTGAGTCAGCTCAGAGACATCAGCAGCCTGTTCTGGGTCTCCTGAGCGCGCCATAGTGAACATAGGTAGTTCCATTGCTGCCAAATCGACAACCTCTGCCTCGTGTCCTTTGTCGCGTGCGGCACCAGCGAATCTCTCAGCCAATTCGAGGTTAGTGCCCGAGGTCGCGGTGATCATTAGGAAGTTGGCCATGAATCTCCGAGAGGCTATACATACTTCAACCGAATGAATGTTGAATTCTGCATATTTCGACTTTTCACAGCAGTTCACTCGACTTCTGTCACAGAGGTTGGAATCTTCTGCTTAGCCGCTAAATCAATCACGATTCGAGTCCATTTGCTGGTAGGTGAGGGCAGGGCGAGAACGTGAGATGCGGAATCAAGGATTTTCTTGGTGAGTGAATTTCCAGCCTCTCCTCTCCCTGTGTCGTGAAGTGAATTTACGGGGTCACTCCATTCTTCTGAGAAAACAGCGATTCTAACCGAGTTATTGTCCGCCCAACGCTCTGCCATGTAGTCAACACCACTTGCTCCTCCGACGACGATAAGGTCTGGATATCCGTTGGATTCAACCCAATTTTCGATTGCCTTTTCGAAGACTTCGAAATCGTAGAACCGACTACTTCCGACTATGGCCAGATTAATCACAGATCCGTCTTGATTCAAGTCGCGATTACCGAGCGAGTCGACCACATCCTGCCCCGAGTCAGCCACCATCGGAGTGCCTCAGACAGGTTCCCGACCATAAATGTCCGTATGATAATCAACAGATTCTTTGTAGAGAGGAGCCAATCGCCCACTCATTGATAGCGGGGAGACGAATCGCAGATTCAGGAGGCTACGATATGGGGTTGGACATCGATGCGATTCGAGCGGATTTCCCGATTCTAGAGCGAGTTCTACCTAATGGTAAGAAGTTGGTTTACTTCGATAATGCTGCAACTTCACAGAAGCCTCAGGTTGTCATAGATGCGATGACTAGATTCTACGAGGAATACAACTCAAACGCTCACCGTGCAAATCACACCTTGGCAGACGAAGCTACCGCCGCTTTGGAGGGAGCACGTATGAGCATCTCGCGATACTTCGGAACGAGTCCCGAGAACATGATCTACACGAGTGGGGCTACAGAAGCAATCAATCTGGCTGCTTACGGTTGGGCTCGTTACAATCTGGAGCGCGACGATGTCATCGTTGTAACCGAGATGGAACACCACGCCGACATCGTCCCTTGGCAGGAATTGAGTAAGGAGAAGGGTGTCGAGGTTCGATTTGTACCAATTGACACCCGTACATTCACTCTCGATATGGAAGCTTTCGAGGTGGCTCTCGAAGGTGCAAAATTGGTTTGTGTGGTTCATACGAGCAATGTTCTAGGAATTCGTAATCCTATCGAGGAGATTATCGAGAAATCTCAGGCTATCGGTGCTCGTGTGTTGCTTGATTGTGCTCAGGGAGCGCCGCATGAGCGTATTTTCTTCGATAATATGGGTGCGGATCTTGTTGCGATATCAGCGCATAAGATGGCCGGGCCAACCGGAATCGGTTGCTTGCTAGTCCGGCCTGATACTATGGCTGAAATGGGCCCATTCATGACCGGTGGTTCGATGATTCGCCGTGTATCCATTGAAGGCACGACTTTCCAAGAAGGCCATGCGATGTTTGAGACCGGGACGCCGCGCATCGCTGAGGCGATTGGATGGGGGGCGGCTGTCGAATGGCTGGCCCAATTCGACATGCGCGAGGTGCATGCTCACATCCACGATTTGGCATCCTGGACGGCTGACCAGATGCTGGAGATTCCCGGAATCCGTATCTATGGCGATCCGAACCATCCGGACTCCAGTGGCGCTATTTCCTTCTTGCATGACTCGATTCAATCACAGGATCTAGCGATTTTGCTGGATGAGGGTGGCTTCGCGGTTCGTACTGGACACCACTGCGCGCAGCCACTAATGGACGCGCTCGGCGTACCTTCAACAAATCGCGCATCCTTCTGGATCTACAATACGTTGGATGAGGCGCAGTCCTTCGTCAAGCATCTGCGATATGTCTGTGAGCGGTTCGCATAGAAGTCAGTCGAATCGCTAGTCAGATTGAATAGAACCATTCCTGAGGGTCGGCCATGGAGCAGAGGCGATGGCCGGAGCATCTCGACTCAGTCGTCGAAGAATTCGACGACTGTTTCGACTCAATGGAGCGATACGAATTGCTCTTTGAATACTCCAAGAGACATCCTAGCCCTTTACCACCGGAGGAGTGGAATGATGAGAATCAGGTCCATGGTTGCCAATCGAGAGC
>DAFD01000089.1 GCA_002497895.1 Euryarchaeota archaeon UBA175
CGCCAAGGCAGCCGGTCTGATTGCGGGCTGTAGCGCCGCCGACCGGCTCGTCTCTAGGCACTTTTCGGATTGCACCTTGGATTGGGTAGTTCGTGACGGTGATTCCGTTGCGATTGGTGACTCTGTGCTGACTCTTTCGGGCCCTGCTGCTCAAGTCCTGCGCTGCGAGCGCATCATGCTGAATTTGCTGGGTCGGATGTCGGGAATTGCAACTTTCACCGCTGATTGGGTCGGCTCGGCTGGCTCGATGGGTATTGCTTGTACGCGCAAAACCGAATGGGGGCTGCTCGACAAGTGGGCGGTTCACATTGGCGGGGGTCTGACTCACCGCTTGTCGCGTGCTGATGCTTTGATGATCAAGGAGAATGATTTGGCAGCGCTCACGCCGGATGCTGAAGATGAGGCGAGCGCTGTCGCCGCAGCGGTGGCAGGAATTGACATGGATGCCGATGCAGCGTTTACTGTAGTCGAAGTTCGTGATGAGGCTCAGGCTGTGGCTGCTGCTGGTGCCTGGGCTGAGGCTCAGGTTGATCGCAGCGGTTGCGAGCGAATTGTGCTACTGCTAGACAATATGGGCGCTAGTGGATGTGCGCAGGCCCATTCAATACTCGTCGCAGAGGACCTGCGATCTTGGTGTATACTCGAAGGCTCGGGCGGTGTGAGCCGTGCTGAGCTCGAAGATTGGGTGGCGAGCGGTGTTGATTTGATTTCGACAAGCGCTCTCAACAGAGGTGTAGCTCCGCTCGACCTCTCAATGAGAGTGGAAGGAGGTGACTGAATGGGAGAGATTCCTGATTCACACCCGCGCAAGGCATCTCTTCTCGCGCGCGCTAAACTTACCGAGGCATCCCTACAAGGGCTTCTTGCTGAATCTGCAATGATTGCTCATGGCCGCGGTGAAGCCTTCGATTACCTTCTCGGCGAGCAAACCAGCGATTCAGCTCGAGCAGCAATTGGTGAATCGGCGGCTCGACTGCGAGCGGCCAAACACCCGATCATTTCACTCAACGGGAATACCACTGTCCTCGCAGGAGCCGATGCAATCAGGGCAGCAGCAATCCTTGGTTGCTCAGTCGAGGTGAACATCTACTATCGAACTCCTGAGCGAATGAGCAAACTGAACGAAACACTCGAAGGACTTCGCGAAGAAGTTGCTAACAACGCCCCTCCAGAAGGATGGATGGGTTCGCAGTGGCCCGAATCGGTGCGTGCAGTGGAAATTCTTGGGGCAAAGGCAGATGGTCGAATCGCTGGCCTTGAAGGTCCACGCTCTCAATGTAGCTCACGTGGTATAGAAGCGGCTGATGCAGTACTGGTTCCCCTTGAAGACGGCGATAGATGTGAAGCCCTTATCGCCCTCGGCAAGCAAGTTATCGTCATTGATCTCAACCCTCTTTCGCGAACCGCACGTATGGCCCACGTTACAATCGTCGACGAAGTCAGTCGGGCGATGGCCGAACTATGCCGAGCCCTTGTTGCAGAACCCCAAGTAAGCGATTGGGATAACGAACAGGCTCTACGTGATGCCCTAGAAATCATGGGCGAGGCCTCAAAGCGAATTTGAGAATCGCATTCAAGCCATTGCGAACTGCTCGCGTAGCATCTTTTCACAGCGGTCTGCAATGGCTTGCCCGACCTCGGAAGTACTAGCGCTTCCACCGAGGTCGTAAGTCATACATCCGCTCTCTTCGAAATGCTGTTGGATTGCAGTTTGAAGAATATCAGCACACATATCGAGGTTCTCGTCCTCATTGCGGTATGCGAGGGCTTCGAACATCAACTGAACAGATTGCAAAGTCGCAATCGGATTCACAACGTTGAGTCCGGCATACTTTGGTGACGAGCCGTGTACCGGCTCGAAGAGCATGTGCTTCGGGCCAAGATTGGCGCTAGCTGCCATTCCCATTCCACCCTGTAGGACGCTGGCAAGGTCTGTTGCGATATCACCGAACATGTTGGGGAGGACGACGACGTCGAGGTTTTCTGGACTCCTCATCAGCCACATTGTGAATGCATCGATATAGGCCTTATTGGTGCTAATATCGGGGTTTTCCTCAGAAATTTCATCGAAAATACTGCGGAATAATCGGCACCCACGCGTAACGTTCGACTTGTCCACACAAGTCACCGTCTGCGGGGCACCCATCTTGCGTTGGCGATGGCGGGCGAAGTCGAATGCGAACTTGATTACCCGCTCGCTTCCCTTCCTTGAAATTGGGCGCGGGTCCCATGCAACCTCGCCATCGAGCCCAGGGAATTCATCGATTACGATGGGGTCATCCTTCCCTCCCTTCGCTTTCTGCTCCATTCTGCGAAGAAGTGAGTGGTAGAGGCCTTCTGTATTCTCACGGATCATCACCATATCGACGAGATCCGGATTCCAGATTTGCTGGTGGATTCCGTGAATCTTGTGCGGGACTCCTTTGTAGAGCTTGACTGGACGGACGTTGGCGAATAGCTTCAGTCCACTGCGAAGGCCCAGAATTGTTTGGCCGCCAGCCATGTCTCCATTCGGAAGGCGGGCGTCGGGCCAGCCTATTGCGCCGAGGAGAATTGCATCAGAATTGTCTCGGCAATGCTCGAATGAACCGGCTGGCCACTCTTCGCCTGTTTCGAGATAATACTGGCCTCCGCAAGGAATTTCGGTGATATCAAAGGAAGATGGGCTGTTCTCTTCAAAGACAGCGATGACTCGTAGAGCCTCCGCGATGACTTCTCGCCCAGTTCCGTCTCCGGGCAGCACTGTGAGGCGATAGGCTGTCATCGAGTCGCGGCACCTACTCATCATTCATCAATCCGACCCATCTATTCCTTCAATGGGAGAATCGAATCTCTCGCCTGCGTGTAAGAGAATTTGCACCCCCTCGCAGGCGATATTTCATAGACGGTCAATGCGAACAAGAAAGACATGGACCGGTCGGGAGACGACGGGAGCGAATCTCCACGCATAGATGTGAAGACGTTGCCAGATTCAGTCGCGCGCCTTTGGGAGACGATGCTGCGGCTCGATCCTTCATGGGATTTAGCGCGCTGGCTAGACGAGAGAGCTGAGGAAGAATTGGAGCTTGTAGAGTCTCATCTTGGGCGTGAGCGCATGCGTCTAGAACAGAGACTGCATCGAATCGAGACTTTGGTCAAGCGGCTCAAGAGGCAGCGAGAAGTAACTGATCGAGGCCTGATGAATGATCCCCTGCAGAAGAATCTCTTCGATGTCTTCGATGGGCCAGCCACCCCATCGGATGAGATGTATGAGGTGGACGAAGCTGATGAGCCCGTGGTCTCGGGTGGAATACTCGGAGTCGAGGATGACCCTCTGCTGGCGATTGTTGCTGAACACATCCTCGGAACAATTGAAGTGGCCTCGCTGCAAAAGGCGGCGGCTGTCCATTTCGATGAGCTTATCGGGGCACTGAGTCCCATGGGAATCTCTGTTGATGAGGTCGATGAGGCGATTGCACACCTCTTACAACATCGTATAATTATCGAGTTAGAACAGGATTTATTTGGTCTGAACTCGTAATTTTTCCCTCGAAAGTGAGGTTGGAAGCAACCGTTCCCTTCAAAGAAGAGACCCCTGTCGGCAGTCGCGTCGATATCATGGTAAGCGACGCATCGGGATGGTACGCACGACTTGATAGGTCGTGCGAGAATAGAATCGAACAACTCGACTCGTGGCTTGATGCCTGGGAAGAGTCGATTCGGCACAATATCCCTATCGCAGCCACAATGCCCAGCGATTGGCCCACACTGCCTGCTGGGCTACTCTCGAATCCAGGAGCGGTTCTCGACCATATGCTGGCGCGCTACGATGCTGAAATTGATGGTCGCTCGCCTCGCGGTGCTTACGCAACTCCCGCCCGCTTCGCGGATGCAATGCTCGCCGATGAGCTCGGTGAGCGAGGTGCCGGAGTATCAACTCAGATGCCAACGGACATTTCGCTGGCCGCTCTACCTCCTGGCTTCCGCGCCTTTGCCGCTCAAATGAACGAGGCAAACTCACCCGAACTCGACGATGATTTGGATGAGGCGGTGCTGGCTGGAGAGAAGACCGCCTCTGGAATCCCACTTCCCTTTGCCGACCCAGCAGTCGGAGCCGGCCTCTTCCCCGAGCGCGTACTGAAGGTTCACTCCGAGCGAATCGATGGAATGTCGGACTCGGCTCGAAAGGAGGATACAATTCGACTCCTCTCAAACATGCAACTTCTCGATATCTCTGAGATCGCCGTGAGCTGTACTCGTCGGCGTCTCTTACTGGTTCTAGCCAAATCGGGTCTCGTCGACCTCGATGGGCCTGGTGACGATTCGCGCATCGCCCGCGAGGAAGCGGAGATTCTACTCGATTCCAGCGTCCAGCATGGTGATGCACTGCGCGGCATCTGGCCTTGGAATGATGAGCCGCGCCTACTAATTTGCAATCCTCCTTGGTTGCGCATCAAGGATAGGTTTCGAGGTCATCCTGATGGTAGCAGTCTGCGTAAGGAATTGTCTCGAGAGTTGCGCAGTATCACAGAGGATGATGGTCGGCTACGATTCAGCACCCTTCTTGGTAATGTGAACCTCTACCGCCTATTCCTCGAGCGTTCCTTACAACTCGTCAGCGAAGGAGGTCGAGTTCGTATGATTGTACCCGATTCACTGTTGCGCGAGAAGAGTAGCGTACCTCTTCGAAAGCTCATCGTCGAGCGGAACGAATGGGACTCAGCTTGGTCATTCCCTGAGAGTCAGAGGGTTTTCCCTGGGGTCTCGCAGGGTGTTCTTGTCATCGGCATCACCGTTGGGGGAGAAACTTCTGCTCTGAGGAGCTGGGGTCCTTTGGAGAGCAGCGATGTTCTACCTTCGACTGGACTCGACCCAAAATCACCGGAACTCGTCCTTGAGCGCGAAATTTGGTCGGTCTGGACCGATATGAATTGGGCTGTCCCGAGAATGCCGCGCGCTGAACATGAGCGCCGCTCGGTTCTGAAGGCGATTTCGCAACTCGCTGAACTGCCTCGCCTATCTGAGGAACATAATTGGCTCAACCCGAGTGGCGAACCAATCCGTGTTCGCGTCGGAGAAATTGACCAAACTACGTGGTCGTCTGACATCCGTGATTGGAACCCTCGCTCTCGTGGCACACCATTCATCCGCGGAATCCACTTCAACCTCGATGGAAGCAAGGTCTCAATCAACCACCCTGGATACAACTCCTCGATCCCAAGGGACTCACTCGAGCGGTCGCAGGCTCTGTGGAAGGGGCCTATCGAGTCGCGCGGAGTAAGTCGGATTGCTTGCCAGGCCATCGTTAACGCTCAGCAAAACCGCCGACTGCGTTGGGTCGTCGTACCCCCAGACTGTGTTCTAGGGAATTCGGTGAATTTCCTCGAGTTGCCAGAGGCTGTTCTAGACAGTCTCGCAGAGCAGTATGGAACTCTCGATGATGGTCTGCTCTGGCTTGCTGAGCACCTAAACTCAGACAAACTCAATCTCTGGTCACGTGCCTGGGCGGCGAATAATAACGTCAACAATTACGAGATCGAAAACCTACCCTTCCCACCCCCAGTCAGCCTCGCTGCTATTCAACTGTGACCGGGGTCGAATCCTTCTCGGATTGACAATTACTTTCGATGTCGTCTGATTTTCGCTTTGTGTCGGTGAAGTGGAAATTTGGAGGATGAAGTCCGGAAATTCATTTCCGTCGAACGGAGCAATTGACCCTTTTAGACCAAATTGATTATTACGAGCGCTTCGCGTACGCAGGGCGTACCATCGCGTTAGCGTTTGTCAGATAGGCGAGATTATGGGAATTCATCCAAAAATAGGCATTACTGGCCTTCCGAGGGCTGGCAAGTCTGCGGTTCTCGAAAAAGTTGTCAATATGCTAAGCGATGAGCGACGTCAAGAGAAGCGCTCTCGCAGAGATGACACCGCAGGAAATCCGATCGTTGGTGGGATGAAAACGCGCACAATTCTCGAAGATGGTCAACGCGTTGGGTTCGAATGTGTAGATATCATTACTGGAGATTCCGCAGTCATGGCACATCGAGACATAGACTCTCGAACTCGAATTCTGGGATACGGTATCAACCCCGAAGCATTAGACGAAATCGGAGTCGCCGCCATTCAACGAACAATCGAGGAGTGTGAAATCCTCGTAATCGATGAAATCGGCAAGTATTCTGTCGAGAGCGAGGCCTTTGTCAAGGCTGTTCGTGAAGGCCTCGACAGAGATATGCCGACGATTTTGACCCTTCACAAGAAGAGTCGGCATCCGCTGCTTCAGGACATTCGTCGCCGTGATGATGCACGTATCCTCGAAGTGACTCCTGTCAATCGCGCGCTTCTGCCATACAAGATTCACAAGTTGGTCCGCGAGACTTACTGACACTGAACAGCGCGGACAGCAAAGGCGAGGCATTCATCCGCTTCGGGCTGCTCTGAGTATCGATGGAATCCCCCGCGGCCCGCCTCGAGCGCGTGCTAATCGGCATCACTATCCCCGCCGCATTCCTAAGCGCGCTCGCCCTTTCAGAGGGTAGAATCGAGGTGCTCGGCTGCACCAGCAGCTCTTGTGCAAGCATCACTGATGCCGCACTCATCCTGCCTATCGTCGTACTCATCTGCCTAGCAGGACTCCTCATTCTCCGCGTCTCGCGCGGACGAGAGCACGGCGAAGCACCCCTCGACCGCTGGTTCAGCCGCGAACCAGAGTCAGTGATGCGGCAACGCCTCGAAGAAGAGCGATTCGATGCTGACGATGAAGGCATGAGTTCACGTTGGGCCCATCTTGAAAAGAAAAATCTCGAGGAGAGGTACGGCGAGGAAGAATGAGGTGGTTATGGCCGCTTCACTCTCTGCTTGCGCAATCGAAACCTTGACCCATCTCCCAATCCTCGCCGACCCGATAGCATGAGTGAAGTGCCCGCCGACCTGAGATACACGGAAGAGCATGAATGGGTTCGAATCGATGGTGATATCGCCATTATCGGAGTCACTGACTTCGCTCAGGATGCACTAACCGATGTCGTTTGGGTCGAACTCCCAGAGGTCGGCGCAAGTGTTGCGGCTATGGAATCGTGTGGCAGTGTCGAATCTGTAAAGTCAGTCAGCGAAATTTACGCTCCGCTCGCTGGTGAAATCACAGAGGCTAACGAGAGTCTCGAAGATGCTCCCGAGCAAATCAATCAGGATCCTTATGGCGAGGGCTGGATATGGAAAATGACGATTAGTGACGCTGGCGAATTAGACGCGCTTCTCGACGCAGCCGGGTACAGCGAACTACTCGGTGAGTGAGCCCCGTGGTTGCGGCCCTCCATATCTACGTGGATGGGTCGTGCGAAGAGAATCGAAACGTCACCGCTGAAACCCCTGCTGGATGGGGGTTCTGCGTCGTCAGAGGAGACACCGGCTTGGGCAGAGGACGTGGTGAAATCATCACCGAGGGTTTTGGGCGCGTAATTACCGAAGATGGTGCGAGCGGATTCATCGGAGCAGAAGTAGGCTCGAACAATACTGCCGAATTGAACGCTATCGCTGGAGCTTTGCAATGGCTTCTTGCAAAGGGAGGCGATGATTCGGTTGTCATTCGGGCCGATTCACAATATGCGCTGAATATCGCGCAAGGCGAATGGCGGGCGAAGAAGAATCGAGCCCTTGCCTCGCGCGTGCGCGCTATGTGGGAGGAGGTATCCCATCTGCGCAAGCTGGATGGAGAGCATGTACGCGCTCATCGTGGTCATCGTTGGAACGAGCGTGCCGACCATCTTGCTTTCAGAGCAATGAGTGGCGAGGACCCCCTGCCTCTACAATTCTGGAAACCGGGTAACAGATAGGCTATGAAGCGATTATTCTACGGTAGATTCTGGGTCTGCTAGAGGCCCGCTGGCAAGCATCGCATAAGCTCCTGAAAGTGACGTCAACAGGCCGATTAGCATCAGCACTAGGCCTGTTGGATCGGGCAAGTAGGGTTGTAATGGATTGCCCGCGACCCAAGCGAGAATAATTGTCGCAATCCCAGCAAAGAGCACCTTGCGAGATGAGCCGATTGGGTCCTGCCATCGATCGAGCCACGGAATCAAGCCCTTCCGCTTGAAAGTGGCTCGATACCAAGCGACGTACCAAAAGCCCAATCCGATGAGTCCGATGATGCCGACACTGAAGGATTCTGAATCCCAGGGTCCAGCTGGAGCAACACCCAGAACTGCAGCATCGAGGACTAGCAAAGAACCAATCACAGCATGGACTGTAAAGTCGGGAGCACCCTCACTCATCGCACCTCGCAGGTGCACATAGGGCTTGAACGCGCCGCAGCAGTGATGCGCTCAAGGCGCTTGGGAGGGGTGAGACGGATGGCTGCGGTCGACTTTGAGGATGTTCGCGAGGCGGCGGCTCGCATCGATGGAATCGTCGCTTACACTCCTGTTCTGACATCGCCAGCACTCAACTCGATGGCTGGCCGGCGCCTCTTCTTCAAGTGCGAGAATTTGCAACATGTCGGCGCCTTCAAATTCCGCGGAGCAAGCAATGCAGTAGCGCTCCTCGGTGAGGAAGCCGAGCGCGGCATCTGCACACATTCGAGTGGGAATCACGCCCAAGCAGTAGCGCTCGCAGCCAAGCAGCGTGGCGTTTCTGCCTACATCGTGATGCCGGATACTGCCCCCCGCGTCAAGATCGAGGGGGTTCGCAGCCATGGGGCTGAAATCACCTTCTGCGAGCCCACCCTAGAGGCCCGCGAAAGAACCGCAGCAGCGGTCATGGAAAGGACTGGAGCCGCCTTCGTCCATCCATTCGACGACCCGAGGGTCGTCGCTGGACAGGGCACCGCTGCCCTCGAGCTGATCAACGAGGTTGGACCGCTCGATGCAATCATCGCACCCATCGGTGGCGGTGGCCTACTGTCAGGAACCTGCGTCACCACTCGCGCCCTGCTACCTGAGGCCCGAATTTTCGGGGCTGAGCCAACTGGAGCGGATGATGCGGCGCGCTCGCTCGCCGCGGGTCATCTCATCCCGCAGACCGGCCCAAACACCATCTGTGACGGTCTGCTGACTTCCCTCTCGGACTTGACATACGGAATTCTGTCCGAGCATCTCGAGGACATCATCACCGTCACGGACGAGGAAGTTCTCGCCGCGATGTCACTAATCAAAAACCATCTAGACATCGTAGTTGAACCGTCATCAGCAACGGTTCTCGCCGCCGTGCTGAGTCCTGAATTTAGCGCACTGAGCGGCATCGACAGCCTAGGGCTAATCCTATCTGGAGGAAATGTCGACCCAGAACAATTCCCAAATTGACTGCCTTGATGACTACCGCAACAACCCGATTAGATTGGAGCACAAGCCGGGATTTGCACCCGGGTCCACGGATCTGCAATCCGTTGCATAGCTACTCTGCCACTCGTGCGACAGACGCCCGACCCCCGACCCCCTCTTGAAGAATCTTCTCAGTGATGATGAGTGTCAGCGCCGAACCTCC
>DAFD01000002.1:0-4197 GCA_002497895.1 Euryarchaeota archaeon UBA175
GGTTCGGGCAGGGTTGACCTGCCCGGCTCTGATCCCGCGGCTCAAACAGCTTCTCTGCTATTCGCGCGGGGGCTTCTTCGGGAGCTTGATTCCAATTGGAGGTTGATTCCTGGGCATCGATATGATTGGGTCGATGGTTCTACGCCAGATTGGGTCACCATTGGTGAGGCGCTTGCGCACAATTACGCTCTGAACATGCTCTGAGTAGAACGATTTCGATTGTCGTCATTTTCGAAGGCGGCGGATGAATTTTGTAATCATCGCGAGGCCTGCGAAAAATCTCCAAGCGACTCTGAACGTGTCGATGATTTTGCCCATTTCAATCACTCTGTCTTGTCGTAACGTGTGTTGGCCACACCGAGTTCCTTGGCAGCAGCCGCAGTCGTCCCAGCATCCAGCGATCCGTCCTGCTCAAGGGCTGAGAGTGCTGCTACGACGATGCTCGCGGTATCGATTTCGAAGAAGCGACGCAGAGAGTCTCGCGTATCTGAGCGCCCATAACCATCGGTGCCAAGCACGACGTATCGTCCGCCAACCCAACGCTGAATCATCTCAGGGACCGCTGCGATGTAGTCTGAGGCGGCGACCGTTGTCGTCTCGTCGCCGAAGCACTCGGCGACGAAAGCACTCTGCGGATTCTGTGGGTCGAGGCGGGTTGCTCGCTCGGCCGCAAGTCCGGCTCGGCGCAATTCGCCGTAAGAAGGAACAGACCAGATTTCCGCTCTGACACCGCGGCCAGCTAGTATCTCGGCCGCCTCTTGCACATGCGAGAGAATCGGCCCGGAGCCAAGCAAACGGATCATCGGGCCGTCTCCGGCGCTAGCCTCACTCAACCGATAAGCGCCGCGAATCAAATCCGCATCAATCCCAGCCGGCTTTGCCGGTTGTTGCTCATTCTGATTATACAGCATAACGTAATGGAAAACATCCTGCCCCTGCCCCCACATCTCATCGATACCATGCTGGATGATTGTCGCCAATTCGTAAGCGTAAGCAGGATCCCAAGCGCGACAGGATGGTACGGTGCTGGCGTGAAGCAGCGAGTGACCGTCCTGATGCTGCAATCCCTCGCCATTGAGAGTGGTTCGACCAGCTGTGGCGCCCATCAAGAAGCCACGAGATCGCGCGTCAGCAGCCTGCCAAATCTGGTCATTAACCCGCTGGAATCCAAACATCGAGTAGAACACATAGAATGGAAGCGTAGGCGTTCCGGCGTGGGCGTATGAGGTTGCACTGGCTATCCAAGAAGCGATGGAGTTGGCCTCTGAAATTCCTTCCTCAAGAATTTGGCCGCTTGTCGATTCCTTGTAATTCATCAGCATTTTGTGGTCAACAGGAGTGTATTGCTGACCGAAAGAAGAGTAGATTCCGAACTCGCTGAACAACGGATCCATTCCGAAAGTTCGCCCCTCATCTGGGATAATCGGTACCACCAGTTCTCCAATTTCTGATTTCATCAAATTTCGCAGAAGACGAACGAAGACCATGGTGGTGGAGACCTTCTGGCCTTCGGACGTGCCCTCGTCGAAAGCGGAGTAAGTCTCCTCACCAGGGAGGTTTTGCTCAATCGGTGGGGCTCTGCGCTCAGGCAGGTAACCGCCGAGTTGAGTGCGTCGTTCGTGCAGGTATGCTAGGGCTTCACTATCCTCCTCGAATTGGTGGAAGGGATCGTCTTGGAGGTTCTCATCAGGGATTGGAATACCGAGGTCGTCACGGTATTGCGTGAGGTCCTCGAGACTCATTTTCTTCTTCTGGTGGGTAGTGTTCCTTCCTTCGAAGGAGTCGATTCCCCAGCCTTTGACGGTGTGTGCAAGTATGACGGCTGGCTTGTCGGATTGCTTTGCTGCGTGGTAGGCGGCCCAGACCTTGATTGGGTCGTGGCCGCCGCGGCGCAATTGGCCGATTTGGGCATCGGTAAGAGAGGCTCCGAGGGCATCAAGTTCGGGATTGCCCGTGAAGAATTCTGTACGGAATTCGGCGGGTTCGAGTATACTCATGCGCTGGAAGTCGCCATCGGTAATCGATTCGAAGCGTGCGAGTAGGGCTCCTGTTGCGTCTTGGGCTAAGAGCCGGTCCCAATTCGAATCCCAGAGGACCTTGAAAACGTCCCAGCCGGCTCCGCGATAGAGCCCTTCAAGCTCTTGCACAATCTTTGCATTTCCACGAACCGGGCCATCCAGTCTTTGCAGATTGCAATTGACGATGGTGATTAGATTGTCGAGTTTCTCGCGGCCAGCGACGGCTATCGCAGCTATTGCTTCTGGTTCATCCATCTCGCCGTCGCCTAGGAAGCTGAAGATAGTGGATTCAGAGGTGTCTGCGAGTCCTCGATTGTGCAGGTACTTCCAGAAGCGTGCGTGCATCACTGCAGAGAGTGGGCCGAGCCCCATCGATACCGTTGGGTACTCCCAGAACTCGGACATCAGTCGAGGATGTGGGTAAGATGAGAGCCCGTCTACGAAGGCTTCCTGACGGAAGTTTGCCAATTGCTCTCGGGTAAGACGTCCCTCAAGGAAAGCTCGAGCGTAAATACCCGGGCTACCATGACCCTGGATGTAGAGAGCGTCGCCGATTCCGTTGCTATCCTTACCGCGGAAAACGTGATTGAAACCCACCTCGTAGAGGGTTGCCGATGAGGCGTAAGTCGAGATATGTCCACCGATCCCGTCGATGCGGCGATTAGCATCAGAGACGATGACTGCGGAGTTCCAGAGAATCGAATTTAGGATTTCTCGCTCGGTCTTTAGGTCGCCAGGGTAAGGTGGTTGCTGATCCCAAGAAATTGTGTTGACGTAAGGTGTCTGGGCGATTGGAGCAATCTCGACATCGAGGTCAATTGACTCCGCCATAACCTCGTGAAGTAGCATACGAGCTCGCTCGATTCCATGAGCATCGACGACCGAACGAAGGGCTTCCAACCACTCGTCTGTCTCCTCCGGGTCAATGTCTGGAAGACGTTGCCTGTGATTGACCGACATCGCTGTCACCTGCCCTATGGGCAGGTCTGCCGAACTTACGGCCTGTTTTCAATGGTCGCGTCTTCAACGGCCCTCAAAGAGGGCCGGTATCAGGACCAATTGAGATGAGATGACACTCGTGAGGAGTACGGACTCCTGCGACGGTTATCGCTGAATCTCCCGTCACGCAGCGACTACCTCCCCATTGTCTCACAGTGCGCTCAACGGTTCGCTTTCCAGGCGCATTATTCGGGTCGACCTTGAGTTCGACGGATACCGTCTCAAGGTCGCCAAGCCAGCGCAGTGCAGCTTCGATTGCGCGACCTGCCACACCCCTGCGCTGCTCAGAAGATCTGACCCAATATCCGAGATTCCACTCGGCCTCGGCCGAGCGAGTGATGCGGTCGAATCCAAGCAAGCCCAAGACCGCTTCATCCCACGGCCGAATCAATACCCAGTGATGCATCCGACCAACGCGCCCAGTACGCTCGGTTTCATCGAGAAAATCGGCTATCTGCGGCTCGATTTCATTCTCAGGGAGAATCCACGGCATAGCCCTGCTAACCTCGGGCCAAGTCTCTTCGAAAGCCTCGAGCAAATCGCGAGTGTAAGTGGTGTTCGCCGGGCGCATTACGAGCTCATCGTCGACCATAATGGTCGTCGTCGCGCGCAGTTGCATATCGACTGCGCTGGCACGCACCCGCATTACGGCTGCGGCTAAACGAATCATCCGAATTCTAGTGATTTCAGGGTCGCAATTTGGCCTTCGCCGCCTGCACGTCTTTGTCATCGGGCTCGGCCTCGACAGCTGCAGCAATCATCTGGTCGACGGCCGAAGCCCGTCCAACTCTCTGCAATAACGCGCCGATTGGATAGAGCAATTTGGTCCGGTCACCCAAGTGAGGCCCGACCTCATCGAGAAGGACCATCACCTGTGCCACATTTTTGCGCTTGGCCTCCTCCATCGCTTCCTTAATCTTCAGAGCGACTTCTCTATTCGGCCATTCTTCCTGTTGCGGCCACGGCCAAAATCCATTGTTTTCCGGCATATCCAGAGCCTCATTGGCCTGAGCGATGTGAGGCATTGTCGGAATTTTCGGTATTCGTGGGATTCGTGGTGGACTTGCTCCACCATCGAAGGCCGCATCCATTGGATCGACACTTTTGGCGACGGCTGGATTTGGAGGTGGGGGCATTCCCGCAGGTGCGGCAGGAACCACAATCGGAGGTTGAGGAGCTG
>DAFD01000002.1:4600-10082 GCA_002497895.1 Euryarchaeota archaeon UBA175
CGGCAATAATTCTAGCAGCGAGTTCGGCCTTGGTTCCGGATGGTGAGAGGCCTTCTGCCTCGGCCATTTCTACCAATTCGACCTTCTTCAACAAGAGTAATGATTTCTCGGTAATCTCTGTTGATTCGACCTGCGTCTCGACAGCCCCCTCAGGTTCGGCTTCAGATTCTTCCTCGGCATTTTCGGGCTCGGACACAACCTGAGGCTCTATCTCCGGTGATTCCTCAACCGAAGGAGCGGGTTTCTCCGCTGCCGGCGCTGGCTCGGAAAAAGAGCCATTTCGATCAGGGATCGCATCGGCGGCAACGACCTCAACGGTCTCCGCCGATTCAGCAGTCGGTTGAATGAGTTCAATCTGCTGAGATGGAACTTCTTCAAGGGGCTCAGGCTCGCTCTCCGGCATCTCAAATTTGGTGACAAAGGCCGGAGCATCCGCTGCAGTTAGTTCGTAGTCCCCCTCTTCTTCGTCGACCGGATCGGGATTATCTACAGTCATCGCGAAAGTCGGGTTTCCACTGACTTTGATTCCGTCGTCCTTGCCATATTGTTCGACATCGATTGTGACATCATCCATGGTGAAAGTACCCTTCGACCAATCGATGACCTCCTCCTCTTCATCTTCATCAAAATCGGCTAGCAATTCGTCGAAAAGAGTACCTGCTTCTTTGTCATCGATAGAAGCTACCTGCTCGAATGCAGCCTTGCCCAATTGGTACATACATTGGGAGCACTGCATCGTATCCTCAGGATTCAATGTGTGACACAGCGGGCATTCAACAGTCGGTCCGGCTGCCCCCTTACGCCAGTTCTTGAACTTGTCAAATACCATGACCGGACCTCTACAGACGAGGGCGTTCGGCCGTGTTCCGCGTATAACCCTCACCCGCCGTTGTAAACGGCGAACTTCAGACTCAGTATTTTCTCTAACTCGGCGAAACGTGATGTGGCGCCGGCCGCGCAGGGTGGGTGTGGACTCGGATGGTGGGCTTGCAGCGAGGTTTACTCGCAGCCAGGATCATCACGAAGCATACATGCGGCTGATTCAATGGGAATTGGATGATGAATTAGACGCGACCGAAGAGCGTTTACGGAATTGGTCGCGGGCCAAACTCGCTGCCCACGGACTTGCGCTTTTCGACCTGAGGGCTCGCCCGGATGGCTGGTTATTCGGGCAGCGAATCGTCAAGCTGGAACTCGATGGGCGCGCCAACATGGGTTCACATCGCTTCCGTCAGGGTGACATCGTGATGTTGAGTCGGGGTGATCCTGTTGGTGAGAAGCCCATCGAAGCGATTGTTTCTGACCGCTCGCGAAATCGGATTCGCATCGTTCTGCCAGAATTGCCGAGCGGTCTTCGCAGCGGATTCTGGAGGATGGACCGCGCCGCGAATAAAGTCGCATTCGATAGGATGCGGGACGCCCTCAATTCACTCTTCGAAGAGGAAGGAGGGGCACCCCTTCGAGACCTCCTCCTTGGAACTGTCCATGACCCAGTAGGAACCGCTGGATTAGGGCCGGAACTTGGAGGTGCTAATCGACGCCCTGCGAGCCGACCAGATGATCTGAATGAATCTCAAACAACTGCTTGTGAAGCTGCAGTAAATCAACGCTTGACACTTATCCAGGGACCGCCGGGAACCGGCAAAACCTACACCGCTGTCCGAATCTTACAATCTTGGTCTAGTCAGGAGGTCGGAACGATTCTCGCCGTCGCTGATTCGAATGTCGCGGTCGACAATCTGCTTGAGGGATTGCTCGGGCTTGGAGTTCGCGCAGTCAGGCTCGGGCAGCCGGTGAAGGTCCGCGAGTCATTGCGTGAGGCAACAGTCGATGCACAGATGGAAGGACATCCACTTCGCCGCGACCTAGAGGAGCATCTCGAACTCAATGAGAAATTAGCGCGGCGCATCTCTGGAATGAAAGGCAAAGAGAAGGGTTTGGCGCACCGTGATTTGAATCGTGGCTGGAAGGAGGTGCGTCGTATCGAACGTCAGATGCGCGATGATATTCTCGAACGCGCGCAGGTTCTCTGCTGTACCTGCATCGGCGTCGGCCATCAATTGCTTGACGGACGCCGCTTTTCGCGAGTTCTACTAGACGAAGCGACCCAAGCCACTGAGCCTGCCAGTCTTGTCCCCTTGGTTCGTGGCGCGAGGCAAATTGTCCTAGTCGGAGATCATCAACAATTACCACCTACAGTCATCAGTCGCCGCGCTGAAAACGGAGGACTGCGCCGCTCTCTCTTCGAGCGTCTCGTCGCCATGGGCATCGAGCCAATTCTACTCAATACCCAATACCGAATGCACCCGGCCATCTCGCAATTTCCCAACCAGACCTTCTACGATGGCCGCCTAATTGACGGTGTCCAAGCCGCTGAACGACCCAATCCGGCAGGACTTCTCTGGAATGATTGGGAGGTACCGATCGCATTCCTTCCAGTCAATGGTGACGAGCTTCTCTCACCCGATGGCGCTTCGAAGGAAAATCCAGCCGAGGCCGGATGGGTCGCCCGCATTCTCGAAGGCCTCCTCGAAGCGGGCGAACTACAACACTCAGACATCGGCATAATCACCCCCTATGCAGGTCAGGTTAGAGCTATCCGCGACGCTATTCCCGAACGCAATGAAGCCGTCGAAGTACGTACTGTAGACGGTTACCAAGGCCGCGAGAAAGAGGTCATCATCTTCTCCTGCGTACGCTCAAATCCCGACGGAAACGTCGGATTCCTCGCCGACCCGCGCCGCCTCAATGTCGCCCTAACTAGAGCGAGGCGCGGGCTCATTGTCATCGGTGACCCTGACACTCTGCGCAACGATGAGACTTGGGGCGCCTGGCTGGCACATATCCGCAGTCGTAACCTTGAGGCGTGGCACATTCTCGGAATGGCTTGAGGAAGCACATGGCTGACCACGACTCACCCATCTCACTGCAGAGCGGCGGCACTCTCGCGAAGCAGATATTGAGCGCAGAAGAAGGTGGCCATTGGCCTGTTCCTGAAGGCACGATTCTAGCATCGGGAGTTCGCAGAACCGCTGCATTGAGCGTCGATGTAGTCATCGTCACAACCATTTTGATGGTAGCAACTCGTTGGCAAATCATGAATGCTTGGAACCTCACACTTTGGGCTTCCTCATCGTTCCACCACGCCCTCGCAATGGTCGCCATTCTCCTTGTCAGCCACTGGCTTTACTGGCGCTGGACTGGATTGTGGCTTTCACGCTCTCTAGGTCAGCGCATGTTCGGCCTAGCAGTGCTGGCTGAAGACGGCTCAGAGATGACCAGCGAGATGTGGGACCAACGCGCTGCACGCAAGTTGGTCTTCCTGATTCCAATTCTCAACCTCGTTCAGGGAATCCGTGAACTTCTGCGAATCTCGCAGCGCCACACTCACCAATCCAATATCGATCTACATGTCGGATCGATTGTGGCGCACAAGGATTCCCTGCCGCCGGCGAACCGCAAGCATATCCGCTGAGTGAGGACAATGGAGCAAGCGATTTCTGACAGTGCCCTCGCTCTGGTCTCCGCTGGTGCATGCATTATCTATCCAACATCGACGCAGCCGGCTCTCGGTTGCATACTAACCTCGGCTGCTCTGGATAATCTATACAACGTCAAAAAACGCCCCAGTGAAATGCCGGTGAGCGTCGGTGTGGTTGACCTTGAACAGGCTGCAAACCTCGTCGAGCTAACTGACGACATCTCTGAGATTCTATCCTCATTTCCCGAGGGCTCTCTTACTATCATCTTACCCGCAAAGGAACCCCTAGATGCGCGCCTAGGTACAAACAAAATCGCCATCAGAGTCGTCGCTCATCCCACTGCAAAAGCCCTGCTGCGAGCGTGTGGACCACTGACTGCAACCTCCGCCAACATCAGCGGCACACCACCTGCAGCAACTTGTGAAGCAGCAGCCGAAACTCTGCGTCAAGCAGGCCATGAGGTGGCTTTAGTGGCTGGAGAAACGCTCGGAGGGGCACCCAGTACGTTGATAGCGTGGTATTCGGTCTGTGATTTACCCGATTGTGCAAGCATAGAGGTGCTGAGAGAAGGAATTGTTCCAGCTAAGGAGGTTATCGCATGGTGGAAGAATCGGACCTCAAACAGTGGCGAGACGCCGGGCATGTAGCCCGAAGAACGCTTGAAGGAATCAAGGGCGAGATCGTCGCTGGCAAAGCTTGGGATGAAGTGATTGATTCTGCAGAACGCTTCATTCGTCGACACGGTGGGACTCCTGCTTTCCCGGTCACTATCTCAGTCAACGACATAGCTGCCCATTACACAACGGATTCTCGACAGAATCCACCCGAAGGATTCGAGGGGGAGATGGTCTTCCAGGATGGCGACCTCGTCAAACTCGATGTCGGTGTGCACATCACTGGAGCTCTAGCCGACAACGCGCTGACAATCGAGGTCGGGAACGGTGGAAATCATACCGATCAGATCAAGGCGGCACGGGAGGCAAGGGATGCTTCAATCGAGAAGATGCATCCTGGGACACCTTGGTGGGAAATCGGTGCGGCTGCGGACCAAGTCCACACCGACGCTGGATTCCAACCAATTCGCAATCTTTGTGGACATGAATTGAAGCGCTGGAATCTACATGCTGGTACATCGATTCCATCCTACGATATCGGGCCGACCGACGCGTCCGGATTCAAGGGCTCAGTCGAACTCGGAAGCGTCTACGCTGTCGAACCATTCAATACAACTGGAAAGAGCGGGATGATCGAGAATATTCCGCCCGCTCATTCGAGCAATATCTTTCGCGTCACCGGAGATATCACCATTCGAAAAGCGATGTTAAAGGGCAAATTGAAGCCGCTTGGTGCGACGATGGCGCGGTATATCGAGGAGCGCTATCACACCCTGCCTTTCGCTGAGCGCTGGGCATATCCTCTACTCGAAAAGCCATTCCCGGGTGAAGAGGAAGACGTTCTACGAAAGAAGTGGAATGCGCTTGTGAAGAAGCTGATTTCGATTCGTTTCCTCGAGACTTATGCTGCTCTGCGCTGTGAAGATCGAGGAATGATTGGTCAGTTCGAACATACTGTCTGGATAACTGAGGGTGGGCCTGAAGTGCTCACCATCGAGTGATTCGCCCGATATCTTTCGTCATAGCAGAATCGTCGACGTAGTGCGGTTTCTGAAACTTAACAGGCGCTCAGTGTATCGTTCTATGGTCTTGGAGCGGCTTTTCGCACAACGATTATCAATCGCGGGCTCCAAGCCTCAGTCGTACGGGGCCGTTGAGGTTCTCGCTGAGTGCATCCCATCCCCTCGCTTGTGTCTCTCGCCCTGTACACCTATTGGATGCGGCCGGTAGGCTATCCGTGCCGTATTGAGAGGAGAAATATCCTGCCGATTCTGGAGGATCTATCTACGATTTAATCAGTTGATTGAGTACTATCTTCAGCAGCTCCGAAGAGGGTCACTGCGATGATTGCGGCGAAGATGAGAATCATGCCCGTGGACTGCTGCA
>DAFD01000062.1 GCA_002497895.1 Euryarchaeota archaeon UBA175
ATGAAACCTCACTGGCGAGTGGATGTTGAGCAGCCATACGTGGTGCCTCGCTTGCGCAAGCGGCTGCTTGCGGACAACGATTGGGAGGTGACCAGTGCGGACATTTTGTTTGTTCAGCGCTTGCTGCTCGACCTCGACCTCGGTCCTCACGTGCGTGTTGCAGGTGAGGTGTTGTGGGCTGGTAGCCGTGCACCCGCCGAGTTGGCTGCCGGTTTTGATGGCGGGCGCGTCGAGGCCGCCGAGCGCATCCGCGACTTCGGCGGCTCGGGACTCTATCCATGCGATTTGGTAATCTCTTGTACAGTCGAAGACCTATCTCGTGCAGATCCTTTCCCCGCTCCCTTTGTCACACTCTCTCTAGATTTGGAGACGAGCGTGAAACACAATACGATTCTGTGCGCGGCAGTTGTGGTTGATCGTGGAGGTTCACGCACCGAGCACGAGTTCCGTGGGGCTGAGAAAGACATCCTTGAGGGGATGACTCGGCTGGTACGTGACGAAGATCCTGATTTCATCACAGGATACAATATCGATAATTTCGATCTACCGCGGATTATCGAGCGAGCCGAGGAGAACTCAGGTCGCTCGCGTTTTGAGCAGGCTGCTTTGTGTGGTTGGGGACGCGTTCCAGCGATTGAGAGCGAAGCCAAGAGGCTGAAGCCCGAACGCGCCGTCAACCGAGTCTGGCGGATGACAGGCCGAATCCCGATGGATGCTTGGTGGCAGGTTCGCCAGACCCTGCGGCCAGAGCGTGAATCACTCCGCTTCGTCGCCAATATGCTCTGGCCGGACTCCGAAGACAAGCAGAAACTCGACATCGATGCAAGCCGGATGGATGAGGAATGGGCGGCTCGCCCAGATGAGGTGATGGAATACTGTGTCAGAGATACTCATCTTCCGCTCGACATTCTCGGTCACTTACAATCCGTCGAGCGCAAAGAAGCGCTGGCAGCGGTAGCCAGTACTACGGTTGAAACCGCTGCCGCTGGCACGACCAGTCAATGGATTGACTCGCTTGTAATCCGCCTCGCAGACCGCGAGAATATCGCCGTGCCGATGACTCAATCAGGACCCCGCCGCCGCGACCAAATCGCTGGCGGCTACGTCCACGAAGTCGAGCCGGGAATCCATCCTTGGGTCGCCGTGCTCGACTTCAAATCGATGTACCCTTCAATCATGATTGCACAGAATATCTGCTCGACCACACTTGTCAGAGATGGGCGTGTCGACAGTTCACACAATATCTCTCCAGCCACCAGCACGCGTTACGTCTCAACCGATGAGCGGAATGGTTTGGTCCCGCGCCTGCTCAGTGATCTTATGGCTCGGCGCGACCATCACAAAGCGGAGCTCAAGAAAGCACGCGAATCGGGTGACGAAGAGGCTGCTTTCTTGCATGACCAACTGCAGTATGCGGTGAAAATTCTGATGAATTCCTTCTATGGAGTATTCGCGTCTTCTTTCTATCGATTCACCCATCCTGACCTCGGAGCGAGTATCACGGAATGGGCTCGGCACAACATTCGGACAATCATTGCGAGCCTCGAGAATGATGGCTATGGTGTGGTCTATTCCGACACCGACTCGATCTTTGTTCGCGCCCCTGTCGAAGCGGACTCACCCATTGACCGCCCTCCAGAGAATGCATTGGTATTCGCAGATTGGAAGGCGGCTCGTGAGGAGACGCTTAGCTTTGGTAATCGACTCGCCGAGCGATTCACGAGAGAGGGTGCAGAACTCGAATTCGAAACCGCTCTCTCGGCTTTCTTTTCACACGGTGCAAAGAAGAGGTATGTCGGACGTGTAGTTTGGCCGCGTGAGGAGATGCTCATCCGCGGTTACGAGGTGAGGCGTACCGATTCGTTCAGAATTCTGACGAGGACGATGACTGAGATGTTTGAGTTGATTCTCGCTAACGATCCATGGTCCTCGGTTGAACTTACGAAGACAGTCATTGACGATGTGCGCTCACGCCGCATCGAAGTTGCCGACCTCGTCATCTCACGCTCTTGCAAGGGCAGTCTTCGACGTGATGGTTCGGTTGATTTCACCAAGGCTTACAAGAATCCCGATTCGATGCCTTACGTGCGCGCAGCGAAACAACGTATCGAAGCAGGCCTCGGATTTACTCCGGGGATGAAGGTCGGCTGGATTGTAACCAATGCCAAGACCTCACCGATGACCATAGAGGCCTGGATGGTCGATGAATTGGGAGTTGAGCCGCCGGTCTACGATCCAGAGTTCTATGCCCGGCGATTAGCCACCGCTCTAGGCCGAATTACCGAAGCCTTCGGGTGGAATCAAAAAGAGCTTCTAGAAGGGACTAGGCAGCAAACTTTGTCCGATTTCTTCTGATTACATCATTCCGTAGGGTTGATGACGGCCACCATACCACCGTATTCCATGAGAGGCACCAGAGGTCTGGCTCCATTCGTGGTCATGCTGATGCTAAGCATGGCATTTGCAGGCTGCCTCGAATCACTTTCTCTCAACAGTGCGCCGACCGCTAAAATGAGCGTCGACCCTGACGGAGCAGTTCGCGCAGGCGACTCTCTCACATTCAGCGCAGTAGGCTCTTCAGACCCCGACGCCGACGCACTAACCTTCAGTTGGAATTTCGGTGATGGTAACGTCGGCAATGGCTTGACAACCAGCCATACCTATTCTCAGCCAGGTGATTACGGTGCGACTTTGACAGTCAGTGACGGCACCTACGAAGCGACCGCTACCAAGGTAATCACAGTCGTCGACGCGTCCGCGCGCGAGCCGCGCGCCGAAATCAGTACCTCCAAGGACAATGATTGCGACGGTGAGGAACCACCAGCTGGCTCATTCATTCTCGTCTGGGTCTGCGAGGATAAGGACGAGAACGACCGCAGCATCACCGTCTCCGCTAGCGTAACCATGGATGGCTCGGAATCCTGGGCTGGTTGTAACCCAGACAACTCCGACTGTTATGCTGAAGAATACATTGTATCCTACGAGTGGGACCTTGACCTCGACATTGATTCAGATGAGGATGGTGACGCAACCAACGATGTTGACGCGACTGGAGAATCGATCAATCTCGAGGATATGCCGGCAGGTTCGTGGGACATCCAACTAACGGTCACCGACAATAACGGATTGACCGACTCCGATGACTCGACTCTCTACATCAATTACCGGGCAACTTGGACTGACTTCGTCATCGACCGACGATATCAGGATCCAGTCATCATGACCTTCGATTACCCAGTATCCTACGAAGATGGCCAAAACAAGATTCGTTACCTCCGTACCAAACTCACTTACCCCGCCGAGGATGCTGACCAGCCATTCGGCGGTGTAGACACAGAGAACAAGCTCGACCTCTTCATCTTCAACGAGACTGACAAAGAGGTCGCCAACACAACCGGCGTAGGTGATGATAATCGCAACGCCGGTGATTGTCAATCAGATGACCGATGCGTGTGGCTTGTCATAGGAGGTTCTACTGTGCGAGGTTTCGAGCCGGGAACGTGGACTGTGGATTTGCAGAATGAGAAAACTCACAACACTGAGGTCAAGAGTCTCATGATTGAATTGCAATATCGATGAACTGCGCCGCTAAACGAACCTCCCTTACTGAACTCATTAAGGCCTCCCCTATGGGGAGAGATTCATAAAGGCATCATCGGTCGGCGGGGCACACTTAGAGTTGATTATCATGGGTTCACAGTGGGAAGATAAAAGCAAGCCGCACCTTAATATCGTGTTTATTGGACACGTCGATCACGGTAAGTCAACAACCGTAGGACGTCTCCTCCTCGACACAGGTCATATCGAGCAGCACGTCATTGACAAGAACGAACAACTAGCATCTGAGGCTGGTAAGGCTGGATTCGGTCTTGCTTACGTCATGGATGGACTGAAGGAAGAGCGCGAGCGCGGAATCACAATCGATGTTGCGCACAAGGAGCTTTTCACACCTAATTATTACTTCACAATCATCGATGCTCCTGGGCACCGTGACTTCGTGAAGAACATGATTACTGGAACCAGCCAGGCTGACGCCGCAGTTCTTCTGTGCGCAGCTAACGACGGCGTTAACGCGCAGACGCGCGAGCACGCTTTCCTCGCAAAGGTTCTGGGAGTCAAGCAACTGATTGTCAACGTCAACAAGATGGACATCAGCGGTGTCGACTACTCGGAAGACAAGTACAACACAGTTTGCACTGAGGTTGACAATCTTCTGAAGATTGCAGGATTCAATCCAGCCGACGTTCCAAAGATTCCTTGTTCCTCCTTCAACGGTGAGAACCTCTACAACAAGTCTGACAACATGAAGTGGTACAAGGGTCAGACCCTGTTCGAGGCAATCGATGGCATCCAGATGCCAGCAAAGCCGGTCGACAAGCCTCTCCGCTTGCCGATTCAGGACGTCTACAAGATCGGCGGAATTGGAACTGTGCCTGTTGGCAAGATCGAGACTGGTGTTCTACACGCTGGTAAGACTGTTGTCTTCAACCCAAGTGAGCAATCTGCTGAAGTCAAGAGTATCGAGATGCACCACACCAATGTCGCCAAGGCCGAGCCAGGCG
Organism: Euryarchaeota archaeon UBA175; assembly: GCA_002497895.1. Taxonomy (GTDB): domain Archaea; phylum Thermoplasmatota; class Poseidoniia; order Poseidoniales; family Thalassarchaeaceae; genus MGIIb-O1. The sequence goes on from DAFD01000062.1 coordinate 4,563, forward strand.
ACAACGTCGGATTCAACGTCCGTGGCCTCGCTGCGACTGACATCCGCCGTGGTGACGTCGCTGGATACTCAGACAATGCACCAGCATACGTGCGCCACGACGAAACCTTCGTCGGGCAGATTCAACTCATGGACATCCCGAAGGCGATCGGCGCTGGATACACTCCTGTGTTCCACGCTCACACCTCTCAGGTAGCAGTTCGCTTCGTCGATTTGCTCGAGAACTCGAAGACCAAGGAAGCAAACCCCCCGTTCCTCAAGACTGGTGACGCTGCGTTGATTCGCTTCGCTCCAACCAAGCCAATGGCTATTGAGCAGATGGACACCTTCCCTGAACTCTGCCGCTTCGCTATCCGCGACATGGGTAAGACCGTTGCAGCTGGCGTTTGTATCAAGATCGAGAAGAAGTGAACTCGGTAAGAAGGCGGAAGACTCGGAGCGAGTGAAATGCCTGTAATTACTAAGATCAAGCTGACTGGTGAGAACCATCAGGATGTCGACATGGTCTGTTCGCAGATCAAGGCGATTTGTGACGAAACTGGAGTAGACCTTCGTGGTCCAATCCCACTTCCAACTCGCCGACTTGTAGTTCCATGCCGCAAGAGCCCGGACGGCGAGGGTGCTGAAACCTGGGATCACTGGGAGATGCGCGTTCACAAGAGACTCTTGGAACTCGTAACAAGTGCAGCGAAGGACGAAAAAGCTCTTCGCCGCGTCCTTCGAATCGACTATCCAGACTCCGTGACCATCGAACTGTCACTACGACATCTTGGATGATCTAGTCAGGAAAGCGCTTCATCGCGCGCCAACGAACCCATTGGGTCCCATGCTGGCAGAACGATGGGTTCGGTTTCCAATCCTTCGCTCATCTCATCGCTGAGGTAATCACTCGGACATGCAATTTCAAACATGTATTCGTCATACCATGAGTCATTCATCGTGTAGTATCCTTTGCGGCCAGACTCCTTGTCACCCCAGGAATTCTCAACCCTCCAG
>DAFD01000047.1:0-2744 GCA_002497895.1 Euryarchaeota archaeon UBA175
CTGCCAAGTAACCATGACCGTACACAATCTGACAATCGCTGCAGTCTATCAGGAAGGAGGTGCTGGAAATCCGACCCTGCTGTTCAATCCTCTGATGGTGTCCGACGCAGTACTCAGCGATGAACAGAAGACCATTCTGATGGACAACGACCACGGCTACCTCGGCTTGGCTGTGGATCGGAATCAGCTACCCACTACCTCTACTGCTGACGCGACTAAGTGGCTTGACAACCTAAAGGAAGAGATGGAAGCAGGGAACTACACCAGTGCAGGCATCCTCATCGAGTACAATGACCTAATTTCAGGCACAATCACATTCCTCAACATATTCCTCGGAATTATTCAGGTATTCGACTACATCCTGATGATTCCGATAGTTATACTATCATTCTCTGTTTTGATTTACGGCCTAGTGCTATCTCTTGAACAGCGTAAGCGTGAGATCTCAATCCATCGAGTCATCGGTGGAACAGAGGGAACTCTCACGGGTATGATAATGCTTGAATTAGCAGTTACCAGCATGTTCGCTTGGTTTGCTGGCTACATTCTCGCATTGCTCTCTGTACCTTTGGTTCTAGATGCGGTTGGCTTCATGTCATTCAGATCTGGTGGGATAGACATCAACCCTACTCTCAGTCTGGTTACAACCATTGTAATCATCCTACTCACAGTGGGTGCATCGCTTCTCTTTGGCAATTCTCGGACTAGGCAGTTCCTCAAGATTGAGATTGATGAAGGAGTTAGGAGAGTTTCAGAGAAGAAGGAGCCGAGGACTTGGCTACATGTTCTTTCTTTCACAATCGGCCTTCTAGCCTATGCTGAGAGTTGGATAGAGAGTAATGGAGGCTTGGGTCCGATAGATTCTGGAGGTCTGATTTCAAATTTCATCGTTGAAGCACTGTTGTTCCTTTTCGGTCCATTCTTCCTATGGATTGGAGGAGCTTTAGTCCTAGGTAGAATCGGAGCTGCAGGACCGCGAATACTCACCTCGTTGCTATCTTGGTCACCCGCGGTTTCTGATATCAGAAGAGGTCTGAAAGGTTCAGGGTCTTCTGAATCAGTCAATCGCTTGGCCGTGATTATGCTGCTCACACTGTCAATAGTGACTCTCGCAGCAGTACAGGGATACACAGGCACAATCGTTGACGAGCGCACTACATCAGCTCAGACGGGTGCTGACTTGCAGGTGCAGTTCGACTCTTCAGTTACCGAGCAGCAGGCTAGAGAAGAGGTGTTGCTGGCCATTCAGAGAGTTGGGGACGGTGATATCACGGATATCGCTTCGATGACCTCGGTTGCTGACATATTCACTAATCCAAAGGACCAGAATTCTCTGGTGAGGACATGGGTTCTCTTCGACGGCCACGAGAATACGCTAATCTGGGATACTCAGACAATTCCTGGAAGCGATATAGACGCGGTAGTGTCACAGTGGTCCAGCGGCTCATTCACCGCCGGTTCCGCGGCCGTAGATGTGTTCAAGAATCTCGAATTAGGCAGTTTAGAGCCAATTGAGTACACCGAGTACAACTTTGAATTAGGCCCGGACTTCGAATTAGTTATCACGACAACAGTTACCGAGTCAACAGTTCACTATCAGGGACGTCACCAATGGGTCCCCGGTCTATCAGCCTCAGAGGCTGAGCAGGCGATAGTAATCGGTGAATCCACCTACCGGCAGCTAGTAGGCGACGACAAGGCAGATGCCTATTCATCGACACGCTGGTTCTTCGAATTGTGCGACCAGACAGACGAGGACTGTGCTGACGCCCTGAGAGCAGTCAATGCCGAGATTGTGAATGGTCAAGGAGTCAGTGCGGCCCAAGATTGGTCGACAGCCCACCGTGAAAACGAGCGCAATGGTGGATTGATCTTCGGTACGCCAGGTCTTCTAAGTCTGCAGTTCATCGTAGCCTCACTGGCCTCGGTCGCTTCTGCATTCGTATTCCTCTCTCTCGTTCTGACTCAGAGGAAGAGAGAACTGGCTATTCTACAGGCAATTGGAGCCAGCCCCAATCAAGTAATGCGTCTGGTTCTGTTCGAAATTCTCTCGATTCTAACTGTAAGCATGGCTCTGGGAGTAATTCTCGGGCTCGCAATTGCAGAGTCATTCAACGGATTCTTTGGAGTCTTCGGATTCATCTTCCAGATATTCTTAGGTCAGAGTGCGCCGATTGACAGGGACCTAGTCTGGCCGTGGTTTGACTTAGCACTAGTCAATGCATCAGTTCTCTTCGCAGTCCTAATGGCCTTGATTTACACTACACGCAGGGCTCTGCAAGCAGACTTGGCAGTGGTTCTCAAGGGGGAGTGAAGATGACAGAGAGAGCTGAGATTTTGAAATCAGACGGACTCTATCACGTCTATGACTCAAACGCCGAAGACGGCAACGTAGTCGCACTTCGAGGTCTGCATGTCACTGTTTACGAGGGCGAGGCAGTTGCCGTGATAGGCCCTTCTGGGTCGGGGAAATCGACTCTTCTGAAGTGTCTTGGTGGCTTGATGAAGCCATCTGCTGGAGGTGTTGAACTGGCTGGAAGAAGGATGACCAGACTTACAGGAAATGAACTAGTCAAACTTCGTCAGGACACAATCTCCTTCATCTTCCAAGACTCAAATCTCCTTCCTCACATGAACGCCTTGGATAACGTCGCTCAACCTCTTCGTCACCAGGGGGTATTACCAGGCGTTGCAAGGTCCAAGGCACAGGCACTCCTAGACCGCCTCGGAATGGGCGAAAGGTC
>DAFD01000047.1:3120-11905 GCA_002497895.1 Euryarchaeota archaeon UBA175
CGTGCTTTGATTACTAATCCAAAGCTTATTCTCGCCGACGAACCAACGGGAGCTCTTGATCCAATAACTAGTCGTGAGGTTCTTGATTTGTTCAAGAAACTGCACAAAGAGGAAGACGTCGCTTTCCTATTAGTGACCCACAATAGGGAAGTCGCATCGTTCTGTGAGCGTTCTCTAGAGTTACGAGAAGGTCGCTTCATCGCTCAACATGGTACAGATGTCGATATCGGGGATTTATCCGGTTCAAGGGAGTTAATCATCGACGATACAGGAACCGTCACCTTACCCCCTGATGTCTTACTCAAGGTCGGAGGTCCGGGCCGATTCGAGATGCAAGATCTCGAGAGGGATTTGATGCATCTTGAAAGGGTAGATGATGAGAAGATTGATGTCTCAGAAACTCAACAATTCGTTCTATCACTAACCTGCCCTGCCTGCAAGCACAATTATGGAGATAGCGAAGAACAGCAATGTCCTGATTGTGGTTCTAGTAGGCCGATGGTGCAAGCATAATTCTGCTCAAGAGATGGGGCTTCTCCCCATCGTTGATATCGCCCCGGCTCACGCAGTGAGCCGATGGACCTCATCCTCATCGGCTCATTCTTGCTATTCATGACTGCTTTTGCAGGCATTGGTCTAGCAAGTATGTGGGTCAAGGAGGACACGACAGATGACTACCTCGTGGCAGGTCGTGGAATGCATCCAGCATTGGCTGCATTATCTGCGGTTAGTACATGGAATAGTGGCTACATGTTCATCGGTTTCATTGGATTTACTTTCACCATGGGCTATTCCATAATGTGGATCGGAGTCGGCTCAATGATAGGGCAAATAGTAGCCTGGGTTTGGTTGTACAAATTTATCCAGCAATCAGCAAATGAACGTGGTATACGTTCACTTTCCTCTCTCGTTTCCGAGGTTACGGGTTCTCCCGAGGCAAAACTCGCCGCTATGCTTTCTATTCTATTCCTGTCAGTATATGCAGCGGCTCAACTCACCAGTGGCGGTAAGGCGCTATACGTTATGTTGGGCTGGTCAGAGGTAGTTGGCATTCTCATCGGATTCGTTCTAGTTGTTGCTTACTGTTATGCGGGCGGAATCCGCGCTTCGATTTGGACCGACGCAGCCCAATCGAGTGTGATGATCGTCGGCTCGAGCTTACTATGCTGGGTAGCGATGCAAGAGATCGGTGGATTCGGTGGATTGCACGATGGTTTGGCTGCTCAGGACGCGAATCTCACGAGTATAGTTCCAGCTGATCTCGGGTTGGGTGTTTCGCTGTGGGTGTTTGCATTTTTCTTGGGTGGTCTGAGCGTCGCTGGACAGCCTCAGGTTGTGACTCGGGTGATGACTCTCGGGACAGACGAAGATCGCAAGACAGCGATGTTGTGGTTCTTCGCTTGGCAAACTCCATTCCTCGTGATTATGGTGATAATCGGTCTGGCGAGTCGGGTGGTTTTCACTGGGACCGAGTTCGACCCAGAACTTGGATTACCGATGTTAGCGATGGAAACTCTCGGACCGTTCTGGGTCGGCTTAATTCTAGCATCCATATTTGCTGCGACAATGTCGACAGCCGACAGTCAAGTGCTCGCTTGTACCGCAGCATTCACTGATGACATCATGCCTGAAATCAGCCAAGATCACAAGAAAACTAAGATTGTGACGTTGGTAGTGGCTGCCTTTGCCACAGCAATTTCGATTTTCGGTTTGTATGTGCCCGGAGGTGACTCGGTATTCACTCTGGTAGTACTTGCTGTCTACGGGCTAGGCTCGATTTTCGTGCCGATTTTGATTATCCGTTGGGCTGGATACGAGCCAGATACTACCCACACGATGGCGATGATGGTAGCTGCTTTGACAGGCGTAATTGCTTGGAGGCTGTTAGGATTGAACGATGAGGTATTCGAATCGATTCCAGGAATGGGAGCGGCTTTCATCACACACTTCGTAATGCATCAATTACGCAATTCCGATGTCTCGCCGCTGGGACGTTACGAATTGCCCGACACTCGAACACTAGCGGTTGGCGCACTGGTAATTCTAGCACCAGTTACTGTAGTAGAGGCAACCTATGCCTTCGCTGGACCGGATTCAATGGAATCAGGCGGAGGTCCACCGGGTGATTGGCTTGTTGATGCGAGTTTCTCAAGCGAGCAATTGGCTGATGGTATCGAGTATGTGAATGATGGAGAGAACTTGACTATCGATATGCACACTGATTCTGTAGACGATGCAGATGATCTGAATATCGTAGGGGTTAGAGTCACTCTGACTTATTCAGAAGATGAAACCAGTGCTGGTCTAGGGTGTAACTTACCTGGTGCATCCAATCCTGATCCAGACACCATAACAGGAACAATGGTCCACAACGAACACAATACTTCAGCAAGTGGTCAGAACTCAGGTTCAGGGCCTTCCTCCCATCTAGTGGTTGTTGAGTGGTATAACGCATCGATGACTGGTAATGTTAGCGGCGTATCGAAATCAGATATCAACAATGGACTAGACGTTGGAGATGCTGGTTTGGGTGCTTACTCTCTAGATATTACCGTAGTAGTTGACACCGGTGGAGGAGTGGGCTGTTCTCACACAGATGATGGCGAAGAGGTGGAGTATTTGGTCGAACTAATTACTCTTGATTATACAATTGAAGCCGCTTGAACCTGAGAATTTCATCTGCGATAGTTCGGCGCTTCACGGGTAATCTCGACATCGTGCACGTGAGATTCGGAGAGACCCGCGTTGGTGATCTTGACGAATTGGCAATTCTCGCGCATGGCTACGATGTCGCCGTTGCCGGTGTAGCCCATCGATGATCGTAGACCACCGACAAGTTGGTGCAAGACGTGTTCGACCGGGCCTCGAGCGGGAACTCTCCCTTCGATTCCTTCTGGGACATACTTGCTTGTGTCACCCTGCTCGGATTGGAAATACCTGTCATGTGCACCCTTGCTCATGGCTCCTACGCTTCCCATGCCACGGTATACCTTGTATGAGCGCCCTTGGTAGAGAATGACTTCTCCTGGTGCTTCGTCTGTTCCGGCGAGGACGCTTCCGACCATTACGCAGTCAGCGCCGGCAGCGATTGCCTTGGCGATATCACCGCTAAACTTGATGCCGCCGTCTGCGATTACTGGAATGCTAGCTTTCTTGCAGACGGCTACAACTGATTGTACGGCTGTGAGTTGTGGGACCCCGACTCCCGAGACGATACGGGTTGTGCAGATTGATCCGGGTCCGATGCCGACCTTGATGGCGTTCGCACCTGCTGAGATGAGTGCTTCTGCAGCTGCTCCAGTTGCTACGTTTCCTGCAATAATCTGTGCGTCTGGGCCCGCCAGTTCACGGATTTGGGCGACGGTGTGGAGGACTCCGTGAGAGTGGCCGTGGGCTGTATCGACTACTACAACGTCGGCGCCGGCTTCGAAGAGTGCCATCGCTCGCTCGATACCCTTCTCACCGGTACCGGTTGCTGCTGCTACGCGTAGGCGGCCGTGCTCGTCCTTGCAGGAATCCGGGTTGTCGCGGCTGCGCTGGATGTCTCGCACGGTCATCATGCCTGTACACCTTCCGTTGCTGTCAACGACGAGGAGTTTCTCGATTCGGTGTTGGTGTAGGAGTTTCTTTGCGACTTCGGGGTTGACGTGTTCGGGAACCGTTACGAGATCTGTAGTCATCATTTCCGAGACGAGGATGCTATCGTCGGCTACGAAGCGGATGTCGCGGTTGGTGATGATGCCGACGAGTTTGTCTTCTTCGTCGACTACCGGTAGTCCGGAGAAGCCGTGCCTTTCCTTTAGCGCGCGCAGCTCACCGATTGTGGTTTCTGGTGTGACCATGATAGGGTCGAGCACCAAGCCTGACTCAAATCGCTTGACTGTGTTGACCTTGGCTGCCTGGTCCTCAATACTCATGTTTCGGTGGATTACTCCAATTCCGCCGGCTTGGGCGATAGCGATGGCCATGCGAGATTCTGTCACTGTGTCCATCGCCGCAGACATAATTGGGATATTGAGACCGATGGTGTTGGTCAGCTTCGTCTTGAGGTCAACCTCGGCTGGAAGAACAGCCGACTCAGCAGGCAACAGAAGGACATCGTCGAAGGTCAATGCCTCGGGTATGGTGTTGCTCGCCATTAGAGATGGCCCATGCCGGCCGTATATGAACGATTCGCGCAGTCAGAATTCGACACAAATCTACATCCATTCGACTACTTTCACTTCCGTTGACGCAACCTCCCAAGCGAGGGTTTCAAGAAGGGTTGTCGGCCGCCCGCGGCCGGAGGAATCTGCATGCGCGCGCGCACCGTACTCGGTTGGAGAGAATGGATTGGTCTTCCCGAATTGGAAAGCGGGGCGACATTGGCAAAGATGGATACCGGTGCGTGGTCGAATACTCTCCACGCCGAAGAGATCAGCCTCATCGATAACGGCGTGGAGCGCATCGTCAAGTTCCGCCTATGCAAGAATGGAAACTGGATCGAGCGCCCGCTCCATGAGTGGCGTAGAGTGCGCGACACCGGTGGTCACGACACCCTGCGCCCAGTCATTAGAACCACACTCGAAGTCGCAGGTGAGGATCACGATATCCAAATCTGCTTACAAGATCGTTCTCGAATGCGCCACAGAATCATTCTAGGTCGACGCTTCCTCAAAGGATTCGTAATAGATCCCTCTGAAGAATGCCTTCACCCTAAGCAGAGAACAGTTCCTCGAATTAGAGAAATCTTTGATTGATAATGGATAACAAAACTTCATTCTCATCCTTCACTTCGGAGTATCATGAATCAAGGTCTACCATCCTCAATAATTATGGTGAGTACAGAAGAAGTCCCTGGAAGAAAAACCGTCAAAACATTGGGAGTTGTTAGCGGCTCAACGGTTAGAGCAAAGCACGTAGGAAAAGACATTTTTGCAGGTTTGAAAAATATAGTAGGCGGTGAACTAAAGGCTTACACAGAACTTCTTGGAGAATCAAGAGATGAAGCCGTTCAGAGAATGTTGCAAGAGGCCGTTGGAAGAGGGGCCAATGCAGTTGTAAATGTCAGAATGGCAACAAGTGCAATCACACCAGGTGCAGCTGAAATTCTTGCTTATGGAACAGCAGTTCTTGTAGAGTGAGGTGACTAAAATGGAACTATGGGAAGTCTTAGGACTCTTGTTTGTGTTCCTTGCATTAACCGTTGCACTTTTTGGTCCAGTTTCATTCCTTGTTTCAATGATTTTCAGTCGCCGTAAGCATAGGAAAATGGTTGACAATGTGATGGAAAGAGCCTCTGATACTGTAACTAAATACGGCAGAGATCCTCTAACAAATACCAAAACCCCATTTGGAAATAATCAGATAACTCAAGCAAAGATGATTCAAGCAAATTTTGTCGTAGGTCCGGGTTGGTGGAATCAATGGATAGCATCATGGCACACACTATTCGGTGGAAATATCACTTCTTTCGATGATGTTTTGATGCTGGCTCGTCAAGAAGTTCTCCAGTCACTTAGAGACAAAGCATCAGAAGATGGCTTCGATGAAGTAGTAAATGTTAGACTTGAGAGTGCACGACTAACTTATCTAGCAAAGAAGTCTAACAAATATATCGAGATCTTTGCCTATGGCACCGCAATAAAATACGCATGAGAATGATTGCAAGCCAATCAATTCTGCTTACCTTCGATAGCAGCCAAAAGCATCCCGCCTGCCAGTACGACCCTCGGGTCGAACCCACCGCTTTGAGCACCTGTCACGGTCAGCCGTTGAACGATTGGATTCATCTTCTGAGTGTACTCGACGGAACCACCACCATCGTTACCTCGGAGGTGGAATATCTGTGGGATCAGGATGTTGGCGAAGGGAACGAACCTGCGAATCAATCCCAATAAACCGCTGTCTTCTGACAATTCAGCGTATTCTTGGTCCTGCTGATCGAGCAATATGTACGTATCTTTGAACAAGGACTTCATCCCCTTTCGTTTGAAGGTACCGAGGCTCGAACCGGACTGTGCATCGACCACATCGTAGCCGGCGCTGAAATCCAAAATACTGCGCGCCTTGATGCTAATGAGTTCAGTGGTTTTTTTCTCATCCGTGTAAATGCGAATGTCTTCCTTCAATTTGAAAGCCTTCAATTCGCAGTATCCGAGTAATTCAGTCTGCGAATCATCCGTGTAGATGTGGAAGGCCTCTCCAAGAATTTTCAAGACCTTTTTTCTAATCAGGTAAGTATCGGCTTCGAGTAGTGCCACCATGATTTGTGCGGTACTTCAATTGCGATAAACCCAATGCCGGCGGCGCTTTTTCCAAAAATACCGTGCGAGCGGAATCATTCAAGACACAACGTCCTCACGCGCAGTCCCTGACGCGACCCCATTGTGGTGTTCGAAGTCGGAGCTGATCCAATGCAAAGTTCGCCAATCACCAAGATTGAACCAAAGATTGCGGCGCGCCTCGCAAAACAAAGTTACCACCTTGTTGGGGAGCACGGGGGAGTGAAGGTTTGCCATTGGACAAAGCAGAGTTTGATTGCAGATCGCTCGTGTTACAAGGGTACTTTCTACGGCATCGAAAGCCACGGTTGCATGCAGATGGCACCGAATGTCGATACCTGCAACCTTGCCTGCACTTACTGCTGGAGGGAGCCTCACTCTGACACGCTCACGAAGATTGACGACGACCCCTACGAACTCTTCCTCGAATCGGTTCGTGGACATCGTCGTCTGCTGACCGGTTTTGGTGGAAATCCTAAGGCCGATCGCGAGAAATGGCTCGACGCTCAGAATCCTAAGCACGTTGCGATTTCATTGAACGGCGAGCCTACGCTTTACTCACGGCTCGGCGAGTTCCTCGATGTTTGTCATCAGCATGGAGTGTCTACTTTCCTAGTGACAAATGGCTCGCTTCCGAAGGTGATTGAGGAACTCGACCCTCTACCTACCCAGTTGTATGTCAGTGTGGATGCGCCAAACAAGGAGATATTCAATCGGCTGTGCAAGCCGAAGTTCGATACTGCTGCTTTCGAGAAATTGGAGGAGACTCTGGCCTTGTTACCAAGTCTGGATACGCGGACTGTCTGTCGTCATACGCTGATTAAGGGCGAGTCGCTTGGGCATTGGAAGGATTATGCGCGACTCGACAATATCGCTGATCCCGATTTCATCGAGGCCAAGGGTTACGTGTATGTTGGGAATTCGCGCGCTAATCATACGATTGAGAATATGCCGAGCCACAATGATGTGATGAATTTCAGCCATAAGTTGGCGCCGCTGGTCGGCCGAGAGGTTTTGTCTGAGCGACGTGAGAGTCGAGTGGCTCTCATCGGTCGAGAGATGATTCCAGTTGTCCTACCCGAGAAGGTGCGCGAGTTACCAAAGGACTTGGGAATAGCCAAGCCGCAGAACTTCTCGCTACCAATCGCCTGAATCATTCGAATTCAGCGAGGTCACCGATTTCTTCGAACAAACTCGGCCCGGAACTCAGGAAATACACCGATCCGAGCCGGTCTCTTGAATCCTCAGAAGTCGAATTATTACCCTCAGCACAGCTTCCAGTGCAGCCGTCCGCGAAGGCCACGTAGACTCGACCTTCGCGGTCGATGTGTAGATCATTGAAGTCGAGCAGATTGCGGTTTGAGCCGCCGAAATCACGGCAATCACCGCTGTTCAAACAAATCGAACCCATCTGCACAGGATCATCAGTCACTCGCATTGTGTGGAAGATTGGCTCCTCGTCGAGGGCATTGAGTGAGAAAGTGATGTAGAGGTGATAGGTGGTGTTGTGCGGCGCATAGTGGGCGTTTCCGTCCCATGGATTGCCATCGATGTTAGAGCCGTTCAGTAAGTCTGCATCCTCACTTCCAAGATAGGTGATTGCAATCCTTCCTGGATCGCCTGCATCGATGTGAGGGAAGACTGAGGAAATGACTCCTGCTGGACTTATGCGAATGCTGTCCTCATCCCATGTATTACCTGAATCCATGCTGCGTGACATGTAGACACCTTGGTCAGCACCGGTCCAGATGTGGTAAGCATTCGATTCACTATCAGCTCCCACTTCCGAGTTCTTACGCGGGTAAGGGGTTCCCACGTCCAAACCCATGGTTCGCTCGCTCCACGTCATACCATTGTCTTTGGAGAGGATAATCGTTGGTGTTTCGACACGCGGCGGGACGTAGACGGTGCCGTCTAATGCTGCGGTTATGGCTCCGTGCAGACCACCGTTGGTTGTCGCCATTCCGAAAATCTGTCCGCCGACTTCGAAGGAGGCGCCGCCATCAAAGGAAGTGTAGCAGAAGATGCCGGCGATTTTGTTGTAGCAGAAATAGACTGCAGTTTCGTATACACCCGGAGCGTTTGCGAGAGCTCCATATCCATCGCTTGTCCAGGGGCCGCTTCCAAGCTTAATGTGGTCATTTAGCGGGATTGGTCCTGAATCGTGCGGATTACCAATCCACGACTCTCCGTCATCATCAGACCATGCTATCCAGGTTGTCAGCAGGCCGACCATCTGGACGTTGAATACACGGTCTGTGACTGGATCGACCCAGCCGTATGGATCGGACGTTGAAGGGTGCGACATTATGTCGTCGACGATTTCCCACGAGCCACCGTGATCGCACGAGCGCATGACTTTCTCGAAGGCGATGAAGAACATGCAACCGCTCGAGGTTATGCCGATACTCGGCTCAGCGCCCTGCTCACCTACGTTTGAGAAGTTGAACATGAGTGGCAGGGCAGGGAAATCTACTGATTGCCCATCGGGGCCGGTGACCCAGAATCGCACCTCATCCTCG
>DAFD01000068.1 GCA_002497895.1 Euryarchaeota archaeon UBA175
CAGTCCATGTATCGGTACTCTATACTGACCAAATTGTGGTCGATATACACGCCGCGCATGTAGTAGTAGTGCATTGCAGCGATACCAACGATGAGTGCAGAAATGGTCATGGTCGTGCGGAATTGAGGTGCAACGCTGTTCCTCTCAACTAGGAAGAAAACGAATGCCGCACCCATGGCAATGTATCCGACGAAGAAGGTGAAGAAGGTCAGCATCCCAAGGTTATCATATCCCTTGGTGGCTGGGTTCACGGTCTCAGCAGACACAGATTGTGTGACAATCAATGCTAGGCAGGTAATGGCCATAGCCATGGCAGTCGTTCTTGGGCTAATTTTGGGATTGGGAAAATCCATGTGTGTCGTGAGTAATATTTGCATATAAATCAGTGTTTGAGCCTAGGAATACTTCTTCCTAAATCTCAAATTTTTGCATAAAAGGGAAATTTGAAACTTTTTTGGTTGACGAACAAGAATAGGTCAGAAAGTAGTCGCTTTCCTGCCTAACTTCGCGGAATGTTTGATGGCCTGACGTTGGCACATGGGAGCGAGCGAGATGGCGGCGGCTGACCTGAACGAGTTCGAAATACGCCTGCTGAAATGGTTGGCGGCTTCGGATTTTGAGGAGGTGCCGTGGTCGACCAAACGCGCGGCTGATGCCTTCAAGGTCAATGAGAACGAAGTCTATGAGGCTCTATCTGCCCTCACCGTTAAAGTTCCACATAATATCCACATTTACTACGAAGATGCTGCTATTCGCATCGTTGCTGATGATGATATCTGATCTCAAAATGACCCTCAAAGATAACGGCGCTCAATCTAACGATTCAGAAGATTCCGTTCCAACAGGGTCACGCATGAGTAGAATATCTCGCCATCGCGGACGTGGAAGATTCGATGTATCATCGATAAATCCGCGCCGGACAATCAGTGATATTTGATCGATAATCACCACGACCACGAACATGACGACAATCAATGCAAGTACCTTGTCGTAGAGTTGGAAAGGTGTCAGATAGTGATTCATGTACCATCCAATTCCACCTGCTCCAACCAAACCGATGACCGAACCGTGCCGGACGTTATACTCGAACATGAACAGCATTTGGCTGATCAGCGCATTACTGGCTTCTGGGATGGCGAAGAAGCGCGCGACCTGCCAGCGCGGTAGACCCATGGCACGCGCTACTTCGAGAGGTTCCTTACTGACTCCCTCAAGTGCTTCATACTGCATTTTTCCAAGGTAACCAACGGTGTACATTGTCATGGCGAGAACGCCTGCCAGGGGACCGATTCCAACGACAATAACGAAAATTAGAGCCCAGATTAGCGATGGTAAAACACGCATCGCAGCGAGGACTTGCCTCATCGATTGAGATAGCCAATAAGGTGAGAGATTGGAAGCGGCCATCGCCGCGAGAGGAAGAGAAAGAAGCATGCCGAATACTGTCGCGAGAAATGCGATTTCAAGAGTCTGGGTCATACCTACGACGGCTGGACTACAGAGAATATCAGACTCAAAGGTGCAAGGCGGATATGTCCATCCTGCGCGCTCGGTGAGGACCGTGAAATCCGGAGGAAGTGCCTCTGATCCCAGCTTCTTGAGATTGCTCCAGCCATCGAGTAGTTTCCAGATTGTAATCTGCAAATGATTGGTTATCAATAGTGTGACGATACTGAGAACGACTGCGGTTCTCAGAATCGGTCGCTGTGAAATTTGACGTAGGGTGTTGGAGAATCTTTCGCTCACGCCGAGCCCTCCGCGATTACTGGAAGATTGGACGAAGTATCCTCATCCTCATCGAATGGGATGAGACGTCGGCCTCTCAATTGGTAGACGCGGTCACAGAATGTCTTGGCTCTGACAGGATTATGATCGACAATGAGAATCGCCATTCTGTGGTCTTCAGCCATGTGGCGGAAGAGGTCGATGATACCTCTTGCAGTCTCAGCATCAAGTTCGCCGAGACACTCATCGGCGAGAAGCAAATCAGGTTCTTGCAGCATCGCGCGCGCGATAGCAACGCGTCGCTGCTGCCCACCAGATAGTCGGTTCACAGATTCGAGGGTCTTCTCTGCGAGTCCGACCTCCTCGATTACTGCGCGAGTCTCCTCACGCATCCGCTTGCTCGGTAGAGAGAAAGCGGTCTGCAGGAAGCTGGCTTCCGCCAGCGCTCCCATCAATACATTGTATCCCACGGTCTGATGCTGGACGAGGCCAAGTTTCTGAGGAATCAGACCGATTGCACCTTTGTCGGCTCGGGTGTCTGCTGTACAGCAGCATTCAACCGAGCCCCCCAGTGGGCGGACGAGTCCTGCTGCAGTACGTAGCAGAGTAGTTTTACCGATGCCAGATCTACCAGTCAGCCCAACAATCTCGCCCGCTCGAATTGTGAGGTCAACCCCCTCGATTAAAGGTGATGAAACATCGAAGCCGATGGTAGCATCGGCAAGGCGAAGGCGGACGGGTTTCAGATCCTTGACCGTCATCCCACCCGCCTTCTCCATGCTCACTCGTCGTACTTCTCATCAAAGTAGGCTGCGATGCCCGGAATAGCCCCAATCGCATCGCTATACGAACCGAGATGACCCTCAGTAGTCACCTCGGAAATTCCAGGTGTGTTGAGGACTCCATCAAGGATCTCAGCGCCGCCCTCGGCGGTATTCAGTGCGAGAAATGCCTCGACAATCACGTCGATCTTCTCCTGACTGGTGGTCTCCGTATTGACCATAATAGGGTGGCTTGGGACCTGGCCGAAGGCCGGTTCAAGAGGCCGGTACTGGTCTCTCTCAAGGCACCAATCGTTTCCTTCGCAGTGGTCTTCGTATGAGGTCGTCTTACCAAATGCGACATCACCTACTCCCTCGGTCATGCAGCGGAAGGCCCCGCTGTAGCTGTAGTAGAGGTCGCCGCTCTCAGGAATCGAAGCGTTTCCGAAGTGCTCCTCGATGGTTGTGCGCAGTGAGGAAATGTCATCGGCATCACCGCTAACATCGACGATGCCATTGTTG
>DAFD01000054.1 GCA_002497895.1 Euryarchaeota archaeon UBA175
ATTGCGCCTTCCTTCATCGAATCGAAGTGACGACCAACAAGGACGTCCTTCATTCCAGTCGCAGTGCAGAATACGTCACCAATGGCTGCGGCATCATCCATTTTCATCACTCGGAATCCATCCATCACAGCCTTGAGAGCGGGAAGTGGGTCAACCTCGGTGATGACAACGTTTGCACCCATTCCACGAGCACGGTTTGCCAAGCCCCTGCCGCAGTGACCGTAACCTGCGACCACGAATGTCTTGCCAGCTAGTAGCACGCTCGTCGCTCGAATAATTCCGTCAAGAGTCGACTGGCCAGTTCCATGGACATTGTCGAAATCCCACTTGGTCGAGGCGTCGTTAACTGCGATTACAGGGTAACGAAGCTCTCCCGCTTCGCCCATAGCTCGTAGTCGATGGACGCCAGTAGTCGTCTCCTCAGTTCCTCCAATGACTCCTTCAGCGAGTTCGGGATATTCTGCGTGTACTCGATAGATGAGATCCGCACCATCATCGAGAGTAAGGGTCGGCTTGAAATCGAGAGTGCTATCTATTGATTGGTAGAACTCTTCGTTATTCTGTCCATACCAAGCGTAGACACTGTATCCCTCAGCAGCAAGCCAAGCAGCCACCTCATCTTGGGTCGAGAGTGGATTGCAGCCAGACCAAGAGACCTCAGCACCTGCTGCTTCGATGGTCTCGATCAGAACCGCCGTCTCCTTGGTAACGTGTAGACAACCAGCCACTCGTTGGCCGGCGAGTGGCTGATCTTTCTCCGCCTGGGCGCGCAATGCAGCGAGAGCGGGCATTCTGCTTCGCGCCCATGCGACCTTCAGACCTCCAGACTCTGCAAGTGAAAGGTCTGCCACAGTATAGCGCTCACCAGCGTCCATGTTCACCGGCGGTCACCGCCGGGTCTTCAAGGTGCGGCTTAGCAACCCCCTTTTGGGGCTGCTCAATTTTGCATTCACCTATCGCTTAATTGCCGCCGCCTTGGCCTTGCTGGGCGTAATAGGCTGCGTAGTATTGCTCGGCATACTGTCGAGCAGTCGCTTCATCGTAGCCTTGTCCAACCATCTGTTGAACATAGGCTTCTACTGGATCCATCTGTTCGACGCCGCCGAATTGCTCGACAGTGTCTCCGGCATCCTCACCCTTTCCGCGACCGCGTAGAACCAGAGTCACACCGACAATTGCAAGAATCGCGATGACTCCAATCGCTGCGAACATAATCATCTGCGTGTTACCGCTTTCCTCAGTACAACCGTCCGCACTTGGATTCAGTACGCATGGATCGCTCGGACGTGGTAGCAAGTCGATGGAGAACGAATTATCGATAGTGTATCGGGAACCATCACCCTCGACAATTCTCCAGTAAACCGTGACCTGTACACCTGTGGTCTCCGAGTAGAGATCCGCGATGTTCAGTGTCAGAGTGAATGAGTCACCATCACCGAGTGCTGTGGCTCCTGTCGAATTGTACTTTCCAAGAGCCTTCTGAGTCGCCTTTGGTGAAGGAGTCAAATCAAGCGTAGTCTCTACGAGAGCGACTTCGATCTTCACACCATTCTCGGCTCCGGAGTTGACGACGCCGTTGATTGTGACGAGATCTTCCTTCTGAGAATCAGTGGAGCGCGGTGATGTAATCTCAACCATTGGTGGGTCATCACCGAAGTCCTCGCCGACGATGATGAAGTACATCCTCGCCTTCTCGGATTGCTTACCGGCTCTGTCGTAAACGATGAGCTCAAGTCGAATCTGATTCTCTAGAGTGCCGTCGCTGGTCATGTTGCGGAAGACGTAATTCCACATATCTCCGCCAGCTGCATCAGGCACCTGATACTCATGACCCTCAAGTGTTGGACTTGAGGAATCGACAGGATAGTCGAAGAAGACTCGATACTCGAACATCTCGATTCCTCGCTCACCTTCGGGCGCGTCAGCATCGCTGCTGGCCGATGAATCGAATGAGAGACTGATGTCTCCACTATCGGTTAGCCTTACGCGATAAATTGGCCAATCGACTCCACCGACAGTCTTGGTTCCGTCCTGAGTCAAGTATTCATCCGTGATATCATTCTCGACTAATTGCAAGTCCGCAGTAGGTCTGAATTCATCAGCCAGAGTGTCGTCGGTTACCAGATTGATGTACGTGATTCGAGTGTGACCCTCATCATCGTGGAGATATAGAGTTAGGAGCCACTCGGCACCGATTCTACATCCAGTGTTGGAACTGCTGTCTCCGACACAGAAGCTTCCCAGTGTTGGGATACTTGGGCTAGTCTGGCGGATGTGACTGATCTCACCATAATCGATGAGCTCGCCCTGCCATCCAGTGACGGTCTCATTCATGTCAGTAGCTTCGAGAGTCCAATCCGCCGTGATACTCGGTCCAATTGATGCATCAGCGGTCAGGAAGGAGAAGTCAAGGTCTGAATTCGACTTGATGTACATCGTTGCGTAGGCACCGGTCACAGTGTCGATCGAAGGTGCCTCCTCGTTGATAGTCAAATCAAATCCATCACCAGCGATACCGAAGCTCGTTGGATATGGAGTGACGTGGTAACTCAACATATTGGAGAGCAGAGGCATCGAGGTTCCGCCTAATGGCTGTGAGAAGCTCGGGTTCTCAACATCGAGAGTGGTGACAATCATTCCACCTGCTCCGCGGTTACAGATTGAGAGGAGAGACTGAGTATCGAATGACTCGCTTCGCATCAACGTGTGGAAAGTGCCCATTGGGTCACTTATTCGACCACCACACACCTGTGGGATTTGGTCGAACTGCACCTGTGCGGTATCTAATCCAGCGAGTGCTACGTAAGAGCCGCCGTGCACACCTGCAAAGGCGGCTACGTTGACATTCTCGAGCAATGGATGGTAAGCATCGACGACGACGAGGTCCTCGTTGGTCACCGTGTTATTCCATTGATTCCTCATTGCAATATCCATACCGAATGGTAGTCTATTGGGTTGGTACTCGTTGCGGTAAGGGCCGAGGTGAATCTGTAAAGTTCCACCGTTCACCATGTAAGCCTCTAGGACTTCGGTGACCGAAAGACCGTCCGAATCACGAGTTGCAGAGAGTGTCTCGTAATACTCTCCATAGACCACGTTGTAGTCCGTTTGCCAAGGCATGAGGATCTTATCATAGTGGTCAAGCCAGTTCTCGGTAGCATAGCGCTCCCAGTCATCAATCATCAATTGGGTGTAAGACATACCCATTGATTCGAGGTCCTGCTTGACGCGTTGTAGGCGATTCTGGTCAGTGGGATTTGATAGAATTGCAACATCAACATTGTTGTTGAATTCAATCTCGAAGTAGCGGTCGTTACCTGACTGCTCACCATCCTCAGTAAGGATGGCGTAGAAGCTGATATTGTACTCATGTCCATCATACCAACCGCTGTATGGAGTTGACCAATTAGCGAAATCACGTGCGTGTGGATCGAGATTGAAAGGCCCATTATCCGCAGACTGTTCGTACACCGTTTGTCCGGAATTCATGTCGACGACCTTCATCATCAATTCGTACTCTCCCGCGATTACTCCGTTCAACAGTGGAACTGAGAAGGAGTGCTCTGAGACCGAATCAAAGGTGTAGACGCACTTGTAGGTGATATCTGAGACACACTCGAGGATATTCGGTTGCATCAGAGTGATGTCAGCACTTGCGATGCTGAAGATAATCTGCGTGTGATTGTTGGCAGTCGTAGTCTCGGTCTTATTGTACCATGTCGTTCCCTCCATAGAGGTATTGAGAGTGGTAGTTGCATCGATTCGGTAAATTCCAGCACGGAAGTTGTGATTAGCAACTTCCACCTTCTCACGCTCTGCAGCATCAAGACCACTGATGTCGTTAACGTAGAATCCATCTTCTTCGAAAGTGAACTCATCGATGCGGATGTTGTCGACTGCGAATCCAGCTAATCCTGCATTACCATTGACTCCATCGTCATTCGACTGGAATCGCCAGGTCAATGTTACCTCGGAGCCCGAGAGATCTGTGCACTCAGTAGCCCAGTCGAATGTACTGTTCGAGGTCTGATTTAGAAGAGTGATGTGAGTCAGATCGATAATGACCGATTTCACTAGAGACTCGGAATCGAACCAAACAACCGACTCGTAGCGGTCGGAATGATCACCCATGTACTCGACCTCATCGTAGCGGCCGTTATTGTCGAAGTCCTCACATGCGTTGAATGGACGGATGCCGTTCTCATTGAGATCGGTCCAACTTCCCCAAACGGTTCCTTGGAAGACTTCGCCTCC
Organism: Euryarchaeota archaeon UBA175; assembly: GCA_002497895.1. Classification (GTDB taxonomy): domain Archaea; phylum Thermoplasmatota; class Poseidoniia; order Poseidoniales; family Thalassarchaeaceae; genus MGIIb-O1. The sequence goes on from DAFD01000054.1 coordinate 4,255, forward strand.
CTTCGACCACTCGATTTCAAGGCCAGCCGCATCGCGAATAGCGAGTATGTTTCCATCGCTGTCAGAGAGGAAGTCTCCCTCAGCGAAGTAATCGAAAGAGAGGTAGGTGAAATCGGTGCCTCCAGATGCGACTGGAATCGGATCTAATCTGACAAACTCATTCCAGTTGTCTCCGTATCCCGTATCTGGGTCTCCAAGCCAATAAGCGAACGAATTGAACACACCACGGCTCTGAGGTAGCATTGGGTGGTCGCCGTTGGTATCATCCAATCGGCTTCCATTTTCGTTTTCATCATCCTCCCACATTGGTTCAAGACCAGAGAAATCCTCGATTGCGATAAGGTCAGGAAGAGCATTCTTGATTGTAGTCTCTAGCTGGAAATCAGTGAGTGTGTTACCGTAGTTCTGGACACGAATCTCGATGTCGCGGTCACCAGAGGCATACTTCAGTCCATTTTCCAAACTGGGCCATGGTTCTTCTGCGACACCTGGGTCGAAGAGATTCTTTACAGTAATCTGGAACTTAACCTCATCATTCGTTTCATCCGCATTATCGAAGCCCGATGGGCCGGTCAATGTGGTCTTGATGTAGTAAGTTCGGTTATCTACGAAGTCAGCGGTTAGCGTTACGTCCTCTGTAGCACCTGCTACGAAGTTGTTGAAATTCAAAGTCTGACTCACGACCTCTTCGGTGCCGAACTCTACGTCGGTCTTTCGAATCGAGATGTTGTCGAAAGCGAATCCGTCAAGACCTGTGTCCTGTGATGAGCCATCAGGTCCAACGCTTCCCATCAGACCGCTTCGGAAGCGGAAGCGGATATCGATGACCTCTCCAGCGTAGGGAGTGAGGTCAATTGCATCGTCTCCACGAAGTTCCATCCATGGGGTAGCTGTGTTGGAGTAGAAATTACCGTTGTAGGTGTTGTACTCAGGGTCAAGGTTGAGGTCGAAGAGACGGAAGTATCGCTCATTGTCCCAACCGCCGGTGAAGTAAACCTGCTTCCAACCATTACCGTCGCTCCAAACTTCGATTCCACACGAGTCTTCGTAGAGCCAGCGTTCGACGACAGAATATTGCTCTGCAAGATAGAGTTCGAAGAATGCGGTTGTACAAAGGAGATCGACATCGAGGTAAGCTGCATCAGAGCCACTCAAGTCAACGTTCTCAATGATGAATGCCTCATCCATGTTGTTGTAGTAACCAGATTGGTTGTCCTCACCTTGATGGTCCATTCCGGCCCACATGTAAGTAGTTGGATTCGAATCGGCCTCATACCAATCGTCAATTGCTGAACCGTTGGAGTCTGTAGATGCATTCCACTCCTCGTGCCAAGACGAAGAACCGTCACCATACTCTCCTGTATACGAGATTAATGCAATGGAACAGGCTGCACAATTTGTTGAATCGATATTTCCTTCGAAGTCATTCGAGTAGACAAGAGTGTCATCTCCACCAATTACTTCCTTGACTTCAAGGTCGACATCAATCGAACCAGAAATCGGATTTAGGCCAGTATTCTTCACAGTCAAATTGACGAATCTGGTACCTTCACCAATTTTAGCCGCACCAGTTGCTGGGTCATATGCAGCAGGTGCAATAGTCACCTCATTAATACCAACATCCTCGTTGTCGAGGCTTAGAACTGAGAGGAAATCTCCAGCGCCAGCCCATCCTTGTGTGTCAAGCCACATAGCGCTGTTAGCGAATCTGTAAGATCGGTCGCTCTGTCCAATAGCAATTTCGAAAGCGCTATTTTCCCCTCCTGCCAATTGACCCGGAACGGCCATCGTTGGCCGGCGACCTACGTCAAAAGATATTGAAGATTGATATCCAGTTCCGGTTGGATTTGAAAGGATGATTTCTACTGTGTTTATTTCTCTCAGGTTATCGACCAGAAGGTAAGTTTGGTTCTGAGCACTTGAATCTTGTAGACGTGTTAAGGTAACTTCAGTAGGAACGAAGAAGTCCATGTTTCCATCACGGTTGACGTCTGCGATTGTAATCGAGGCACCCAAGTAATCACCGAGCATTACGTAATTCTGAGTGTCCCATGAGGAACCAGATAGTGTTGCATAGGATATGTTTCCGGTAATTCCATCCACTGCAGCAATTAGATCCACTTCTCCGTCATCATCAGTATCGGAAATATCGAGTCCATAGAGTGGGTAGTTGTGCTCAGCGTCGAGTTTGAAGTTGTGAACACCACTTGCGGTAGCGTCAAGCGGATTTGGATATGTTCCGAGAGTACAATCATACTCGAGGACAGTCATGTTGTCATAGTGCCCATTAGAATATCCAACACCAGTGTTGTATGGTGGTGTACGAAGAAGCCAGATGTCTAAGTCCTCACAGTCAGTCTGAGGGACACCGATGCCGCCTCCAAGGACATCCTCGCCCCAGTGGCCTAGCAGTAGGTTGGTGTATAGCCCATTTGTCAACGGAACAGGTATGGTTTGTTGAGCAGTAATTTGAGTTGGGTCGGGCCCCTTGAAGATATTGAGGTAGTTATTTGTGAAAGTGGGGTCAATTACGCTCATTACAATATCTGCATCTCCATCGCCATCGATGTCTGCAACATCCATATCTTGCAAGTATGGATTGCTGACGGTGATCGCATCTGATGGATCCCAGTTGTTGATTCGCTCATCACAATCTCCCCAAAGTATGGTTAGATTTCCAGGGACCATTGGTCCACCTACGAATCTGATGTTCTGTTGATAATACACAACATCGTTGACATCATCTCCGTCAACGTCAGCAATGTACACTCTAGTTCCATCTGCTGTATCTCGGAATCCTGCTCGGTGAGAATCATTGTTTGAGATGAAAACGTCTTGCCTGTCCCCGAAGCCGCCATTTCCATCATTGTACAAGGCCGATATGAAGTGGCCCATCGAACTGGCTGAGACGATATCATTGTCGTTATCACAATCGATATCGCCAATCGCGATGTACGATGGATCTCGCTGCACAGCATACTGTGTGATGTGGGATGCAGATACTGATGGAACCAGTGAGAGCATAGGCGAACTCAGCATCAACATAACAAGAAGAATTGCTATTCGACCTTCTCGGGAATCGTTTTTGGCGTTCTTTGACGAGGACATCATGACTTCGCCGAATTTCCGTTCTCTCTTATGCCTTCGCCCGTACTGACTTTAGCAACTCCATAGGAGTTGTGAGAAATAGGCGCCATATTAGGGAGCTTCAAGCCAACTTGGGTTCGGGGCATACTGTATCTCTGCACCACCATGAATTCGCTCAAGGCGGCCGAGTAGCCAGAGCCTATCGAGGAACATCTGCAGTTCAATGCCCGAGCGATTAACGCGCTCTCCAAGTAGACTCTCTATTGACCCGAGAGAGAGTGATGTATGACCGTGCTCGCGAACGACGAGAGTCATCACCAACTGAATCCACGACTCGGCCATTGGGTCTCCAGACATATTGTCGGAGAGTGGTTCCGGCATCTCCTCTAATTCATCGAGGAAGATGCTGATTTCTGCCAAATCAGGCTCTGTTCGAGCCGGCGCTCCCAGTGAATCCAAGCCGGCCTCGATGTCGAGGTCGCCGATTACTCTGACAACTGAAGGAAGTCGACTTGGATCTGGAGGAGGTCCTGGCAATTGGTTAACCTTCTTTGCATTCGGTGCTCCATCAATCTCTTCCTCCAATGCACCGCTCACAGATTGAGTGTAACCAATATCGCCATCGAGTCCGATTCGTTCACGGTATAGATTGACCCACGATGGTGGACCTTGGATGACAACCTCGACATCTTGCTCATTTGAGCGGAATGAAAATCGGATGTTGTCCTCGTCACTCATCGAATCACCCGTTGGGTATCTGGTTTTGAATTCAGGCCTCTGCTAGATTGCGTAGAACTGTCTGCAAGATGCCACCGTTACGGTAGTAATCGACTTCTACTGGAGTGTCTAATCGGACTACTGCGTCGAACTCTATGACATCCCCACTCGACTTGGTCGCCGTGACTGTGATGCAAGAGAGGGGTTCGAGGTCGGCGTGAGCTGGGATGTCAAAAGTCTCGGTCCCGTCAAGCCCCAGTGAATCGGCGTCCTCGCCTTCTGGGAAGGTCAGTGGAAGGACTCCCATCCCGACAAGGTTCGAGCGATGTATACGCTCGAAAGACGTAGCGATTACCGCTCTGACACCGAGGAGAAGAGTTCCTTTTGCAGCCCAATCACGACTGCTTCCGGTGCCATACTGAGTGCCGGCCAAGACTACGAGTGGGGTACCTTCTGCTTGGTAGCGCATGCTGGCGTCGTAAACGCTAGTGACTTCTCCGGTTGGGAAATAAGTGGTGAATCCACCCTCGGTTCCGTCTGCGATTTGATTGCGAATACGGACGTTTGCAAATGTACCTCGCATCATTACTTCGTGGTTGCCTCGGCGGCTACCGAATGAGTTGAAATCGCGCGGCGATACACCCTTAGAAACGAGGTATTGGCCGGCTGGGCCATGGTGAGGAAATGCACCAGCCGGACTAATGTGATCAGTGGTTACCGAGTCTCCCAATTTGAGCAGCACCTTGGCTTGGTGAATCTCCTCAATCGGGGCTGGTTCCGCCTCGATGCCTTCGAAGAAGGATGGAAGTCGAACGTAAGTGGATTCCTTGGCCCAAGGGTATAGTGCTGACTGGGAACTACTGATGGCATCCCAGCGCGGCTCTTCGAGCACGTCTGCATAGCGCAGACGGAACATTTCCGGATCGATTGAGGTAGCGATGGTTGCTTGGATTTCAGCATCACTCGGCCAAATGTCAGATAGCATCACCGGCGAACCTTCGGCTGTGTGTCCAAGTGGATCACTTCCAAAGTCGATGTCAAGGGTTCCCGCGATTGCGTAAGCGACGACAAGGGGTGGGCTGGCGAGATAGTTTGCCTTGACTTTCTGATGGATTCTTCCCTCGAAATTGCGATTCCCAGAGAGAACACTACCGACGATCAGATCAGCATCATCGATAGCAGCCTCGATGTCGGCATCGAGCGGTCCTGAATTACCGATACAAGTTGTGCAGCCATAGCCGACAACGCTGAATCCGAGCGCATCGAGATCTTCGGTCAGGCCCGCCGCATCGAAGTATTCTGTAACAACACGAGAACCCGGTGCCAAGCTAGGCTTGACGGCGGGAGCAATCGAAAGTCCTGCTGCACGCGCGTTGCGGGCGAGCAATCCAGCAGCAATCATCACGCTCGGATTACTCGTATTCGTACAACTGGTTATGGCAGCGATGACAATGTCACCGTGCCCGAGGTCGAAGCCTCGATCACCAACAGCAGCCGATGTGTCATTCTGTGTCGAATCGATCCCATGGCCGCTATGGCCGACAGGTGCGTTCAGACTCTGTCTCCAATGCGATTTCATTGCCGACAAATCGACTCTATCTTGAGGTCGTTTTGGCCCAGCTAGAGCAGGTTCTACTGTCGAGAGATCAAGGGAGAGTGAGGAGGTGAAGGAAGGGGTTGGAGTAGCCTCGCTGTGGAACAATCCCTGAGCACTCAGATAGCGCTTAACATCCTCGATATGCGACTCATCACGACCTGATAATCGCATGTAATCAAGCGCCGTTTCATCAACTGGGAAAAAGCCGCATGTCGCTCCATATTCAGGTGCCATATTGGCGATTGTTGCGCGGTCTGGGAGACTCAAATTGGCAAGTCCAGAACCGTGGAATTCAACGAATTTTCCGACGACTCCGTGCTCGCGTAGCATCTCTACGATTCGCAGGGTCATGTCGGTTGCAGTAACACCTGGACGCAAAGAGCCGGTCAGCTCGAATCCGCAGACTTCTGGTAGCAGCATGTAAATCGGCTGACCAAGCATCACGGCCTCAGCCTCGATTCCACCAACGCCCCAGCCGAGAACACCGAGTCCGTTGATCATCGTCGTGTGGCTATCGGTACCAACTAGCGTATCCGGCAGCCATACTCCATCCTCCTCGCGCGCGACACTTGCAATCCATTCAAGATTCACCTGATGTACAATACCACGACCAGGAGGGACAGCGCGGAAATTGTCTAAACTCTGCTGACCCCACTTGAGGAATTGATAGCGCTCCATATTGCGCTGATACTCGATCTCTAAATTGCGCTCGCGCGCGTCAGGGAATAATCCTGAAACATCAACCTGAACCGAGTGGTCAATTACCAGATCGACAGGAACCTGTGGATTGACCTTCTCAGGATCTCCACCCAAATCGACCATCGCATCGCGTAGAGCAGCGATATCGACGACCGCTGGTACTCCGGTGAAGTCCTGCAGAATCACTCTGCTTGGAGCGAATGGGATCTCTTCGGGATTCATTGTTGGTGACCACGACGCGATGCGCTCAACATCTTCACGAGTCACCAAGAATCCATCGCACTTGCGCAACGCTGCCTCGAGTAGTAATCTAATCGTGAAAGGCAGAGAATCAAGTTCGCAGATACCCGATTCCTGTAAGTGAGATAGTGCGTGGAAGCGAGCCTTGGAATCATCCGACTTGGTAAATGTTCGAAGCGAATCGAATCCATCTCTCTCGCCCATCTCAGCACCCCGTAATCACTCGGGGGAGAGTGCCCTCCATGAAGATGACTCGTAGAGTCAGTCCGTAAAATAACGGGAACTCGTTGAGAAGTCGGTGTTCAACTTCGGTAAGCCGTCAATAAGCGAACATCGTGCGACGGCGTGGAGGAGCCTGAATCGACAGCGACCTCGCTCATAGCATCGACATGCTCCATACCAGAGACAACCATCCCGTAGACTGTATGGCAAGATTGCCCTTGAGCC
>DAFD01000053.1:0-990 GCA_002497895.1 Euryarchaeota archaeon UBA175
CGCTCCGGTCTGAGTGTGGTTGTGAATCGACGGTTGGTCCGGCACGTTTCCAAAGTTGCTGACGTTCATCGTGTAACGCACAACTCTACCGGGAGCGGTTGTCTTGATTCTCGATTCAACCGCAGGATCAAGCTCAATCCTCATATCATGGAATTCTACAATCTCGATGTTCAGAATGATGCTGTCTCTGAGCTTAGTACCCTCGTAAGGTTCCTCACTGAAGACATCGAGGCGGACAACGTACTCGCCCGCGTAGGTCTTCTCTGGGACATTGATGTGAATAGCGAGATCTTGAGATGCATCGCGCGGTAATTCTTCGAATAGCACTCGTGGAATGTCAAGATCCCAGACATCAGAATTACCATTAGAATCGACTATCGAATTTACTGAAATATCGTAGCGATCCGGGCCATTGCCCTCATTGGCGATGTTTGTGTCAAGTTGGAACGACTCCCCTGGATGTAATTGCAGAATTGTCTGAGGGACAGATGCTTCAAGGTCGTAGACCTGAATGACATTAGTCACTAAGACAACCGAATCGCGCACCCTCGGTGCGCCTTCGAGATGAGCCTTGACTGTGGTAGAATCTCCAAGGCCAGCTGTCGCATTATACGGTGCGCACATGATTGCAGTAACCGTGTAAGGCATCTCAATAATTGACCAATATCTCGGATCATTATCTCCGATTCCATTGCCTCCCGGCGCATTTGTGAAGTCTAGGTCAACCGTCCAGTGATCATAGCGCCAAGTCGATTCGGAAATCTCCGGAGGTCGTTCCTCGGGCCCACCAGGTGTAGTGAAAATCAAGTGACCTGGTGTGAAATGCTTGGTCACCTCGATGTCGAACTCAGCGCACTCACCGGGGAGCACGTGCTGAGTCGTTTCACCTAGGTTAAAGACGATATTACCCGAACTCCTAATCGAGACATTCACCCAAAGTTCGAGAACATCATAGGTGCCTCGGTCAATGGAAAGAACCGGTTCGCCTGT
>DAFD01000053.1:1382-3938 GCA_002497895.1 Euryarchaeota archaeon UBA175
GTTCCTAGTCACGGACTGACCTGGGTCAAGAGAGAGTGATATCGGGAAGGAAACACCCCAGCCGAATGGTAAGCCCCATTCTGTTTGACCCTCAGGCGACGCCGGATCGTAGAAGGCAAAGGTATCGTAGACGTTCCCAGTATTCGTCACAGTGATTGAGAAAATCGCCGATTGGCCTTGTTCAACATCTACTTGGAAGTGACTGGTGTCGAGATTTATTCCGTGGACCACATCCATCAGTGTGAGTGTCAGACGCTCATCGGCGATTGCAGGATCTTTGTGAGAGAGAGCATGGACTGTGATTGCCGCCAATTCGTCCTCATCCGCCTGATAGATTGTCGGCGCACGTACGCGCATGTAGACCGATACGATATCGCCTCCTCGTAGGAATACTGGTGTCGAATCGAAAATCGGCGTATGGTTGGTTGCAAAGAATAGTGTCGCAGTCCAGTTGTTTGGAACGCCACTCAGATACACTGTGTAAGTGTCCGCGACCAGTTCAGCAGGGCCTGGTGTAGGGTTAGAGATCGTCATATTGTATGTCGTCTGCTGGCCAGGCTCAATTGTATGATAGAAGGTCTCAGTCTCGGTCAAAGCAACCTCTACAAGACCTGTTAGCACGTGCACATAGCAGATTGTGTATTGGCCCTGATTATTCTGATCGTTGCACCTGTTGGTGTCAGACCACGCGATGTGGACACCACTGCCCAAATCATTAGCGAATGCTGGTGGCTGGCCGAGGTCAGGAGCGAATGGTGAGTTAGGGCCGAGTTTGTCCGACTCCCACTCAGAGACCTCGTGGACCTCCCACGGATCGATTACTCCCCAAGCGAGAGAATTCAGTGGGAATCCTTCAGGGTAGTCGTCATTCGTATGGTTCAAGCGGACATACATGACGGTCTCGCCCTGAGTCTCATTGCCATTGTCCAGCCAAGAGATGTGGACATTGTCGAATGAGTCAGTTAGGATTTCAGGCATGTGTGAATTAGCACCATATGGCCGATCTTCGTCGACCCCATCGATTCCCTCAACTGTAGATATGACTGAGTCGGTAATTTGCTTGATTCCGTAGGATGGGAGCCCCTCTGGTGCTCCGTCCCATGCGGCTGCTCCGCGCAATCGAAGTCGTACGTAGTAAATTTCGTAATTTTCTGCGATATCAAAACCGTAAGCGCGGCCATCCATCCAAGCGATGTGGGTATTACCCGATGTGTCGATAGCAATCGAAGGGTGCAGACTGAATGCATCCTGCAAAGTGATTCTCGTGTCGTTAACGACAACGAGGTGCCCGTATCCTTGGTGGTCAGATGATGGGCCAATGTCCTCGACATATCGATTATTGACGACCTTTGTTCCTGGGTCGCCCTTGGTCCAACCGGCCCATGGGCTCTCGAGTAGAGCGTATGGGTCGAGGATTGAGATGAATATCTCACGGGAGTTGTTGGTTGCAAGGTAAACCAATGCTTCAACCATTAATTGTAGGTCGGCAGCACTACTGGACCCTGTAGGGAAACTGTACATCTGTCCGCCAGCATTGGTATTACGGGTGGTCGTCCCAGGACAGGTACGCGTACCTACAGATACGAATCCATTCGGACATTGAGCTAAATCTTGCATGTGAGAGCCGACATCGGTCGAGCCCTGGCCCCATCCTGCCGCCATCAGCGGGACTGGGACGATGTCTGAGATGACGCAGGCATCATGAGCCTCGTTGATACTCTGCGTGTCGTCAGACTGCTGTGCAGGGTCTCCACCATACGGACCTTCGTCTGAAATTGGTATGACGATCTTGGTGGCGTTCGGATTCCAACGGTGGTCTAGTTGAGTTGGTGGATTGGCGGAATTGCCCATGCGGCCCTGCGCGTCTCGCCATGAGAGGCACGCCCATGTTGAAGCCGGGCCCCAGAATTCGGAGTAGTATCCTCCGTCTTGTGGAAGATTTACCGCTCCTCCATTGTAGACTACTTCAGTTAACTCGCGGATGCCGCCAGAGTCATCAGAAGGGGTCTGGCCGAGATGGGTCGATCTTGGCCCTTGACTTCCTGAGCCTCCGGTCTGGTAAGCTGATGCGCAAGTTCCGGAAGTGGCTGCAGCAGGCCAATTACCACTGAGTGCGTAAAGTGTCTCGAAGACTGTCATGTTGGCGTCGACGAGCATCGGCTTCAGTCCTTCGAAGGATCCTCCGCTAGCGAAATTACCGCCGTAGAAAACAACACACATGTCTGCCCACTCGGTATTCATCGAACCCGAGGTATCGATTGGTACGACCATTTCCACTTTGCCACCGCGGGTGTCATCCCATACGACCTGCACTAAATCGTCAGCATCGACGGCGACATCGGGGTGACCCTTGTGTCCAATGATAGGAGTTAGAAGAGTTTCCTCAATGGCGACAATCGCTTCCCTGCCGGGAAGGTCTATTTCGAGCATCTTGTAGTAAATCTGAGGCTGTTGGTAGAATTTGTCCAACTGCTCATAGGCATCTTCCCAAACAATGTGTGGGTTCTTCTGAGAATCCACTGCGATTGCTGGCCAATCTCGATTTTGTGCGTGGCT
>DAFD01000053.1:4317-11993 GCA_002497895.1 Euryarchaeota archaeon UBA175
CCGTCTTGGTCGTCTTGAGATGGATCCAAGAGCGTATAGAGAATCGACCATTGATTTGACTTGTCAGCCCAAACGATGTGGACATTGTCGTCAGTATCGACTGCTACATCAGGATGCCAAGCGCGGTGAGTTCCCGGGTTGGAAATCTGGGTTTCATCAATTAGAACGTCGCCTCGAGCATCCAACATCTTGTAGTAAAGGTGGTGAGAGTTTCTGCTCCAGACAAAGTGAGTATTACCGAATGAATCTGCGTCCATTGATACCATTCTGTCACTATGTGTTCCTCCATTCACGACCTGAATCGCGTCTGTCAAAACTATCTCGCTTCCTTCTGCTCTTTCGGAGAATTCCAATGTTGCGAATAGGCTCATCGTCATGATGAGTACCATCGCAATACTGCTCCTTACCTTCACTGTCTCCATTTCGATCACTCCAGCAACAACGCTACAACATCTCGTTTCGCTTTGTTTCGATACTTAACCTCGACGCTTACGCGTCAGGCAAGAACGCAGGAGGATGGTTTCTGAGGTCGTGGTTTAGATGGTTGAATCGTTACCCTAAAGCAATGCGAAAAATAGCGAATAAGTAAGTTTCAAGCCCATTCAGCGGGATCGAAATCGGTGCCGAATCCGCCTGTCTCATCTGTATCAATCGATTTGGGTTCAGTTTGGGTTGGAATCGATTTGCCTGAACTCTTCTTAGCTTTCTTGGCAATCCAGTCATCAACTTTCCCGGGCTTTCCTATTCCTTGCCCATAACCGAATTTAATCTGGTGAATGAGTTCAAGTTTGGTCAGCCAGACACGGCGCATAGTATGCATGAATTCATTCTGGGTCAGACCGTCAAACCAGATGGGGCGTGAGAGATTGAAAGCTTGCAACGGGCCGGGCGTTTCATCGCTTGGCTTGCCAACATGGAGGACCCAATCAAGGTCGGCTCTAGTTAGTTGGAGGCGTGTCTGGTGGAGCCATTTCTCCCATGCGTCAGGAGCCTCCTTACCATGCTCTCGCATCTCATTCTGCTGTCCTTCGTCGACTCTGGTAATCGAATAAACGAGTACAAGATTACGGTTCTTTGGAATGACGACGTTGAACACATGACCCTGCTTGGTTGGAGGGTACTTGACGTGCAAGTGAATGAGTGCTTGGGCATCCGAGACTTCTCTGGATTCGAGTTTCTCGCTGGCCAGCCAGCCCTTGATGGCACTCGCCGCCGACTTCCCGTCCATGATGGCTGACTATTGCAGGTCCTATTTGAGAGCGCCGAGGCGAGATGCGATGGAGTCGACGAGTAGATTGAGCCTCTCGCCGTCTGCGCTACTGAGGAGTTTGGCTCGTCTTGAGGCTGAAGTTGAGTCGGACCACAGGTCGTATCCCTTGATGCTGATTGATGCAGAGAGATAGAATATGAGAATTAGCAAGATGAATACCCACAATGTGGAGATCTCAAGGGCTCCACCAGTCAGAATTAGTGTTCCAATGAGGGCGCATGGCGGCCAGAAAAAGATAGGTGAGAACATGGCTGCGAGCATGAAGTAACTAGTTCGTGAGTCGAGCCCTTCATCGCTACTTTCGGCCATGGACTTTGCAACACCCCACTGTAGCCCTGATGAAGGAATGGCGATAGGGAGGCCCGCCAGCATAAGCAGCACCCCAAGCAACCCCTTGAGATAATCGCCAACAGATTTGCCTCGAAGGCGGTTGGATTGGGAAAATGCAGTAGCATACAGATCGTTGCTATGAAGGATTTCAGCTGCTTCCTTGGCTTCTTCCAACATCGAGGACTCTGACTCAGCCCCAAGGGTTTCGCGGACCTTGCGAGTGGCGTGGACCTCTTCGGACAGACTGTGTAGTGGGGCGCCTGCCTTGTTGGCGCCGAGGTGGGCAATGAGTTTCCAAGCACGATAGGTTTCCCAATCTGGTGCGTTGGGCGTCATTGGAGATAGGGCGTCGAAGATACGTGTACGCATCTCAATAGTGTCATCATGTGAGGGTTCAATCCATTCTCCATTGGCAAGGCGTGCGCGGTCTTCTAACGAGTAGGTCGAAGGAATGTCAATCGGCTCACCGAACTCGACATAATGGTCAGTCCTGAGCCAATGATGAGTGCGCCAGTGAAGTCCTACGGGCTGGACTACTGGGGCGGGTAAACCCTTCTCATCGGCTATTGCCGCCGAGGCCAGCGCAGAACGGGAGGAGCCTGTACGAAGCGCGTGCAACTTCGAATCTTGATGCGATTTGCCTTCAGGCATTACGACAGCTGAGTGCCCTGTGGCGAGGCAGGAAGCGACTGTTAGCATGCCTCGATCATTGATGTAGCGGGCGAATTCTGCATCGACAATCCCGGCCTCAATCTCAGCTCGACGCAGTACTGGTTGGCTTCCGAAGCGTCGGGCCCACCATCCAATAACCGGTCGAGTTGTTAGATCGTGCCTGCCAAGGGAGATGACTCGTTTCTTTTGTACGCGTGTAATCACCATTGGATCGACAAGCCCATTGATGTGTGTGGCGACATATATCGCCCCGCCATTGGCTTCGGGAACAGAATCTGCCTTCCAATTTCTAAAAATCGCTTGATTGCCCAACTCGAACATGAGGTCAAGAGCGCTCTGAGCCCACCTCTTTCCTGGGTGCTTGCCAGTGGTGTCGTGAGGAACGCGCTCTAGCTTGTCGCGCTTCAAACGAGTCGCGCTCTGAGACAACTCCGGTAGGATCTCCGGCGCATTCTGAGGATCAGTCATGGTGATGCGAGGCTGGTGGAGGTTGAGAATACACCGATTCTAATCTAAGGCAGCAGATATGTCTTCAGCGAGAGATTTCGCATCATCATGATCGATTTTTCCGTATTCCCAGAGGAAAGAATGGGTTGAGGAGGGGTATCGTGGAATTATGTGAATATGTACGTGGGCTATTGACATCCCTGCCTCCTGTCCATTGTTTTGGATTAGGTTGTAGGAAGTCGCGCCCGTTGCTCGCAAGACTGCTTTGCATATTGCAGGAAGGGCGCCGCCTAGCGCCGAAGCTGATTCCGAACTAAGTTGATCAAACGAGGGGGCTGGTTCTTTCGGAACCACCAGTGTATGGCCTCTCGTCAGAGGTTGAATGTCTAGGAATGCGATGGTGTGTTCGTCCTCATACAACTTGTGACAAGGCAACTCGCCTTCGATGATTCTTGTGAAGAGGGTTGGTTCTTCACCCATCTCATAACCTCACGAACTCGCTATTTGCTCGGCAAGAGAAATCATGCCCTCAACCTCGAGAGCGGCTGACAATTCTGTGTTCATCACCATTGATGAATCTGTGACCTTAATTCCTGTGGATTTTAGGTCGGCCAGGGACGATGCTGCGGCCTTTAGTGAAGCCTCGTCTCGCGAGCCATTGCTACAAGAATCCATGATTGAAGAGAGAGTTGCGGCAACTTGGCCGACAGAAGAACCGGTGTTAGTTTGAAGGGCTTCAATACGTGCTTTTGCTGATTCGAACGCTTCCTCAACAAGGCCTGAACCTGCAAAGCTTGCCTCTGCTGCCCACGCTCCTGCATGTGTTCCGGCATTACGGCCCCCTACGAGATCGTCGAGGAGGAGATTGCCCGCGAGGAGGCCCTCTCCATGCATTCCGTTGTGGGCTGATCGTCCGGCCGCGTAGAGCCCGGTAGCCCACTTACTGCCACCTTCGATAGTAACTCGCCCATGATCATCAACGGGCGCTCCACCAGTCGTGGCTGCAATGGTGCTGCTGATTGGAACTACATCTCTTGAGATGTCAAGTCCGGTTCTATCCTTGATTCGGGAACGCGTGTTCGCGAACCAGGCGTGAGCGGCTGAATCCATGTTGCGAAGGTCGAGTATGCAATTGTCGTCGCCGACCTCAGATGGGTCGACGTCTTCGCCAGATGATGTGCGCACACGGCCTCCTGAGCCGAGTACGTCGATGCTGATATTGAGGTCAGTACCTCGCACTGTCAGAGGGTGAGTGGGATTGTTTGCTAAGCCATTGAGAGAGATCCCGGCAGAGGCTGCTAGGGAAGAGCCGAGGCCGGCACCATTGGCTGAACCAGACCAGATACCTTGGTGGCCTGCTGTGGCGAGGATAACTGCCTTGGATTGGATTCCCACTACTTCGCCAGTACTCATGTCGTAGGCGGTTATGCCTCGAACTTGGTTGCTATCCATCACTAGAGACATCGCTCGCAAATCGGCTCGGCGAATTACGCCGCGCTTCATCGCCTGTTCTTCGAGGATTCGAGTTGTGTTGCGACCGGTTGCATCGCCGCAACCAGTGAGTCGAGGCATGCTGTGTCCAGACACTTGGCTAGCGTGAGGTAAACCACCATCGCGGCGGCGTAGAACAAGGCCCCACCGCTCGAGTTCTGCTAGAACTCCCACTCCCTCTCCGCAAATTCGCGCAGCTGCTATCTTGTTGGTGGATTCACCGCCGGCAGCAATCGTATCATCGCGGTGTGCGGACGAGCTGACCTCGTCGATTGAGGCAGCCATGCCAGCGAGGTCAGAATTTGAACTCCCAGCGTTAATTCCACCGGATTCAATGAGGACGGGAATAGTTCCTGAATCGGCTGCAGCAACCGCGGCGCGAAGCGCAGCAGGGCCAGAGCCGATGATGATGAGATCCCAGGACTCCATTGTTCTCGGCTCCGGCGAGCCGCAAGGCCAACATGAAGATGACGCTCGGGACTCTGTCCCGATACCGGCACTGATTGAGTGAAGAAAACGTGACTCGAGGAGGGGTTGATGAAAACTCAATCCGCCAAGGCGAGAGCAATTCTGCGAACCTCCGATGCAGCGTCTGCCATCCGGTGACCCATGCTCTCCGCCTGAACTCCAGAAGATAGCGTGGTCCGCACGACAATCGATTCGAGAGTCTCGCCTTCCTCGTTACGAAGAGTCACTTGTACTGGATGCGGTCCAGATAGAGAATCGGGCCACGCCAATCCTATCCACAGTACTGTGGAGTCTGCCAATAAGCGACCGAATGACTCGGTAAGAACACCTCGCTGATCATTGACAGAGATGGGTTTCTGTGGCTTCGAAGAGGCTCTCGCCAACACCCGCAGAGTCTGAAGTTCAGGTTCTCCTTCAGCGGCCAAAATATCAACCTCGATCGACTGTTTTCGGCCTGAATGATTGTGAATCATCACGAAGAGATCTCCCTGCCCCTGACCACATCTAGGAGGTAGGTCGAGGTCTAGTCGCCAAGCCGCCTCGATGAGACTGGGGTCGCCACGAATTACCGAATCCTGTAAGCGATCCGTCAAGCGAAACAAACCAGGCTGCCAAGCGCGGGTGTGGGTGAGTAAGCGCCTGAGAGCGATCATATTGAATCTCGAATGCTCGGCAATCAGCCCATCGATCGCCGAGACCTTGAACACCCTTCGTGTCTCGCTCAACAATCCATTCTCATCGAGTAGTCCAAGGTGCTCAAGGTGTATCGCTTGTAGCAAGTGTTCGACTGCTGACTCAGCCGTCTGATCGCTCCTCACATCGTCATGCAGTGATTTAATCCAGATATCCCAATGACTGGCCGTCTCCGGGTCAAGATGCGCTACCAAGAGGTCCGAGAGTACTCGGTCAAGTGTGCTGGCGTGAATGGTTGGGGCATGTAGGGATAGAAGAGGAAACGAATTCGAGCGCATCGGAATCGACTCTTCGAGCCGCAGTGTATTGAGCGCAGTTATGGCCCCCAACACAACGCAGGACCCGATTACCAGAGAACTCAGAGTAGTTCCAGCCGCGAGATTCCACAGTGACGCCAGTGCGGCCGTGGCAAGAATTGCACAAGACAATCTGACGCGCTCACGGATACGTCTCTCATCGAGGGAATTCAGAATCCGTTCTACGCCGGGATATGCATTCATCGAACGGAATCCAACCGCGCGCAACCTCAGTCTGTCTCTTGCAGACATTCGCGCGAAAGATGCTGCCAAAAGAGCTGGTACAAAACTCGCCGTCAAAGCTACATGAACAGCAATCGCGATTGGAAATGAGGCTCTTTCCCAACCGATGAGAAGGAGGGCGGAAGTGATTGGTGCGACCACTGAAAGAAATAGCCGCAATTGAGGTAGAGGTCTACTCGATGCAATGCGAACCCAGAACTTTCGTCCTGCGTCTCTGGCCTTGACTCTCAGACTCAGGGCTTGCTCCTGCTGAACGTGGCGCTCGCTCTCCTCTGCGTAAGGAGTGGGCAGACTACGCTCGCTCGCCATGGCCCTCCGACCCCACTCAGGGCTTGATTCTCTCGGCTGGAATGTGGGCCTTTGGTGGCTATTTACAGACCCTTACTATTCTTGAGGGAGATGCGGTCGCAGAACCGGGCGATTAGTGTAGTCTGGATATCACCTTGGCCTCCTAAGCCGAGAACACGGGTTCAAATCCTGTATCGCCCGCCACTAATTTACTGATTAGCCGAAGGCAAGCCCATGCTTTCGACCAGAGTCTGCAGCCTTGTGAAGAAAATTCTCGAATGGGATTCTTGCATGCATGGTCCTTCGAATCTGTGTATCGCAAAGAGCTAGGTCTGCAAGCAACTCTCTACGTAATTCATCAGGCAATGACAAGCGGCGGCCGACCAACACGTCGTGCAATTGTGAGATGAGATCGTCCGCATCGAGGCCATGATCGTTCATCAATCGGTCGACCTCGGCCATGGCTCCTGCCAAAACCTTGGAGCGGCGGCCGCGAACATTTTCCCAGCGCCATTCGACTACGCGCCCGCGCAATGCCAACTCAAGCAAATGGCGCCCTGCTTGCAGCGTTGTCGCTTGCACCAGCCGATGGACTGCGGATCTATCGGCCGCTAATCCTCTCGCATCAAGCATTTCGAGAGTGAAGAGAGACTTCCGAAGGTTGCCGTCAGACACGTAAGCGAGGTCTCCCAGAACTCCATCGTCGACCTCGGCCCCTTCCTTTGCAGCCAATGAGCGCATGGTCTCGATGACGAGATCTTTTTCAGTGGAAGGAATCCTTACCATCCTCGTGCGCGAGCGAATGGCATCGATCAAGCGAGAAGGTGCTCGCGCAACCAGAATGAATCGGCTGGCGACGCCGACAGTTTCCATCATGCGACGAAGGTATGCTTGTCTGATGCCGCCCAGATGCTCGGCGTCTTCGATTACCAATAACCGGCTGACTGGAACTTGTCCGGGTTGAATCTCTATCTCAGCTCCAGCCGGAGCCACATCACCCTCTGCAGCCTGGATAATCCCGCGATCATAGGCATCCAGACTCATTCTACCGGCGAGAGTATCTGTTGAACCCGAACCACCTGGTCTGAGAAATCCCTCGAACTTGGCCATCGCTCCGCGAGTTCGAACTAGGTCGCGCGCCTGTAGAACATGCGTAGTCGCCTGCCACCCAGGGCCTAGCATCTGCCGGGCGACCAACCTCCATGCGGCCGTCTTTCCTACCCCCGCAGGCCCAGTAATCAGAAGATGCGGGGGTTCAGCCGCTAAGCTAGCGCCGACAAGGGCATCACGAACTCCGGCGGGCACAGCCAATTCGTCGAAGGTACGCGGAGCATGAGTACTCAGCCAACTCGCCACAGGGTAACGTGAGTGAGGCGGGTCTTGAAGTGAGCGCCAACCCTTCCACTGGGGAGGGGCGTCGAGTGCTGCGATTTTCAGCGTGCTCGGAGAATCTTGTATCCGCGGTCAGTTCCTTCCTT
>DAFD01000078.1:0-3300 GCA_002497895.1 Euryarchaeota archaeon UBA175
GGTCAAAGTTGAGGTACCGGTGAAGACGATATTGTCTAGGTATAGCGCCTCTAACGCACTGTTTGAAGAAAATTCAACCTCCAGTATACCGCTCGCGCCGCCAAGCGCGAGCGTTGCGGTTGTCCAAGTGTCTAGGTAAGCAGAGAAGTCGGAATCAATATCGTAGCCAGAGGTGTTGATGATGTCTGAAGAGGTTGTCGAAGTAACCCAACGGATAATCAGATAATCCACCGGGCTCGAGGTCTCGTATCCTGTGTCCTGTAGGAATAAGTCAAGGCTCAATGAATCAGCAGTCACTTGTTCTAGCGCGAGCGTAGTTATCCCGTCCACATCGGACATCTGGTAACCTTGATCTCCCTCAGAGAAATTACCAACTGTACCTGTGTAATTGACCGTACCGAAATAATCTCCATCGGTCAATCCAACTCCTCCATTAGACTCGTAATACAGGGTGAATCCCATCTCATTCCCAGTTGTTTGATTATGCGCGACATGAGGTTCATTGGCATTATTCCAAAGGTATCGGTCAGAATTTTCGTCACCAGTATCTGTGTATTTCACACTGTCAACTGTGAATGGGTCTTCGAAGGAGGTGTATGCAACGACCACATTTGAGGTGCAGCCGGAGACGACAGAATCGGGCAATCCGTCTCCGTCGGTGTCTGTATCAGCGCAGGCATTGTTCGGAAAATCATCGATTGAATCGTCGACACCGTCACCATCGCTATCGTCCGCAAGCACGGTCGGAGAGGTCATGAGAAGGAGGAGGGCGATGAGGAGAGTCAGAGGCTTCGCGGTGCGGGTCATGGCTTGCCAAGAGCGCTGCGATTGAAATAACTCTCGTAGGCGAGGTCGCAAGAAACACGCGAGGGTGAGTGACCGTCAGACTCTTTGACCGAGAGCAGAAGCATGACGCATGGACCCACGGAAACAGGTCGAAGCAGTTCAGGTTGCGAGTGCGGCCTCGGGCAGACATTACCGAGATTCCATACCAATGATTGCAAGCGAAAACATCCTTTCTCCGTTAGTTGCCAAAGCCATTCAAGGGGACCTTCACGGTCGATACGCGGAAGGTCTTCCAGGGAAGAGATACTATCAGGGATGTGACGATTTTGATACGATTGAAAGTATCGGCATCGAATCGGCCCGACGTGTTTTTGGTTGCCGATTCGCCAACATTCAATCGATTTCAGGAACCGTTTCGAATATGGGTGCGCTGAAGGCGTTGGCTAAGCCCGGTGATACGATTACAGCAGTTTCTACGGCTGATGGCGGACACATTTCACACCATCCGATGGGTGCTGTTGGGATGCGTGGACTCAACCTCGTGACCTATCCTTGGGATGAGGCTCGCATGGAACCGGATGTCGATGCTGCGTGCGCTTTGATTCGTGAGGAGGAGCCCGAGTTGGCTTTGTTCGGCCAATCCGTTATTCTGTTCCCTATTCCTCTGCAGGAGATGGCCGATGCCGCCCACGAGGTCGGTGCGAAGGTGATGTATGATGGTGCGCACGTGCTTGGATTAATCGCTGGAGGCCAGTTTCAGGATCCTTTGCAAGAGGGCGCGGATGTAATGACCGGGTCGAGTCACAAAACATTCCCCGGCCCTCAAGGAGGCTTCGTGCTGAGTGATTCTGAGGACGAAGCCCTTCAGAAGAAATTGAACAATGCCATCTTCCCTGGCGTTTGTTCATCTTACCATCTTCATCACGTCGCCGGGAAGGTTGTCGCTCTGGCAGAATTCGAGGCCTTCGGAGCTGACTACGCTCGTGACATCGTTGCCAATGCCAAGGCGCTTGGTGCAGCATTGGCGGCGGAAGGATTCGATGTACTCGCCGAGGAGCGAGGCTACACATCGAGCCACCAAGTTTTGACTCGGCATGGTGGAGCCGATTCAGGTGCTGGAAAGCGAGCAGCCCGCACGCTCGAAGATTGTGGAATAATCACCAACATGAACATGCTTCCTGGTGATACCAAGGCAATGTCTGGCCCGAGCGGGCTACGCCTCGGTACGCCTGAGCTCACGCGTGTTGGAATGGGTATGGACGAGATGCAAGATGTCGCCCGTTTCTTCAGCCGCGCGCTTATCGAAGAAGACGATACTGCTAGCGTGCGAGCCGACGTGGCTGAGTTCAAATCTCGCTTCCAAACAGTGCATTACGCACTCGAACAAGGTCCTGCTTATCCCGGACTCTAATCCGGAACAGGATTATTGCCGACCACCAAAGGTGGTCGTACATGCCGACGCGGGCGCAGGTCGCAATTCTTCTCACCGCGTTGATGTGCAGCTCGGGTTGTATGGGACTCTTCGAACCTTCAGAAGAACTCCCTGACATTCTCGATTGCGCCGAGCAGCCGAATCATCCAGATTGTATAGTCGATCCAGTGACTGAGGAAGATTGTCGGCAAGACGAGGTTTTCACTGGAGATGAATGTAGGTGGATGGAGAGGCCAGAACAATTGTCCTATGGTATCTCGAGTATATCGCTTAACGTCGGCGAGGAAATGCAGGCTCTAACTCCATCATTTGTCGGGGATGGCCCCGATACTTGGGTGATTAATCCTCCATTCCCTCAAGGAATATCCTTTGATCGAGAGAGTGGTGTCATCTCCGGTTCTCCTAGCGAAGCCACAATAGAGATCCGACACACCATCGTGGCTTCGAACGCTGTCGGTTCGACTAGCACTTGGATAGACCTAGAAGTGACAATTGAGGGTCCGAAGTCAATTACCTATGCCGAGTCAATTCTGGATTGTGAATTGGGCCATCAATGCCAACTCGCCGCTCCATCAATATCCGGAGGAGAGCCTGATTATTGGTCGGTTGACCCTCGTCTTCCCGATGGTATTTCTTTGCTAGCAGATGGTTCAATCGATGGTTCACCGACTCAATTGGGCGACTCTAACCACACGATTACCATATCCAATGAGGGTGGTTCGGTCGAAACTGCAATTCGAATCATCGTGCTACACGAAGCGCCGATGGGTTTGGGGTATGGGGGTAACCGATTTATTCTGAGCATCGGCGATGACGTTCAGGTTGTTCCGATCACAACTGGTGGACGAATCGTCTCGTGGTCGGTAGAACCTCCATTGCCTGACGGCCTCCAACTTTTGCAAGCCGACGGCTCAATCCGT
Source organism: Euryarchaeota archaeon UBA175 (assembly GCA_002497895.1). GTDB lineage: Archaea > Thermoplasmatota > Poseidoniia > Poseidoniales > Thalassarchaeaceae > MGIIb-O1. Next base: position 3,139 of record DAFD01000078.1, read on the forward strand.
GGGTCTCCAACGACCGTCCAATCCCTGACTCCTCATCGTGTCACAGCGACAAATACGGGCGGGTCGATTTCAGTCGACGTTCTCATCAGCGTAGTCGATATTCCAGTCTCAAACCTAATCTACACTCCGGACGAATACGATTTGACTATCGGCGACGAGATT
>DAFD01000078.1:3691-5954 GCA_002497895.1 Euryarchaeota archaeon UBA175
CCGGATTCACATTCGATTCTACGAATGGCACTATCAGCGGCACCGCTACAGACCTTCAGGTAGATTGGTCAAGCTTCACAATCTGGGCCAATAATACGGGAGGCTCGGCCTCGACATCATTCAGAATCCGCATCACGAGTCTCGCCCCCGACCTAATTTCTTGGGCGCAGACCGAATACGCCCTCGCTTCAAACGAGAGCGCTTTCATCGCTGTGACGAATAATGGTCCAGCAATCGATTCGTGGGAGATTGAACCTGCACTTCCTGACGGACTTGTGATAATTGCGAACGGTAGCATAGAAGGAACTCCCACCCACAATATAGATTGGACCGAGTTCACAATCTGGGCCAACAATACTGGCGGCTCAGTCGGACTCAACATCTGGATTGTAGTCCACGATTTACGCGCAGATCAGAGTGAGTTGCTAAGTGGCCTGGACGACGCGGATTGGGGTGGATGGTCATCACTAATTCTTCCCATAGGAAAATGGTCGTTCCCTCTAGGTCGGGACACGACAGACTCTACCGTCGTAGCTGCTAGCCACGTCGGCCGAGGAAAGATGATTGGTCTCGGACATGAGAGTTGGGTCACACAGAATCACGAATTCAATTTCAGAGCAGTAGAGTGGGTCTGCGGAGAGGCAGCAAATGTTGGTCTAGCCTATGGCGCTGGATTTGATCACTGGGAGGACGAACTTCAGGCGGAGGGGCATTCTGTTCATCTTTCAGTAACTCCCGATGACCTCTCTCAGGTGGATTGCCTGCTAGATGAGTTCTGGAACGGACACGATGACGATGACAACTTGGCCATAGAGCAGTTCCTACTTGGCGGAGGTGGAGTGATAATGGGTGGTCACGCATGGTACTGGTCATACTCAAACAGTGACGTTCCACATAATTACCCAGGAAACAAGATTTCCAAGATAACCGGTTTGATGGTATCTTCAGATTGGGGATACAACGACATCGACTTTGAGATTCCGGACTTGATGTATACTCCACATAATGCAATTAGGGGAATTTTTGCAGACAGAGTCGACGGAATTGAGTTGACGGAAGAGGAAGCTGCAATTGCTTACTCCTCAATTTCCGATTGCACTGTAATCGTTCCTCTGGACTTCTTGGAATTCTGGACTCCTCTCAGGAAGTTGGTCAACTCCACTGGATGGACTGTTATCCCATACAGCACCTTGTGGAGTTCGACTGGTCATGAACTAGGTGCTGACCCAGTGGCCGATGTGATTCTGAGGCTGGAGGAAGCTCTCACCCAGAACCTTCCCGCTGACGAGTTACCCGTCCATCCAAGTCATACTGAGTTTCCAGGAGAGGTTCCTTCCAATGCAACTAGGATATCTCGAACAGTATCAATTAACGGCACCCAACCTGGACTTCCTTCGAATTTTGGTTATTCGGGTGCACGTAGTAGCCTTCGAATGTCCACCGGTCTCTATGCCCCTCCTGGCGAGGTCATCACAGTGTCAGTGAGCCAAGATGTGTCTGAGTTGGGATTCTGGATATTGATTGGTGCGCATACAGATGGGCTTTGGGGCAAAGACGTCATCAAGAGGCATTCGAAGATTTACAGGTATTGGTGGATTGAGAACACCACCACTGAGATAGGAAACGCATTTGGTGGACCGATATATGCTGCTATACCTGCTGGTTCAGAATTCGGCGAATTCGACATGACGATTTCCGGGGCGGTAAGGGCGCCTATGTTTGTGCTCGGCGAAACATCCGACTTTGAGTGGATATACTCCGAGAGAGATAATCCAGCTCCGTGGACCGAGTTGGTCTCTAATAATTTCATTATGACTGTGCCAACTTCCGAAATTCGAAACCTGAATAATCCGACTGAATTGATGGATTGGTGGGATCAAGCACTCGAGATGGAGCATGAGCTCTACGGCTACCTGCCGTGGCCTCGAGTCGAGAGGGCGGTCTTCGATGCCCAGATTTCTGCTGGGTGGATGCATTCTGGATATCCTTTCATGGCGCATGACCTGAGCGTTGCTGGTGTGGTAAATTCATCCTACATGTCAGAGAACGGCGATTGGGGTATGTTCCACGAATTGGGTCATAATCACCAGTGGATGCCTTCTACTCTTCCAGGAACCACTGAGACTGGATGCAACTTCGCGAGCGTCTATTTGATGGAGGAGTTGGTTGGGGTAGAGGGTCACGGAGCGGTGGACCCAGCACAGCGAGAGTCGCGTATGCGCGATTACTTCGACGACGGCTCAAACATCGCCAACTGGTCTGT
>DAFD01000078.1:6360-15249 GCA_002497895.1 Euryarchaeota archaeon UBA175
TTGCCCTCCGCCGAAGTTCCTGTAGGCGATACGGAGGAGTTCAACGCATGGGTAATGCACCTCTCTAACGCTACTGGATACAACTTAGCGCCGTATCACGCTGCTTGGGGATTCCCACTTACTCAGGACACCTTTGACTCTCTTTCTCATCTTCCAATTTGGGTCGATGACCCACTGCGAGGAGAATATTTCGTTTACGATGCCATGCTGCGAAATATCGGTGCCAATAGCACTACTTCGAGCACCGCCGACTTTGCTTGGGAGACCTACGATAACGGCACCAACACCACCCTTACGCTCTACTGGGGAACCACCGATATGGGCAACCAATCTTGGGTCTGGGGAAATAACGCAAATCTCGGAGATTCCGAAGTCGGTTGGGGTGAGTATGAGGTCACCGGTTTATCGAGCGGAACTACCTATTACGCACGGGTGAAGGCTTCGAATGAGGAGCGAGACACCTGGTTCGGGCCAGTGAGTTGGACTACGTCGACTTGACACTGGTCTCTTCTCTAACGATGGTTCAATTGCTTAGACGGCGAAGCAGGGCTTCGAGGCTGAAGTTTGGACAGTGTTTCTGATGCAGGTTTGCTAATGGTATCCAAGCCAGTGTATGGGCGAAAGTGATTGTGAAAGCTGGGATGACGGCTAGTCTTGGTTGCCCCATCATGTAGGATGCGGCGAGGCCGAGGACTGCGAAGTGAAGGACGTAAATTGTCAATGTCAGACGTCCTGATGCCTCGATGAATGAGAGATTGATGAATCCGCGTTGGGCATTTAGCAGCAGCACTTCGTGTGCAATAAAAACGAACATTGTTGTGATGAAGACGAAGAATACTGATGCGGGGAAGAAGGTCAGAACCGCGTCTCCCTCAGTCAGTGCCCAAGCTGTTCCATTTCTGACCGAGAGAATGATACTGGCAAGGAGGACGAATCCTCCCATCTGAATAATTCCCAACCTGAGTCTTTGATTTTCTTCGCTTTCAGCGAGTATTGCCCCCAGTGTCGATAATGCAAACCATGGCAAGACGGGGTAAGTGCCGTTGACTAACAAACGCTGGAACCACTCACTTGCTCCGGCCGCATCGACGCGCTCAAACCAACTCAGATCAGATCCGTTCAAATCGCCAACGAGCAATGGCGTAATGGCGAAAATTGCGAATAATCCAATCAAGTTCTCAACACGTAAGCGCGCGATGAGTGGTGCAACAATCGCCGCCAATGCTAGTAGTGTCAAGACCCCAGGAGTGTGCCACTCGAAGCGTCCGCCACGCTCAGCGGCGAGTAAGATATTGACGAGGATTTGACAGGCAGTGAGTACCAGAACGCGCGGTAGAACCCAATCGACCCACGCGCGTGAAGCCAATCCATCGGCAAAGCGCTTCTTTGCCCCTCGATGCATTCCCCAGCCTGAGACAGTAACAAAGAGGGGTGCGGCCATTCCTCCGAAAGCTGCGGCGACAAAGGCAGCGGGATGACCAACACCGATGCCTTCAGGTGGCAAGATTGCCGCCGTATGGACTTCAACCATGAATAGGATTGCAATCGCCTTCATCTGGTCGATATGACCTAGCCGCACAACATCACCTGATAATGTCCGTGATTCGTGATTGCAATTCAATCTCCCCCTCACTCAAAATGAATGCTGATGCCAATGATTCGGATAGGCCAGCAGGCAATTCGCCCCTATGGTAAATGACGAGCAGTGGGTCACCTTCTTCGACAGATTCGCCTACTTGAACCTCGAGGATTAGGCCGACGCAGTGGTCGATTTCGTCGCCAAGAGCGCGTCGGCCGGAACCGAGTTCGAGGCATGCCCGAGCCACAGTCATCGCCTCGATATCAGCGACCATTCCAGTGGCTTCTGCGAAGACCTCGGTCGAGAGTAGTGTTTCATCGAGCAGACCGAGTCCGCTCAGGAGTGCGTAATCGGACTCGAGGATCGAAGTGTCTCCACCTTGAGCCTCGACCATCGCACGGAAGCACGCAAGCGCGCTGCCATCATTCAGAGAATCGTGGATTTTCAGCGCGCCCTCCTCCATATCTGCGGCCAAGCCAGCAGCGGCTAGTAGCAACCCTCCTTGGACGCAAACCAGTTCCTCCAAATCGTGCGGACCACGACCGCAAAGAGTCTCGACACTCTCGACAATTTCCAGAGCGTTTCCTACAGCGCAGCCCAGGGGCTGGTCCATCGTAGTCAATACAACTGAGGTAGCAACGCCCATTCCGTTGGCAGCCCCGGCCATCGAGTGTGCAAGTTCCTCTGCCTGTTCGCGCTCGACCATGAAAGCCGCCCGACCATATTTGACATCTAGAACCAGAGCGGACAATCCTTCAGCAGTCTTTTTGGAAACGATTGAAGAAGTGATTAGCGGAATCGAAGCCACAGTCTCTGTCAAGTCTCGCAAAGCGTACATTCGACGGTCGGCCGGGACAAGTGAATCGGTCTGTCCGACCATCACACAACCGATCTTTGCTACTTGCGCACGAACCTCATCAGTTTCTAGGTCGACTCGAAATCCAGGGATACTCTCCAATTTATCGAGCGTCCCACCAGTATGCCCCAGCCCGCGTCCAGAAATCATAGGCACCTTCGCCCCGCAAGCAGCAAGAGCGGGGGCCAGAGGAATCGAGACCTTGTCACCGACACCACCCGTCGAATGTTTGTCGACTACGAGGTGCGCCCATTCAGCCGGCCATTCGAGTACCTCGCCCGAGTCGCGCATGGCTTCAGTAAGCCGAATAGTCGACTCGCTATCGAGTCCATTCTCGAACACATTTCGTAACCATTCAATGAGTTCGTCATCGGCTAGAGTTCCGTCCACGACCGCTTTGACCAAACGCCCAATCGGGTCGCTCATGCCTCGTCCTCGCCGTGTTCATCGCGGAGTTCTTCGATGCTCATTCCTTTGTCAAGCATCCATTGGACTTGGTCGCGGTCAAGTTCCTCAAACCCGAAACCATCCAACACAATGGCACCATGAACGCCATCGTCGCGACCTTCGGTCCACTCGCGAGTATCGACCGAATCTTCATCGAAGCGTGTACCCTTGAGTATCGCCCGCTCGGCATCGGCATCATCGAATCGGTAACCAGAATCATCGATTAGCCGTTCTTCGGTCCTTATCCGTGGCCGTTTGACTAAAGTCAGTCCAGCGCCCGCAAGAGCAATCGCAGCGATAAGTGTCAGTCCCAGAAGAAACTTAGCTCCGGGAGCAGATAGGGGATTCTCACGGACATTGATGATGCCACCTGTATCGTCGTCATCACCATTGTTCGAATCGCCATCGCCAGTATCAGAACCACCATCACCATCTCCGGGATCGGTGGTTCCCGTGCCATCATCGCAGCCGAATTGGACACCATCTGCTACGCCGTTATCGTCGACATCATTCGAATTCATCGAAGCTGATGGCGCACGCATCACTGATTGAGCGAAGGCTGGCTCATCACCATCGAGAATACAATCATCATCGGTATCACTATCATTGGGGTTTCCTCCTAGTAAGTACTCATCTAAATTATTCAAACCATCTTCATCCAAATCAAGTGATTGTTCACTCAATGCGGTTCCAAGTATTGCCGCCGAGTGGCGATTTAATCCATGTTCTATTTCCCAAAAATCGGGTAATAAGTCCCCATCTGAATCTGTTAAACTGTCCAATCGATTCCAATCTTCTTCGAATGATTGTAGGTACTCAGAAGTCAATTCCTGATTGTGAATTAAAACTCCCATTTCTCTATTCCTCAAGGCTGCGTTTGAGCCCCAATTCATACTCCCAACGAGAACACTCTCTCCATCGATTATTGCCCCTTTATTGTGTAGTTTCACAATCGTATCAGATGAGGCCATAATTCTAGCAGTTGTGTCTAGCCCTTGAGTAGCATTCCAATCGGTGTTGAACATTTGTACAGCATCTCTGATTTCATCATCTTGGTCAACGTAAAATCCGTTCAACAATAGACGGACCTTAACTCCTCGAAGCGCTGCTGAATGTATTGCTTCAATAATTGGATTTTCGCCAAATCCCCAATACCAATCTAGATCTAGATATTGAACCGAAAGTTCGATCGATGTATCCGCAGAATCAATCATTTCGATTATCCCATCAACGCAATCATCCGGACAGGTAATCAATCGTAAATCGAATGGCCCTGAATGGTAAACTGGCGGTGTAATTTCCCCATCAAAGCTAGGCTCTTCCATCACCCAATCAAAAGTTGGAGCATGGTTGTTTGAATGAGCTGAAATGTGTAGATGCATCTGATTCTCATCCCATGCCATTCGCGATAATACCAATTCTGCGAATGATTGAGAGTTGACGATTACGGACCATTCCCTATTTCCGATTCCATCAGGTGGTAAGCTAGAATCCTTCCAATTACCAGAGGAAATCCATACACTTTCTGAATCTCTAACCGATACCTTGCTGTGAATATACGTGTAAGGTGAACTGATGACGCTTGGATCATCCATCCAGAGAACAGTTGCTCCAGCATCGTGAAGAGTTTGTGCGTGTCCACGTTGGTTGTTTTTCGTACTGCTACCATCTAGGATTCCTTCTTCAAGAAGAATGCTTACTGAAACGCCCCTAGAAATCGCTTCCAATAGGGCATTGGTCAGGTCTGGGCTCATGGACTGATAGACATGTAAATGGATTGATGAATCCGCTTGATTTATCCAGTGTAATAGATCATTGAATCCAGTTTCTGGACTGATAGAAGCGGTTGCTGAGGAGTCCATCTCGGTGGACAAAAATCCACCATCACAAAAAGTCGAGGCACCGATTCTAATCCATCTATATTCCCAATCTGATCCAGCATCTGTGTCTGGGTAGTCTCCACAACCGGTCCCTCGCATCAAAATTAGACCGGGAGTGCCATCTCCTGGAACTGAAATTGCGGCTCCATTCCAACCATCGATTTCTGCAATCCCGCCTCCGAAGGCTATTGCATCTACAACAGTTCCATCGGGTGCTTTCAATTGCAATGAGCTTCCTGAATCAACCAGCCATGGCATATTGTTCATGACGACATTTCCATCCAAAGCGGCAATCCCTCCGTCGGAGAGAAGATTTGCTGGGTTCTCAGTTAGGACAACCGATTCTCCTGCAGGTATTACCAACTCATTGAAATTCGAAATCCATGGGGTCGTTGAACGGATTCTTTCAACTGTCCAGCCGTTCAGGCTAACTTCTTCATCTCCAGTATTTGTAATCTCAAACCAATCGTTATCTCTATTTGGGACTTCACTGGGCATAATTCTAGTGAATTTCACATCAAATTCGTTGTCCCAGTCAGAAGGGGGTGATGGGGGCTGCCAGTGCCACAACATGTTGTTGCTATGCTTACCACTATCTTCTGCAATCAGCAGGCTACCATCATTGAGCACTGCGAGATTATCTGGCCCTGCGATATTGTTGACATCACATTGACCGGATGAATAGGTTCCTCCAGAAACCACGGGATCGATTCTATTTACATCCCAATTGTCTACTATTTCTAGGCTGTAAATCAATCCGCACCTATTCTCTGATAGTCTAATGTCACCTGAAGAATCGGTCATATCATACCTGATATCTGACATTGCTAGGTATAGGTAGTCAGGTGCGTTTTCGTTGAATACTACACCTTCCATCTTGTTCCATTCAACAGTTGCACCCAAAGCTGCTGCTGCCTTCCGTGATTCCAAGAATGCTACACGATTGTCAGCAGCGAATCCAATGTTTCCATCTCCGTCAAGATCGTCGTTGAGCGTATGTTCAGCCCAATCGTTGATTTCTTCATCTGAAATATACGAATTCTGACCTGAGACATAATCCATTGTCCCAATTCCATCGTATTCATCGATCCATCCTTGGATTGAAGCAGAGTTTGAAGATGCTAATTCCACCCAAATCACATCAAATCCAGTTGTAGATGGATTTGTCCCAGCGTCTTGATTGACTTTTGCGGCGTAAAGAGTACCTGCGTCTAAATTCCCTGGCGAATCTGCGATGAACTTGAAGAGTCCAGTCCCGTATTCATCATCAGACAGGTAAACTGTCTTCCTGTCTGGCATGACTTGTGCATTCTCATGGGAAAATCTACCCATCGCAAAATGCTTCTCCAAGGTTGGAGCATTCGTATCAGCATCATCCATCTCGATTATCCAGCCATAATCGTATGGATTCGGATACTCCCCTAGATAATCAGCCAACTCTAGTTGGTCATCGTGGTAATTGTAATTTGGATTATTCCAATCAACAGTATTAGAGAAATACAATTCCTCAGACAATAAAGGGGTCCCCCATGGACTCAAAGAACCAAAGCATAGAACCCAACCTCCATTGATTCCACTGAGATCAAGCATTTTCCCTCCCAGAATATCCCAGCTTCCTTCGAAACTATTCCATTCAATGTGAAGTTGACTAACTCCTGCGGGTCGACTTTCCCATGTTGAGTAGAGATAGCCTTCAGTTTCTCCCGAATTTGTTGCAACAAATGCGTTGAAATCAGGCTTTTCGCTAGTGAATAATAATTCTCCATCGTCTGCTGCATAAATCCCACCAGCAACCTCTCCATTCCCTAGATTGTCACCACTCTGCAACAAGGCCTGATAGGTTCCAACAGATGTTCTGACGCCATGCCAGATTTCTGATTGGCTACTAGAAGAAGGGAGTTCTGGGATGTCATCGGGTAAGTCATTCCAGTCAAATCCATTGATTACTCCAATCGTGGCTTTGTAAGGGTCGTCAGGATGCATAGAGCTGACAAATAAATTCCCTAGAGAATTCACGTGTAGACCAGTAACTTCTGCTCCGTCGGGTACCATCATAATTCTCGTCAAATCGGCAGGAGTACCTTGGTCATCCTCTCCACCACCATCTCCTCCAATATTCTCGCTACCCGGAGTTGGTTGTTCTGAATTAATCCATTCAGAAACTCCATCTGATGGTATCTTTGAAACGCCGTTTGAAGCCTCTCCGGTTGTTACTTCGTGAACCACATTACCTTGGCTATCTGTTAGGAATAGAGTCTCACCGCCATTATTGATACGAAGAGTTCCGATTTCATTCTCAGCGATTATTGCGTAATCTCCAGCTTCGATGAAATAAGGGGTTGTTAATTCCTCAAATCCAACCCAACTGCTGGAATTAATCGGATGAGTCCAGCCACCAACGTCAACAATTGTCCATCCTTCTAGACTAATTTCAGAGGGTCCAGTATTGAGCAACTCCACCCATTCGCCTTGAGGGAAAATACCTTGATCTGATCCATCTGCATTTGGCATGACTTCGTTGATACAGATGTTGCAAGATTCTGTGGAGTCGGACGACTCAAATCGTGCTGATTCTACTTCGCCATCTAGGAGTTGAGGAGTCATCAATCCCGTTAGCAGCAATGCCATCACGAGCAGTGCTGTACCCCTAGTTGACCCTCGGTGCATCGCCCGCATCGTTCCTTGCTTCACGGTTGAACCCTTCGCGCATGCGCGTGCCCGGCCGGCATAGCCGGCCGTGCCTCAACAAAGCCGACTAGCCAAACCACCGCCGTCGCCGGCGTGTTTGGCGGGCAGGCTCAATCTTCATCTTCGGATCTCGCGCCGTTGAGGCCGATTGCTCCGTAGACCAACAATGAGACGCCTGCGATGTAGAGCACAGCGGTCACTATGTCGATGACCATGGTTCCTTCAAGTTCGCAGTCACCTTCTCCACCGAAATCAGTCCAGTACATTGGGTCCATATTGTCTAGAACCTTACACTTGAAAGTCTCAGCATCTTCATCAGCAATTTCAGATGCTGTGTGGATTTCGAATACTGGCTTTGCATCTCCTGCCTCAAAGTCAGGGTTAGTCATTCCAGCACCTCTCAAGTCTAGATAGAATCGAGATACAGACTTACCATACATTGCAACATTTGTTGTTGGTTCGACCTTGATGTCAACATGAGATCCGAAGTAAACTGGTAATGCACCAGGTAGGACATCTACGAAACTATTGGAAGCAATTAATTTCGCCTGTATTTGATTTTCAGCAGGGTCCAAATCTACGGTGTGTTCGCGCATCGGTATTCCCTTGAAATCAGTCATTTCACCAGGTACGCTCTCTGCAATAGAATAGCCTACTAGATTAACTGAGAATGAGTCATCAGCGTCAGCTATTCCTCCAATTGTTCCAGCAACAACCGTGTTGCTGTTACCGATATTGTCAGTCAGAAGTCCGTATGTTGCTGCCTCTCTGTGAGGGGCGCGCCATGGTAGGTGTTCGGTCATACCATAGATTTCTCCTTCATCACAGGGATAACCACCATCTGAATCAGCATCTGCAACAGTGCCATCAGCATTCAACTTGAAGTCACACTGTCCATCTCCATCAGAATTTGTGTATCCTTGCATCAGTCTCTGTCCAAGAGTTTCATCATTAACAATACTCATCACATAGACGTCGTAATCTCCAGTGCTCAGACCATCAGGTCTGTCCTCATTCTGAGATCCAAAGTAAGTCATGTTAGTCTCTAGTTTAACCCACGAACTTTCTTCATCGTAAAGTCCTGTAAGTACCGGATCGCTCCACCCATACAACCAATTTTCAATTGGTTGAGTGGTATACGGGCTTGCTCCATACTGGAATCCGAGTAGAGAACCAATTACAGATTCAAACATGAAGTCCTTCACCCAACTGCGTACAGCCGCAGCATCATTCTCAGATATGTCGTATAGTGAAGCAACGTATGCATCATCCCAATCGGCAACAACTCCTCCCATCGCTGGTCCTTCTGCAGTCATTGGTAGTGTTATTCCTGATAATTCATTATACATGAAAACACGAGAAAAGCTTTCGTCAGTTAGAGCATAATCAGATGTGTAAAGGATTTCTTGTACCTTCTCAATCGATAAGTCGACAGTTCC
>DAFD01000075.1 GCA_002497895.1 Euryarchaeota archaeon UBA175
CTGAGGATAGCATCAGCACGGAGAGGAAAATTCCAACCTGCATCCGACGACGGTTTGGGGCATTCATACTGTTGATCATCACCAAGGCGTCTCACGCACGCTATTAGAGAGATGTGGGGTGTCGCGTTTGTCAAAGTCAGAGAAAATCTGGATTGACCACTTTAGAGTCGATTGTTGAAGGTCAGATAAGCCTCGGTTAGGAGGTGAAATTTAGCGCTGAGAACTCAGGATGTGGCCGGTGGAATCTGCAATCGTTCCCAGACTCTCTCACCTTCGTTTGTCAGCACTCGACGCGTTCGTAGACCTCGCCTCTCACGGCTGATTAAACCTTGATTCTCCAGCCGCCTCAGATGGTGACTGATGAGTTGCTGGCTCGTCTTGAGTTCAGTGGCGAGTTCGCGCTGGGTTGGGGAGCGAGATTCTGGGGCCTGCTCGGCGATAGAACGGAGTATCATCAAAGCCACGTCTGAGAGTTGATTGACGTCGGCAGGCCGTGGTAGTCGAGATAGCTCGGCATGCCGATTCACTTTTTCGGTGTAATAGCGGAGCAGTCGGCCATCTCTGCGGCACCAAACCTTGCCGTCCTGCTCAAGAATTCGCAAGTGATGCACAGCCTGATGATTGCCTAATTCAAGAGCTCGAATTAGACCAGAAAGGTGGCATCCAGGATGGGCCGTCAAGAAACCGGTGATTCGGCCTCTCTGGTAATTTCCTGCTAGGGTCCCAGGACCCTCTGTCACAGAGAGGTCAGAAAAGCGCCCAAGCGAGGCGGTGACTCGAGCGCGAGTAGGCTCGTCTGCAGTCGTAGCCAAGCCAAGAGTCAGCACCAACGCCCCGATAATTGCAATGAGTGGGGCGACAAAATTCGTCGGCATCGAAATCGATACTCCGACATCTCCATTTTCACTTCCCGAATCACCAGTCTCGCTACCTTCTCCTCCGTCAATAGAATCTGGAGAAGAACCCGTCATGGATAGAAGAGTCTCAGAATATACGGTCCAAACCCCTTCTTGATCAGTCGTGAAGGTAACCAGAACCTTGGCCCCGGCAATCGGGTGCAGACTGACTCCTGCAACCGGCTCAACGAAGACTATTTCTTGGGAAGACAAGTCCTCCAAACACCACAAACCTTGTGAGTTCTTGACCCAAATGGCCTCAGCATTCTGAGTGTGAGAGTCAGCCATCGCTGGCATCGAAAAAGATGCGATTAGGGCGAAGCAAAGTCCGACGACGAGAGATGCCCGAACTGTCACATCGAAGTGCCCCGAGTCTCCTCCCATGATGAAATCAGAGCCTCGTACGCGGTATAAGACGCGTGGGGTGTCGTGTTTGTCAAGATTGAAAATAACTCATTCCTCTTCATCGAGGAGGCTATTCCACCAACGAGCCGCTGGGACTACAATCGCTAGACCAACGATTGCGGCGAGGCTGAAAGTCATCCAATTTAGTGAATCGAGCATTGTATCGCCATAAATTCCGAGTAGAGCACCAGGAATTCCGAAGCGTAAACCGCGCCCAAAAATCCCTGCTGCTACGAAGAGTTTCAAATCCATTCTTCCGGCACCAGCAATCCATGCTAGAGCCTTGTATGGAATCGGAGAGACAGCGGCGATGAAAATACCCGCGACGCCGTATCGCTCAACCAGAATGTTGAGGCGAGCGATGGTGGAATCGGATACTAATCTCTCTAGCACCCATCCTCCAGCATACATCCCGATGGCATAACCGATCAGTGCTCCGATTACACTGGACATTGTAGCTACGAGGACAATCGTTGCGACGACTACGCCGCTGTCGGCATCAAGAATCATGCTCCAGACGAGTGGGTCCGGCGGAACAGGTTGCAGGGCTGCCTCGGTGGCGGAAAGTATAGCCAATCCGAGGTATCCTAGGCCATCGGCCCACTCGACAGCCGAATCAACAATGTCCTGCGGTACGATGTCCTGCACAGTTGCTTCCTCCGTCCATTTCGGGATGAAGGTTGCCGCCCGCTGCCAAGCTCCGAGCCGCTACCCCACCCCTGATAGGCCAGCGCGCTCACCCGGCTTTGTGACCGGAGCACGCGTCCTCGACACCTCCGCCCTCATCGGTTGGCCATTGCCCGAACTCTCCGGAGGTTTGGTAGTCGCCGCGCAAGAGGAAGAATTACAGCGAATTTCGCCTGATAGGGCCGCGATTATTGATGGTCTTGGATTGGTATTCACTGAGCCGAGCGGAGATTCGCTGGAATCGGCTGCTAAGGCCGCTCGCGAGAGTGGGGATATGAGCGGACTGTCGGGCATCGACCTAGCCTTGGTGGCACTAGCCTTCGAAAAGTCGGCAATTCTCGTTACAGATGATTATCGAATGCAAAATATTGCTGCCGCCATTGGAATTGAATGGCAGGCGGTCGGTGAGACTGGAATTACAGATGTTTGGACTTGGGAGCTCAGGTGCCTTGGTTGTGGTACTGAGCAGCCTACTCCAAATTCACCAAATCAGCGCCGCAGACATTACGGAGAGTGCCCCGATTGCGGCGCAGCACTACGATTGAAGAAGAAGCGATGAGATACTCTCAGAGTTTGATTATTCACTCTCATCGGTGTCAGGCTCAGCAGCGACCTCTTCAGTAACACCGCCGCGATCCATGTCCGCCTCAGCCGAGGAAGGAGATGTTACCTCGGACATTCCAGCCTGAAATTCTCCCTTTGCTTGACCCATATTTCGGGCGAGTTCGGGAATCCTCTTTGCTCCAAAGAGGAAGATTGCCAGGATGCCGATGATGACTAGTTCAGTCGTGCCAAATGCCATGTCGCTCGCATCGAGGTGTGGCCATCCTCACTCAAAGGCTTCGGCACAGCAGCCACCTAGGCAGCGAATATGCCTCAACCACCAGAAACCGGTGGTAGAAATGCCACTTCTGATGCATCAGCCAAGGGTGCATCCATATCGGGCCCGATTTCATCGTTCACAGCCACGCGCAGGCCACTATCAAGAAGGGGGGTTAGTCGAAATCGGTCCATTAGGTCCCGAACGCTCGATCCTTGAAGCAGGGCAACTTCGATCTCGCGTTCGCCCATCTTCTCGGCAAGTGGGCCGAAGAAGAGCATCTTCACCTTAATCGCGAGATCAGTCGCGGTATCTTCGGCCATGTTGAACCCAAAGTACCGAAGGCAATGAATCCAACCCTTTGCGAGTCAGTTCGCACTTTCGTCGCACGCAGAATCTAAACGCTTAGCGAGTTGCAATAGAAAACATGCATGAGGTCAGAGCCGTTGCCTTCGACTGTGATGGAGTACTCGCCAACAATGCTTCATCATGGCAAAATATCCACGAATATTTCGGTACCGAGAATTCTGAAATGCTCGCCAAGTTCCTTCGCAAGGAAATCACCGACGAGGAGTTCGTCGAGGACGACCTTCGGATGTGGCGCGAAGTTCAGCCCTTCATTCATCGTGACGAAATCATGCGCTGCTACTCTGGAATCAAATTGATGCCGGGCGCTCGTGAAGTCGTCGGAGAACTGCAAGCGCGTGGCATCCTTGTTGCCATCGTTTCATCCGGAGTTGACCTTCTCATCGGCTCAATCGCTCAGATGCTTAAGGTCGATGATTGGGCAGCAAATGGATTCGAATGGGACGACGCGGGCTGGCTCGTTGGCGCTAAGCCAACCGTTGTTGATTCGCACGATAAGGGCTCAATGGTCAAGAAACTTGCTCAAATCAACGGAATCGATCCTGCTCACATCGTCTCGGTGGGTGATTCCGGACCGGACCTCTCAATGATGATTCCCGGCTCGCGCTTCGTCGGCTTCAATCCAGCTTCTGATCGTGGATCCGATGCATTTGTTGCAGCCGAAGTACCCATCGTCGAAGGCAAGGACCTGCGAGACATATGGCTGCCAATCTTCGGAGAGCCTTTTCCATCCAACTGATTAGGATTAGATTGCTAAACAACTCTCACGCGAACGGAATCGAAGCCGATTCATGCGTATGCAAATTTATCACAGTCAAAATGCAAGGCTTCGGCTGGAATCCTAACATACGCTGGTAATCTGTCTGATCTTGCCAAGTCGATGAGTGAACCATTGTTGTACCTTTGTGATTACCGACAAAGTGCCCATGAACGTGCCCCGTGACGAAAATGTCGGGAATCTGGCGGATTACCATGCGATCTTCCGGCTCAGGCGAGAGAGGGGTCTTGCCGCCCCAAGAAGGAGCGAGGTGACGCCTCTCGAGCATCGCTCGCATGGCCATCTCGGGTTGTGAGTAAGTCACTGAGCGAAGTCCGGCAACGAAGTCGTCGATACTCTTGCCGTGATACGAGAGGATACGGACACCGTGTAAACTGAAATCACACGGATTTCCAACAAAAACGGTGTCCGAGTAATCCTGCTGAACCTCAGGATCCAACGCAGGTTGTGGCTCTGCGGGCCGAACTGCATCGTGGTTTCCTGGAAGTATGACCACATCTACCCAGTCGGGGAGGCCTTCGAGGAGGCGGGCGAGTTCGCCATATTGAGCAAAAAGGTCAGTAATCGCAAGATGGCGCTCTTGACCCGGATAGATTCCAACTCCATCGACCCCATCTCCACTCAGAACGAAATACTTCACAGTCTTTGCCAGAGGGTCGGTATTGAACCACTGAATCATCTTCTCCCACTGCGGCCCCAGAAAGGTCTTCGAACCCACATGAACGTCTGAAAGGAACGCCGCTGAAACGGCTCTATCTGCACTAGCGGTCGCCTTCGAATGCTGCTTCATCGGAGGGAGGTGAATGTTTGATGCCATGAAACGAGGGCTTCTCTCTCCGAGAAGGAAATGACCGCTGATTCCAACTACATCATCGTTCATCAGACCGTCCACCGCTGGATGCAAGGGGGCTGTTCCGGTGGGCGGTCTGAGAGAGCACTGAATGTTCTGAGTCTCGTCTTCAAGGACGAAGCTGAGATTGCCAGAACGAGTCCAGCGCGATTCGGAAGCGAGTCCGACCAGAGTGATTTCGTAATCTTTCGATGTATGCCGTTGTCTGTTTCTCCACGCCTCAGCAACGCTGACTGGACGGCGTGGCAAGGCACCGCCTGTAATCATTAGATTGCGGATTTGTTTCAGGCGGTCGGAGAAGAATGAACGTATGTCGGTCATCTTGCCCTCCGTCTTCGATGCGCCAGTGATGTCGAAGTGAATCTCAATCTCTGCATCGACATCGCGAGCTTGCATTGGGAAGTCTTCCAATCGGTAGTGTTCGAGGCCATGCGGACGAGGTGGAGGTGCGGGTTCGCTTGAGGAGACTGGAGCAATTGTTCGACCGATGACCTCGCCGGTCTCAGGACGCGCCAACGTGGCTTGGAGAGTTTGGGTAATCGGAGGAGCAAGGGGAGTTGGCGAGCTGGCTTCGATAGTTGCCTCGGTAGTGACGAATGCCAGTAACTCGTCGATAACCTGGCCAGTCAGAAGTCTTGTTTCACTGGCGGCTGCGGCCTCGATGAGTGGAGAGAGGCTGGGTAGATCCTCAATCTTGTTCTTCGCCTCTTGACCCATGACGATGAGGCCTGCAGCAGCAAGAGCACGGCTCCTTTCTGCCCAAGTCTCACCGGTCATCCGCTGCAGGTCATATCGGACCGCTCATGATGATATCGCCCGTTCCGGCTCATAGAGCCGAGTCGAGAGAGGATTACTCATCCCAATCTGTCAATGAGGCAAGATCGACTCTCTTGATCTCTGCAGCGACTGTCTTGGTCTCATCATCAGCCCAAGACAAACTTCCAACCCATTGCTCGGATTTCGGATCCATGCTCGATGTGTCGACCTGCTGGTCATTCTCCTCTCGGCTTTCCAACTCCGCTAGACGCGCATCATCGGCATCGACTCTGTCGAGGAGTTCGAGAGTCAAGCGTAGGGCGAAGGAAACGAATGATTTCTTGTTGTCCAATCGATCGTTCTCACCAAAATCACGGCGGCGAACGAGGAATTGATCACCCGCGGTAACAGCAACGTGAACTAATCCGACCTCCTTTTTCGGGGTTGCACCACCAGGGCCGGCTATGCCAGTGATAGCGACAGACACCTCAGCATTGGAGCGATGTCGAGCGCCACGCGCCATCTGTAGAGCAACCTGGTGCGAGACAGCGCCAGCCTCGCCCTTGTCAAAAGCGTTCTTTTCGACGCCCAATTCGCGCATTTTTGCTTCGTTATTGTAGACGACCCAACCTTGGTCAAACCAATTGGTTGCGCCGGAGATATCAGTGAAGGTGGAAGCGAGCAGTCCACCGGTACAAGACTCAGCAGTAGCAACGCTCCAGCCCCGCTTCCGGAGTCTCCGGCTCAGCCGCGAAGCGAGCGCGGCAGTCTCTTCGACCACATTTGCTCGCTCGCCTTGTCCTTCTTGATTCTTTCACAGGCCCAAAGCCGAGTTTTTCACCCGATTCTAGAACTGAAATTGAATCGGTCCACAAAATCAAAGATTAGCATCAATTGTGTCCTATTTGGTGGGCCCGACCGGAATTGAACCGGTGATCTTCGCTTTGTAAGAGCGACGTCATAACCCCTAGACCACGGGCCCTGAGACAGAACGCGGGCGCGACGTGTTCAAATGATTGGTGGTGGAAAAGTCTGCTCGTGGTGAGTCGTTGAACCCCTTGCAAGACCTGTTGGAGCGGCTGCGAAAGAGCGGTGTTCCATTAGACTCTGAGGTCGAAGAAGCGATGCAGCAAGTGTATGTTGGTTCGTTTACCGATTTCGATCTAGATGCGTTTTGGCGTGATCGACCTGTGCCCTTTTTGATTACAGAATTTGATGCTGCAAAGATGATTTCTGCCCCTCACATGATTGCTACGCTACTTCACCACCTAGAACTACGACTTGGACAACACGTCCTTCTTATCGGGGCAAAGGGAGGTTATCTTGCCGCTCTCATCGATTATTTGGTTGGCGAGAGCGGGATGGTTACTGTTGTCGAGCCGCATGCGGCGGTGCTTGAGCACACGTCCGAGCGCCTCGAATTTCATGACTCAAAGGGTTTGGTTCGAGCGCTGCCAGTGGAAGCACTCGACGACGCGGACGAACTCGCTCGCCGAGTCGACCGCGTGCTGATTACTGGAGCTGTGAAAGAGATTCCACTGACTGTTGCTGGGATGGTCGAAGAAGGTGGATTCGTACTCGGGCCGTTCGGTGGGCCAATCCAGCAGATTCTTCTCAAGCGAGAGAGGCAGGGAGATGACTGGTTAGACACTGAGTTGGGAAGTGTGGTGTTCGGGCCGATGGACCTCTCTGAGGACGAGCGCGGACCACTCAATCCACACTCTCTCGCTGACCATATCGAAGATGCAATCAACATCATCGTTGAACTCGTGGAGATCGACGATGAAACAGTTTCGAGGATTGAGGAATTGGTGGAATCTCTGCGCGGGATGCCTGCAGACATCCCGCCTCTCGACGAGGATGCGACGGAGGATGACCTCGTCGAACATCCGGTGTTTGAATTGTTGATGGCAGAGATGGAATGGTTACAGCCGATGTGGCCTCTATTCGGGCAACTACTCTCCATCGACCTCGAGTCTCCTGGTGATTGGGATGATGATGAACCGCCGATGGTTGGCGGGCATGAAGACCTCATTCCTTGAGCCAACGGGTTGGAATCCGAATCGATTTGCAGGGTTTGCACGGGCGGAGTGTTCATCTCAACCTCGTTGGTGCCGAGGACGATGAGTGTCAGACCTGCGCTGGCGAAGTTGAATCATTCCGATGTGCGCCAGCGCCGTCGAGCGGTTCGGCTTTTGTTCGAGCTGGATGATTCTGAGGCCCTCGGTGGATTCATCAAGTTGCTAGAGGATCAGGACCCATGGTTCCGAGAGAAGGCAATGGAGGCAATCGATCGTTGGGCAGCGAGTAAGGATCTCGCACTTATTGAGAGACTAGCCGCTTCACCTCAGGACTCGCGACGCTTGCTAGCCGCTCGCATCGCCAATCGTGCCAATAAGGCTGGATTAGCAGTCCTAACTGGACTTTGCTCGGATGATGATCCAAGCATTCGATTGGCGGCTTGGCAGTCACGAATGGATCTAGACGAGGGCGCGGTGAATGCTGGGCTTGAGTCGACAGATAGAGCGATTCGTAAGTCCGCAGTAATTCGATTATCGAAGCAAGAAGAAGTCGATGAAGGTTTACTTCTGAGACTTCTGAACGATGATTCCGAAGCTGTTCGAAACGCAACTCTAGGAATCATCGAGGAGAGTGATACGCCACTTTCAGAAAATCAGAGTACTCGCCTCGCCGAACTCGGCGGCACCTCAACCGGCGAGACAAAAGCGCGAATCGCCGCATTGCTCATCGCCGACTCCCCTGAATCACTGAACGATTGGATTGGTGATTCCGATACCGCATTCGTCAGCCGCTTCGCCAAAACCCTGCGCCGAGCGGATTGGGCATCCGTCGATGGATTACCATCCCAACTCCGAGCCGAGGCCTCGGAATCATTGCTCGAGAGAATTCTCAGGGGTGAGCGGAACGCAGAAGCAGCCGCTCTGCGTGATTCCTTACTCTCCGATGAGTCAAGAAGTCCCGAACTTCGCTCGCGGCTCATCGAGGACATGATTGGCCGCCCTGTCCCTGATTCGACTCTTGAGATTGTAAAATCGCTCACAGAATACGAAGATGTGCTAATCGCTTCCTCGGCGAATAACTTACTCAGCGAACTATCCGCTTGAACAGAGAATGTTCAGTTTTCGAAAGCTGGTTGCCTCAACCGAGACAAAGGTATGGCAATCGGCGGCAAGTGGTCAGAGAGGCGATGCCGACTCGTCTTAGGGGGCATCAATTCCCCTGACAAAGCGGCATCGACGACATCCTGCTTAGAGATAGAGTCACGCCCCGAATTCGGCCAAAGATCAAGATCGATTGAGTCATCCTCAAGATAGTTGATCAAAACACACGGAACGCATTGCAAATCGATACGCTGCGCGACATGATAGCGGTGGTGTCCGTCGAGGATAGTTCCGGTTGTCCTGTCAAGAAGGAGGGGTTTAGTGTAAGCATTCCAGCGATGTGTCATTCGCTCTAATTGGTCGACCTTGCGTTCGATGATTTGCTCGTGTGGGCGAAGCACCTCCAACGGCACCAACTCTACCTCCATGCCCATCGCAAAAGGACTTCACGAATATGTCTGATGCTTGCCGAAAGCATCTAGGTTGGGCGTCAAACCTGAATTGCGTCCCGACGGATTGATGGACAGACGGCGTGAAGACGGCCCATGGCCGACCTGCTGAGCCGACTGAGTGCCGCCGACCGGTGGGTGCTCGATCGCTTGTGTTCAGAGGGGGATGCATGGGTGGTCGGCGGCTGGGTTCGAGATTCTCTATCCGGCCTCAATCCGGGCGAGATGGATATTGCTACTACGCTTCGGCCGGCACAAATTGCTGAGTTATTTGCTCGGACGGTGCCTGTTGGTGCTGCTTTCGGCACCGTCCTAGTACTTCCTGACGATGGGGTTTGGCAGGCTGATTCTGCTGCGCAGGTTGAGCCTTCATGGGAGGTGACGACCCTGCGCAGCGATGGCACCTATGGAGATGGTCGCCGGCCCGACGAAGTCGAGTTCGGTGACGATATTGTCGAAGATCTGTCGCGCCGAGATTTCACAATCAATGCGATGGCGATGGATCCGAGGACTGGCGAGGTAATCGACCCGTTCGGCGGACGTGATGATCTCGATGCTTCGGTCGTCAGAGCGGTTGGCGATGCTAATGAGCGGATTGGAGAGGATGGCTTGCGGATTATGCGAGCCTTCCGCTTCCTCGATGCAGGTGAAGCTGGAGAAAGGAGACTGGATAGCGACCTTGAGTCTGCGATTCGTGAGAGGCTCTCGATGCTTGAGAAGATCTCATCCGAGCGAAAGTGGGCTGAATTGGCGCGCGTCATGCAAGGGCGGATGCGTGCCGAGGTTCTGGCTCGTATGGCCGATGCCGAGTTGCTCTCGGCTGTTTTGGGCGAGACTTCGCTTCAGCTAGATGGGCCCTTCTCGGGAGTTCCAGGCGTCGACTTGGCAATTCTATGCAGAGAGGATACACGCTCGGGCGCAGATCTCTCTGCTCACTTGAAGAGCCTCTTGCGTCTTTCGAATGACGAGACGCGGACAATCTCATTCTTACATGACCTGAAGAACGACGACCTCGTCGCTGAAAACACCGTGCTGCGCCGCTACAATGCGGCGCTCTCAGATCAGATGAAGGACGAGGCTGTAGCCTATTTCGGATCCGCAGGGGTGGCTTATGCCGAGGCTGCTGCTTCTGTTCCACCACCGCGTGCGGGGAATCGCCCAATCGTCGGCGGGGAGGCCTTGATGCAGGCAACCGGACTAGAAGCGGGACCCAGACTCGGTCGCCTCAAGGGTTGGCTTCACCGTCGTCAAATTGAGGATGACTTGGCGACTACCGAGGATGTTCTATCCCTGCTTGAATCGATTGAGTGGCAGGACGGTGAGCCTGAATCATGGCAGGCTCTTGCCTGGCCCTGATTCGACATCATAACTCGTTCAGGTACTCGATGTACTCGCCGGCATCGAGGAATTGGTCCTCATCGAATTCGTGAGGCTTGACGATGAGGAACCATCCATCAGCGTATGCGTCATCATTAGCGAGGTCGGCATTATCTTCGACCTCACCATTGAGTTCCAGCACCTTGCAAGGGAATGGTGTATTGATTAGAATTCTATCAGAGACGGTACGGATGGTGACTAGTAGCTCGCCGGATCCGATTTCGTCGCCGCCGGAAGGGGGCGGAGGGGGAGTCTCGCCGTCGTCTCCGTCACTGACTACGCCCTCGTCGTCAAGAATGAATTCACTAGCATCCTGTGGATGGGGCAAAATGACACGAACAACGTCACCTGAGTCGGCACGGATGAATTCAGACATACCTATTTTCACCGTTCCTTCCTTCTCATCCAGAAGCTGAAGCCAAAGGTGTTCCAGCGTGTAGCGGCGGTCGTGAGCGACTCCGAACTCGAAATAATCTGACTCTGACATCGTTATCTCCGATGGCCCCGCTTTTGGACTCAGATTTGAATTATTCGTTCATTAGTTGAGGAATTAGGGTCTGGCTGCGATGTATTAACAACGGAGGCGCACTCGGTGGAACGAGGAATTGAGATGGACTTCGAGGAAACCGAGGAACAAGGGATGATCCGTGAGATGGTGAGGGACTTCGCCGAGGAAGTTTTGGCTCCGACGTGCCTCGAACGCGACCGTGCTCAGAAGCCCCCAATAGAAGAGTGGGCGACGTTTTGTGAGTATGGACTGCAAGGCATTGCTATTCCCGAAGAATTCGGCGGAAATCCGGTTGATGACATCTCTGAAGCGATAATCGTCGAAGAATTGGCACGCGTTGACCCCTCGTTCTCCGTCATGTTCTGCGTACACGTCGGACTCTGCTCCAAAACTATCGCACTGCACGGCAATGATGACCAGAAGCAGCGCTACTTGACCCGCTTGGCAGCGGGCGAGATCGGCGCCTACTCATTGTCTGAGGCTGGCGCCGGAACCGACGCCGCAGCTCTTGGCTGCCGCGCTAAGTTGAGCGAGGATGGCTCGCACTGGATTCTCAACGGAGAAAAGATGTGGGTGACCAACGGTGAGAGTGCGGATATCTATGTGCTATTTGCGAAGGATGTTGATCACCCTGATTATGGCGTCAAGAAGCATGGCGGAACGACTGCTTTCATCGTTGATTCGAGCATGGAAGGATTCAGTGTTGGAAAGAAGGAAGACAAGCTTGGAATTCGTTCGTCAGATACCTGTGTGCTGCTTCTTGATGATTGCAAAGTGCCGGCTGAGAATGTGTTGAAGGAGTCCGGGAAAGGATTCCCTATCGCGATGAACGCGCTGGACAACTCTCGAATCGGGATTGCAGCTCAGGCACTTGGCATCGCACAGGGCGCTTTCGAATCAGCGCTGAATTACGCGCATGAGCGTCAAGCATTTGGTAAGCCAATAGCTCATCACCAAAGTATTGGGAATTATCTAGCAGATATGGCAACGCAGACCGAGGCGGCTAGACTCTTGGTGTACAAGGCCGCCTGGGCCAAGCAGCGACACTACGAAGAGGGCGCTGCACGGCACACGAAGGAGGCCAGTATGGCCAAGTTATTCGCTGGAGATACGGCAATGTGGGTTTCCGAGCGCGCGGTGCAGATTCTCGGCGGTTACGGTTACACGACAGATTTCCCAGTCG
The DNA here is from genome assembly GCA_002497895.1 of Euryarchaeota archaeon UBA175. GTDB lineage: Archaea > Thermoplasmatota > Poseidoniia > Poseidoniales > Thalassarchaeaceae > MGIIb-O1. Next base: position 12,198 of record DAFD01000075.1, read on the forward strand.
AGCGCTTCTTCCGCGATGCTAAGATTACTCAAATCTACGAAGGAACTCAAGAAGTTCAGAGAATCGTCATCAATAGAGCCATATCACCCTGAACTTCTCCTGTGCTTACGGCACTGTGAGGACAATCTCTCAGGTCTAAGACGCGAAATATGCGTACTTTCGCTGTCCTTCAAGGACACCTTCGCCGCCAACAGCGACCAGTGCGAACTCGTCAGCCGGCTCAACAACAGATTCCTTCTGCGAGCCACGGTGAAGTCGTTCGTAGATATCCTTGTCCAGCGGCGTGCGAGAGGATAGACGCTCAAAGAGTGAGAAGCGGCTCGAGATTTCTTTCCAGCCTGGCTGAACGATGCCTTCGAACACCTTGGCCTTAGCACCCGAGCCATATCCACAAAGTCCGACGCGCTTACCTTCCATATCGACCCCGTCGAGATAGTCACTCTCCATTGTAGACATCAAAGCGAGGAATATCGAGCCTGTGTACTGGTTTCCAATTAGGCTCGAAGCGCGCTGAGTTTTCTCGATTCTGCGCTCGGAAAACTCACGGAAAGCCTCCGTCTTCGAGATTAGCCGACGATACTTGTCGTTAGCCCTCTCGAATTCCTCAATACCCTCAGGCGTGTCTTCGTAGTCCTCCGGGAAGGGTTCAGTGCCAATCTCGGTGACAATCTCATCCCACATTGGTAGATGGCGCCTATCGTGGCGGAAAACGTCAGGGAACATGCGCTTGCCTTGGAAGGCATATGGCAAGTGGACGATGATGCGGTTCCACTGTTCGGTGAGAATCTCATCATTTTCGGGATCATAGCGACCAGAGTTGATTGCTGTCTGACGGAAATTGATGAAGGCGGTCTTCACCGATTCCGAGTAGCAACGATTAGAGAACTGTCCATCGAAGATCGGCGTATCCTTGTGAATCTTCAATGTATGAGATTCGAACATGATATTGTCCTTCTTTGACGACTTGGGGAGAATAGCAAGAATTCGCTCGACAAGTCCTTCCTTCTTCGGCTCACCGGCTTCTTCGGCAAGCTCGAGGACATTCTCGACGACAGTCTTCAACTCAACCTCGCGACGAGGCTTGAAGAAGTCGTGAACTGGCATTGTCGAGACTCCCCAATTGTCTGGGATCTCAAGGAGGCGCGGGTTGTGACGGATTAGTACCGCGCCGCCGCCCGCTCCCTGGGTGTATTCACCAGATGAACCAAGATCGTACTTCGCATTGTCAGCGAAGACGACGATTCCAATTCGATCCTGTTCCTCGCCCCCGCGAGCGACCCAATCGAGGGTGTTGTGCATCGCATCGACGGCGCCGATACAGGCGAAGGTCAGATCGACGACGTCGCAATTGCGGAAGCAATCTTTGCCGTAAGTATCGTCGTAGCGCTGCTCGAGCATATCCATGATGTAGGTAGCTGTTGGCTTTGCACCATCGAGAGCAGATTCAGTGCCCAAGTAGATGCGACCAATCTTGTTTGGGTCGAGATTGTTACGGTTGATGAGGCGCGCACATGCGTTAGCGCCCATTGTGGCTGTATCCTCGTGAGCATCAGGGATTGCCATTGCAGTTAGCCCGAGTCCCTTGTTCAGTTTGCCGAAATCCGCTCCACGGAATTCTGCAAAATCCTTCATGTCGAAGTAAAGCTTCGGAAAGTGAATAGCGATATCATCGATTCCGACGCCTGCCATGGTACAATCTCCTGTGTTCCGCCGCCGTGAGGGGAGGGTTATGATACCTGTGGCTGCTTTTCAGCACTAGATACCGAACTGTAATCGCATTACTGCGAGCCGGTCAATCGATTTACTTCATCAAGAAGTGCGCTGTTCTGCTCAAAATGCTCAACAACGGGAGAAAGGATCTCTGCGAGACCTCTCGCGACAGCCATCTTTGCATCGAATGGGTGGATATCTCCGCTGCCAACAGCGGAAATGAACGAGCCAAGGTCCGTCCAGGTACTCGGTTCTCCGAACTCCGGCTTCGGCTCGACTCTCAACTCTCCCTTGTAAGGCAGAACAATGTGTTCGGC
>DAFD01000082.1:0-1019 GCA_002497895.1 Euryarchaeota archaeon UBA175
ATACATTGAGGCACGAGGAGGGGGCATTAAATCCCTAGAAGATGCAAGACAGAGACTCGCAGAAATATGGAGTGTTCCCGAATCAGATGTGGGACGATTCTTAGACAGTCCCTACGTGATCAAGGTGCTTGGCCTCAAAGAGGAAGTTGTTGAGGAAAAGAAAGAAGAAATCATCGGTGATGACTGGTGGGAAGAAGGTTATTCTGTCGATAATTCAGATGACTTGCCCAAAGCAAAAACCGGCCAAGAGTCTTGCGGGCATTCAGGTTGTGAAAATTCAGTCTCAGCATTTGACTTCAGGTGCTTTACTTGCCGCAATCGATTCTGTAGCGAGCACGCAGGATCTAAAATTGAGTGTAATGGATGCTCGAAATAATCACAGGAATACACTCTTGCGATGGAAGGATGTTTTCGGAACTAGTCCAACTCTGTTGATTTCTGCCACCTGTTCCTTGCCCTTCTTGCTGTGACCATACATTATTTCACCCGGACTGACTTTCAAATTCCATTGGCTTTGGAATACCATTGCTTCCTCTTTATTGCGGCAAAGTACCTTTGGAACAGAATGAAACATGGACAGAGTATTTTTCTTCTTTCGAAAGTATTTCGCTAGGACTTCGGGCATTAAATTGCTAAGCCAAGTATCACTGATTATTTTGACTTCTCTTGGAATCACATACCTTGGATTATCTAGTGGGCCCAGTATTTCTTGCATTGCCTCAGCGAAGATTGCGGATTCTTCCTCAGTCGCATCCTCAAGGTAGGCTCTCATCCAGCCACCACTTCTGTCTCCACCGCCAACCTTAGCACCAAATCCTATCAAGCCTAAATTTTGTAATGAGGTTGCAACTGCGTCAGAGATAGCTTGAATCAAAGATTCGTCAGTCCAGACTGTGACTCCTATAGAATTCGCAGGTGGGAAACCTCCTCCAAGATTTCCTTTGATTTCAACCGCTTCTCTAGGGACGGCATTGAAGGGCTTTCCAATCCCCCATAGTTCCCTTGTTCGGGGTCTATTT
>DAFD01000082.1:1418-20085 GCA_002497895.1 Euryarchaeota archaeon UBA175
GTGAATGCTGGATGGACATGTCCTACCCCTTTCTCTATCGCACCATCGTCGCATACTCCGTAGAGCTGCTTGTGCTTTCTCTTGAATCTCAAATAATCATCAAAGCCTTTGGAAAATTCGTCAGCCAAACAAATAATATCCCAATTATTAGCTACTTTCTCTGGCCAAAGTTTGTCTAATCTAAACGATCTTCCTCTGAGTTGATTTATGCTCATGCTAGTGGTGACCGTGGTCAAATCGATTAGTACATTGATGCGACTAGCGTCCCAACCTTCCCCTAGTAGACCCCTAGTTCCAACCAAGCACTTTGTGACTCCTTCTTGGAATAATTCGGTTATCATCATGGTGTAATAACGAGGTAGCCAATCCTTGCCCTTACCTCTAATTTCGAAATAATCTCCCCGTTCAACATAATCGAACTTGATATCGAGATTCCTTTCGAAAACCCACTGCTCAAATCGAGGAAATATCCTCTCCAATAAATCGTCATCAACCAATACGGTAGTTCCGGTCATCAATACTGGATCTAGCCTGTCGGTAGATTCCGACCCTAGAACTGCTCTGTAAGCGGCTACTGCACCTCCTGCTTCTTTATCCAACACTCCTTCAACCAAAGCAGTGGCAGAGGTTTTCTCAAAGTCAGTAACAATAACTGCTCTAATATCTGGCCCAAGAGCCTGCATTTCGGCAGTTAGAATGTTCTGTAGAGCATCGTACTTAGCAGAGGCGTAAGCCATTACTCGACCAACAGGAGATGCACACATTCTTGCGCCAGAACCCGTTATCTGGACACCTAGCATTCTGAGTTTTTTCTTTGCATCTTCAGCGAGGGCGTGATCTTTCTTACTCTTTGACCGCATCAAGCCATTTCTGATGTATCGATCGAGTACGGTAATCAGCGTATCCATACTACTTCCATCGGATGTTGTTGATTCCAAAGGACGAGGGACATCCTTCGGCAAGCTAAGCCCACTCGATACGAGAAATTCTCTTGCTGCATCAGCGAGGCGAGGGTCTCTCTTACGGAAGGAATCCCAATCTTTTGCTTTACCAGCTGGTAGGCTTAGTTCATCCAATACTCTAGCTAACCATACCTCAAGCCTAGGGATTCTTCCCTCTGGTTTCTCTGGACCTCTCTTTAGTTCGTCAAGTAAGTTAGCAAAGTCTTGATCGACATTTGCGATATATTTCAACTCGCCTTGTGAAGGGCGAACAAAGTATGCGAGATCTTGGTAAGGAGACAAATTAGCATCCCTAACTAATGCAGGAACTGGAACTTCGTAATCAACCTCTCCAAATAGGTCGAGATAGCGATTTTCGGATGAGTCATCACCAGCCTCTGGAGGGGTTGCAGTCAGCCCCAATACGATTGGATTATCCAGAAATTCGACTATCTCAATTAGGACTCTACCCCAATGCTCCAATAGATGATGGCATTCATCAAGAATGATGAGTCCAATGCCAACATCAGAGAGCTTCATCAGGTTGGCTTTTGCAGATTCATGCAACACCCAAAGCGCATTGCCATGTTCAGATAGCGAATCTCTAACTTTCTTTCGATAATGGCCCATCCGATCTGAGTGATATTCAGGATTCTTTTCCTCCAAATCTACTATCCAAGAAATTGCACTTTCGCGATCTTCTGCTTCAACTATACCGTCACTAGGATCGGGGTCCATTAGACTGCTAATCCATAATTCCATGGCTGAATCATCGAGTTCCCCTCCACCTCTTTTTGGCAAAGTAACCGATTGGTATGTCAGTGATGTGAGGATTCCTGGATTTTTGGGGTCAGTGCCAATTTCCGAAACCCTTCCATCGAGGTCAAAGAGTTCTTTGGCCCTCTCAACCCACTGAGCCTGTATTGCTGAGTTGGGGCTAAGCACCAAGGTTGGTAGTCTGACCAAATCAGACCAAACATACAACCCAAGTACTGTCTTTCCAGAACCGGGTGGAGCAACAATAAGTAATTCCTTTGAATTAGATTCTAATTCAGTTCTAATTATGCTTGATGAGGCTACCTGGGAGGGACGGAGTTTTCCGGAAAATTGAATATTTCCGAAATCCTTTGCCATTCTATCTCACTCAACTATAGACCCGTGACCAACGATTTCGCTATTAAGATTAGAGCCGTCATTTACTTCCGCACCCTTACCGATTAAGCAGCCATGCAATTGACAATTAGCCCCAATAATTGCCCCTTCTAGAATAACTGAGTTGTGAATCGATGAGCCCTCTCCTACGGTTACATTAGAGCCAAGAGAGCTCCCAATTGCTTCACCGAAATTTTCGCAATCTTCTCCAATCCATGAATCGCCGGTTACTTGACCGGTTGCGAATCGACCAGAATTGATGCAGGCTTGGCTGGCTTCAACAAATGAAGGAGGTGTACCTGCATCAACAAACATGCCTGCGAAGGGGAATCCATTCAACGCTCCAGTCACGGCAATCTTCTCGTAAATGTCTCTCTCGATGCTGTGAGCTCCGTCTGGCATAAAGTCGAAAATTTCTTGCTCAAGAATATAGGTACCTGCGTTGATTAAATTGGAATATGCATCTTCTATCGCGGGTTTCTCTTGGAACCTCATTATCTTCCCTTTGTCTTCTTTGTAGTCGGCGACACCAAAGCGAGATGGGTCTTCAACTTCCCATAGGGAAATGGTTGCAATACCGCCATTTTGTTTGTGGAATTCAAGCATCTCTTCGACCTTAAGACTAGTAATCAAATCTCCATTGATAACACAGAAAGTTCCTCCTGAAAGATGCTCTCGACAGTTTGCAATCGCCCCTCCTGTACCTAGAGGTTCGGTCTCTTCAACGATGACAACCTCGTAGGGTAAAGGAATCTTCTCGAAATGTTCCCGTATCTGTTCTACACCATAACCAGCGGCTATCAGAACCTTGTCAACTTGAGATTCAGGCAATACATCTAGAACATGCTCAATCATTGACTTGTCAAGAATCGGCAATAGTGGTTTGGGGATTGTTTCAGTCCATGGACGCAAGCGAGTGCCAAAACCTCCGGCTAACACTACTACGTCCATGGTATACCGAGTTCAATTCTGACTTTCAGCACTTCGTATCCACGATGACCCCCCACACCTCACAGGCGCATCGTTGAAAGACGGGTGTTCGGTCGTCGGACCGTCGACATGAACATCCACGAGTACCAAGGTAAGCAACTGTTCCGCGAGGCGGGTGTCAAGGTGCAGGATGGCGTGCACTGCAAAAGTGTCGAAGAAGCGCTTGCTGCATACGATTCTCTTGGATCAAAGGTAGTCGCAGTCAAGAGCCAAATCCATGCCGGTGGGAGAGGAAAAGGCAACCTGTACTGCCCGACTTCTGGAGACCTCCTGATGGAGGGTGGTGTCAAGATCGCTTTCGCCCGTGATGAAGTGGAAACCTATGCTGAAAACATCCTAGGACATATCCTCGTAACTAAGCAGACTGGACCTGCTGGGAAATTAGTTAGCAACCTCTACGTCGAGGCTGGTTGTGAAATCGCACACGAATACTACCTCGCCTTGTTAGTCGATAGAGAAGCAAAGGCAGTACTAATCATGGCCTCGACGGAAGGAGGCATGGATATCGAAGAGGTTGCCGAAAACACTCCGGAAGCAATTCACAAAATATGGGTTGACCCGGTCGCAGATTTGCTTGAATCCCAAAAGAGAAAACTGGGTATGTCCCTAGGTCTACAGGGCGCTGCCTTGGAGGACTTCTTCGGAATGATCGGAAGCCTCTACGAACTATTCGTTTCAAACGATTGCGCGATGGTAGAAATCAATCCTCTAGTTCGAACCAAGTCGGACGAAATGGTCGCTCTTGACGCCAAGGTTAGTTTCGACGAAAACGCATTATTCCGGCACAAGGATTGGGATGAATTGAGAGATTTATCTGAAGAAGAGCCGACCGAAACTCGTGCCAAGGAAGCAGGCCTATCCTACGTCAAACTCGATGGAAATATCGGTTGTCTAGTCAACGGCGCTGGCCTTGCAATGGCATCGATGGATGTCATCAAACTGTATGGTGGTGAGCCCGCCAACTTCCTAGATATTGGAGGAGGAGCAAATAAGGAATCAATTACTACTGCATTCGGTATCATCCTAGATGATCCTAGTGTGGAAGGTATCCTAGTGAACATCTTCGGGGGCATCATCCGCTGCGATATGGTGGCTAGAAGCATTATCGATGCATCCAGAGAGATTGGTTTGTCGGTTCCACTTGTGGTCAGATTCTCTGGCACCAACCATGTCGAAGGCAAAACTGTCCTAGATGAGAGTTCCTTGGAAGTCACTACTGTGAGTACACTAGCCGAGGGAGCTGAAGCAATTGTCGGATTGATTGGAGGTGGTCAGTGATGGCAATTTGGCTTCAAGAAGATTCGAAACTACTGATTCAGGGGATCACTGGCTCGCAAGGCAGATTCCATGGGAAGATGATGGTCGAATACGGCACCAATGTAGTCGGTGGAGTAACTCCTGGGAAGGGAGGTCAAACCGTCGATTTGGCTGACCGAGAGGTTCCCGTCTTTGACGGAATGCACGAGGCGATTAGCAAAACAGATGCTGACGCCTCGGTGATTTACGTGCCAGCTAGATTCGCAGCCTCGGCAATCATCGAAGCTGCCGATGCGTTCAACGAAATCAAGGGAGAGGGACTGATAGTTTGTATCACCGAGGGTATTCCAACCCTCGATATGGTCCGAGCAGTCGGACATATCTCAAAGAGCCCTGGAATCAGGCTGATTGGGCCAAATTGCCCGGGAATCATCACGCCCGGAGAAGATGGGGGCTGCAAGGTCGGAATCATGCCCGGATATATCCACGCAAAGGGAAGAATCGGTGTCATCTCGAAATCTGGCACCCTCACATACGAGGCAGTGGCTCAGACGATGAGCGTAGGCGAAGGTCAGACCACATGCATCGGAATTGGTGGAGACCCTGTCAGTGGAACTGGGTTCATCGACTGCCTAGCGGCTTTCGAGGAGGATTCTGAGACTGAGGCAGTGGTGATGATTGGTGAGATTGGCGGTACTGCCGAGGAGGAGGCAGCGGCTTGGGTCGCAGATAACTTCAGCAAACCGATTGTCGGCTTCGTGGCTGGGGCGACTGCTCCACCCGGCAAAAGAATGGGGCATGCCGGTGCAATCATTTCGGGCGGCAAAGGAACAGCCGCTGAGAAATTCGCTGCTTTTGAGGCGGCTGGAATCCATATCGCACGCGACCCTTCAGAGATAGGAGCGGTTCTCAAGGTCGCTCTCGAACAAGCCGGTCTTCTCTGAAGACCGACTCCTCGCCCTATCGTATCGCGCAGAGTCTTAGACCGAATGATGCGGCTCAACCACTGTGAGTCAGGAGTCTCCAGTAGTCGTTGTCGGCGGCGGCTTGGCCGGAAGCGCCTGTGCTCTTGCACTCGCAGGCAGAGGGCAACGGGTCACTCTCATCGAAGCATCAGCAATGCTTGGAGGTCGTGTTGCGAGTATCCAGCTACCTGGAATCGAGCGCCCGATAGACAATGGCCAGCATGTCGCATTCAGAATCTACGGTCGATTCCTGCAACTCCTCGCAACATGTGAAGCACGAGACATCATCAAGTTACAGAAGCAGACTAAACTGCCCTATCTCGAGGTCGAAAAAGGCACAATCTCTACAATTCGCTCTGGTAATCTGCCACCACCTAACCACCTATCGGCATCATTGCTCAACGTAAGTTTCCTCAAACTGGGTGACAAGATTGCCATGCAAAAGGTGGTTAAGGAACTATACAAAATGGACGAGAATCGCCGGCGCGGCCTCGACGATACTACCTTCCTTGATTGGCTGCGCAATAGCGGCCAAACCGAGCGGTCAATCACCAGATTCTGGGACCCACTTGTCCGCACAACCCTCAACATCGATTCCAGCCAAGCCAGCGCTGCATCGGCTGCATTCATTTTCAAACGCGGACTATTCGGTGAAGCCGATGCGTTTGATGTCGGATCATTCGCCAAAGACCTATCAAAATCACTCTCACCGGCTCTGCGTAGAACCCTTGCATCCGCCGGAGTAGAAGTCCAAGTCTCAACCCCAGTGACCTCACTCTATCGAGAAGCAGGAAGAGTCACTGGAGTCACCACCAGAGATGGAATGATTGCAGCATCAACAGTCATCCTCTGCACACCGAGTTCAGTTACAGCAAGATTGCTTACCGGCTCTGGAGCAAGTGTCGCATCGCATGAGGTAGCCGATCGTCTAGCGGGCCTAGGAAACACTGCACGGATCGCTATCCACGCCTTCCATGAGGGACCGATTCTACCTGCAGGAACACACTTTGTTAGCTGCTGTGATGAGCCAATAATTCAGACACTCTTCGATCGTTCGGCAGAACTCGATGATGGAGAAAGGGGAGGGCTGCCGGGACATTGGATGAGCGTTCTAGTATCCTACGCCGACCCTTACCTCGACTGGGACGATGAACTCATCCAAAACGAGTACGAACGGGTAATCGAAACCGCATTCCCACAAGCACCCGGAATCGTCTCATTCCATGTCATCCGCAACAAGCATGCAACAACATCTCTGCGAATCGGCGCCCAACGCCTGCGCCCAGACCCGCTCGACGCAGGAGAAGGAGTCATACTCGGGGGAGATTGGATAGACATTGATTGGCCAAGCACAATGGAGGGAGCGAGTAGGGCAGGACTCACCGCAGCAGCAGCCCTACTTGAGCAGAGAGGTAATGCAGAATTCAGAGGCTGGAAGCACGACTCAGAGTGGCCTGACTGGCCAGAAGCACCGCGAAGAGGAGCCGAAGGTTGGAGGGAGTGGTAAGTGCTCCGAAGTGCGAAGGACTCAACAAATGAACCAAAGTGGCCAGACCGGGTGAAGAGATGGCAGAAGTAATCAACTCGCACATCGATGGCTTACTCAAAGCCACATCACGCTCATTCCATCTGACTCTCACAACGCTACCGAAAACCGTTCGTGACCAATTTGGACTACTCTACTTACTCGCTCGCCTTGCCGACACAATTGCCGACTCGAAGACTGAAAATGCGGAGGCGTTGATTGAAGCGCTCGACGGCTATCATGGTTTACTCGTTGATGACGAAGCCGTCGACCTCAGCGACATCGCATCTATTCAAGAGGATCCTGATGAGAAGAGGCTGCTTGAGAATCTCGATTCAGTGATTGCAGCTTACCGTGCGATGTCGTCCGAGGATGCTGTCCTAATGCAGCGATGTCTTGACATAATCATCTCAGGACAGCGCCTCGATCTCGTCAGATTCGGTGCTTTGGGGTCTGATTTGACGACTCTTGAGAACGACGTGGAATTGGATGATTATGCTTACCGCGTTGCCGGTAGTGTCGGCGAGTTCTGGACGGCGATTACACTCTTACACGAACTCGACGGTGGAGTTACAGACACAGAAACTTTCGACGCTCTTGGGGTACGCTTTGGCAAGGCTTTGCAGATGACGAATATCCTGCGCGATATCCCCGCGGACATCGCACTAGGTAGATGCTACATTCCTAGCCAGCGACTTGCTGAATTTGGTATGACTCATGAGGACCTAAGAAATCCTGAGTCGATCTCAGCATTCAGACCGCTCTACAATTTCTATCTCGACCTCGCCTGCGACCATTACGAGGCGGCCATCCGCTACATCCGAATGATTCCTCGAAAGCACCACAATCTTCGGTTGGCCTGTATCCTCCCAGTAGCCATCGGTCTAGACACTCTTTCGCTGCTCCGAACAGGCAATGTCCTCGACGCCGGAGAACGCATCAAAGTTAGTCGTGGCAGAATCAAGAGAATCGCTGCACTGAGCGCTACCGGGACACGCTTGAAAGTCCTTGAAGACCGTCTCCTCAACAAGGCTTTAGCGAAAGCCCGAAAGCCACTCTGAGTTCAATTCTCCAAGCCTCGGCTAATCCTACCTAGAACCTCCTCAAGGCCGCTGAAGCGGCCTGCACGCGCGCGAGGGTGAGGTTCAAGTGCGAGTCATGTGGGCTCGCGTCAGGCATCACCATGTCACAGCGCTCGAGAACCGATCCCGAAACGGGAGTGCGGTATGACCTCGAGCGTAGCATATCTCTCGTAGATCCTGAGGTTCAGCCTGAAGGAATCGAGGTCGTACGATCTGCAGTCAGTATGACTCGTGAAGCAGGTCGAGCAATTTCGATTACTGCCCTCGAGACGATTCGGGAAGGAGCTCGATTCATGGGTGTCCTAGGCTCTCGAGGAGAACTCCTCAACCCATTCGGGCACATCGATGCTGCAATCTGGTCGGAAACCGATGTGCCGGAATACATGGTTGAAGCAGCTTACGACTACTGTGAGGAATTAACTCGCGTCGAGGCTGGCAACTTTTACCACTCCTTCAAGTATCTTCCAAACGAGGCACGTCGCGCCATCTGCGCTTACTACGCCTTCTGCCGGCGCGCCGACGACATCGCCGACGGAGATTATGTTGATTCATTCCCTGGAGGTTCTTCCGACGATCCTGAATCAATCGAATACAGGGCCGATATTGAGCGTTTGACTGGGAGTAGCCCGGTCGTTACTCGTGACCATTACGACGACCGGATGTCACAACTGTTCTACTATCGAAAGAAGCTCTCAACCGCTTACGGACAAATCACATCGACAGATCCAATTTTCATTGCTCTCAAAGATACGATTCGACGCTACAACATCCCGAGGCAGCTGTTAGACGACATGATTAGTGGAATGGAAGATGACTTTCACCGAAACCGCTACGAGACTTTTGAAGAACTCTACTCCTACTGTTACCGAGTGGCCTCTACGGTCGGACTGGTCTGCATCGAGATTTACGGCTATGATGACCTAGAAGCTCGCGAATTCTCTGAATCATGGGGTATTTTCATGCAAATGACGAATATCATTCGCGACGTCGCTGAGGATGCCGAGCGCGACAGAATTTACCTTCCGATGGAGGACCTGCGCCGCTACGGCATCAGCGAGCAGGATGTGAAGAGCGGCGCTGACCTGCTCAAGCACCCTGGATGGAAGCCATTCGTCGAGGAGTACATTTCGCGGGCGGAGACTTACCGAGATAAGGCGTTCAAATTGCTACCACTGCTCGACCGACAGTCACGTTATTCGCCCGCAGCAATGATGGCTTTTTACGAATCGATTCTAAAGAAAATCAACAAGAGTGAAGGGGATGTTTTCACTCAGCGCGTACAGCTTTCGAAGGCGGAGAAGATTACTCTAGCTGCTTACGTGTACACACGTTACCGCTTCCTTGCTCTTTGAGCCGGAAGCGGCTTGTATTGGACAAGTCTCAAGGGAAGATTATCGGGCGGAGCAAACAGGAGGGGTATGTATGAGGGTCGCTGTTCTGCTCGAGGATCGCTGTCAGCCCAAGAAATGCAACGCAGAATGCTGGGCTTTTTGCCCGCCCGTCCGCAACGGAATCGAGTGCATCGTGCTCGATGATTCAAGTGGTAAGCCGTTGGTTTCAGAGCCGCTGTGTATCGGTTGCGGTATTTGTGTCAACAAGTGTCCATTCGACGCACTGATTATTACAAATCTACCCGAGGAACTCGATGGAGACATGACTCACCGATATGGTGAGAATGGATTCCGCTTGTTCCGTCTGCCCGCACCTCGCGAGGAGCAAGTTGTAGGCATCCTCGGACCCAACGGGATGGGGAAATCCACCGCAATCAATCTACTCTCAGGCGCACTACGACCGAATCTTGGTGACTGGACCATCGACTCTCGTGACTGGACCGAAATCATCGAATCATTCCCTCGCGGAGAGTTGCGCGATTATCTGACGATGGTCGCTGAGGAAGGTGTGAAGATTGCTGTGAAGCCACAGTACATCGACAAGCTACCGAAAATCTTCGAAGGAAAAGCCAGAGAATTGCTGGAACGTGTCGATGACCGCGGTGAAATACAAGAATATGCTGAACTACTCGCCATCGATCACATTTTGGATCGCACTCTGGGTCAATTGTCAGGAGGAGAATTACAGCGAGTGGCGATGGCTGCTACTCTGCTCAAGGAGGCCGACGTCTACTTCTTCGACGAGCCTTCGTCATACCTTGATATTCACGAGCGCATGCGTGTTGTGGGCATAATCCAAGGAATGGTTGAGCGCGGTAAGCGAATACTTGTGGTCGAGCACGATTTGGCAATTCTCGATGTGCTCTGTGATTTACTTCACGTCGTTTATGGTGAGAGAGCAGCCTTCGGAATATTCACTCCAGCTCGCACGACGAGAGCCGCAATCAATGCCTATCTCGACGGATTCCTTCCCGAAGAAAATGTGCGAATCCGTGACAAACCGATTCAATTCTTGCGCGGGCGAGTGCGAGGTGAAGAAGTAGGTCAGACCATCCTTTCGTGGGGAGATATGGAGAAGACTTTGGGTGATTTCCATCTCAAAACCGGCGAAGGCCAGGTGCGAAGCGCCGAGGTCGTAGGTGTGGTTGGACCGAACGCTACTGGAAAGACCACAATGGTTCGAATGATTGCTGGTGAGATGGAACCAGATCAAGGTTGGTGCACGATGGATGCTAGCGTCTCTTACAAGCCGCAACACGTCAGAACCGACTTCGATGGCAGCGTACAAGATTGGCTCGATACGGAACTCGGTGCTAAGTGGCGAAGCGGCGAGTTCCACACTCAAGTGATTCGTCCGCTGCAGGTCGACCAATTGGTCGAATTACGGGCTAAGAAACTCTCTGGTGGAGAGTTACAGGCGGTCAGCATCGCGATTTGTCTAGGAAAGGAAGCTGACCTCTACTTGCTAGATGAGCCGAGCGCTCACCTCGATGCGAATGCTCGAATGGAGGCTGCTAAGGCAATCCGCCGCACAATGGAAAGTAATGAGAAGGCGGCTATGGTCATCGATCACGACATCTACTTCATCGACATCGTTAGCGATTCACTTCTCGTCTTTGACGGTGAAGGAGGCTCTAATGGAAATGCAGTCGGTCCGATGTCGCTGCGGAAGGGAATGAATCGCTTCCTCGAAGATGTCGATGTCACCTTCCGACGCGACCATGAATCTCACCGCCCACGGATCAATAAGCGAGGCAGTCGCAAGGACCGCGAGCAGAAGGCGAGTGGTGAATACTTCTACCTCGAATGAGCGAAGTGCGAGCCTCTCCGACCATTGGATTCTTGAAGGGCGCTCAGAACCACTCACCCATGCCAGAGGATGAGTCGGGTGAGGTTGAGCCTGTCGACGAGGTCGAGATGGCTGAGGCTGAGCCTGAAGACCCGATGGAATTGCTTGAAGCGAGGGTCGAAGAATTACTCAGCGATTTACAATACGCGCGGGCAGAGACGATGAACGCGCGGCATCGAGGCCAGCGCGACCGCGCTGAAGCGATTCGATTCGGAGCAGCAGGCCTTGCCAGCAAAATCATCCCCGCAATAGATGGCCTCGAAAAGGCTCTGAGCAATGGTAATGGTGACAATGAGGCCATCACCGAGGGTGTTCGAATGACTCTTGACTCTCTCAAGAACGCCCTCGAAACCGAAGGAGTCACCCGAGTTGAAACGGTTGGTGCAGCCTTCGACCCAACTCATATGGAAGCAATCGCAACGATTCCTGCACCCGACGGACAGGCCGCCGGGACGGTCATCGAAGAAATCGAATCCGGATTCATGCTACATGACCGTGTTCTGAGGCCAGCAAAAGTCGTCGTCGCTAGTGATTGAATTCTCAAAACTAGAGTTTATTACGCATATGCCCAAGTAGACAGTTCATGAGTACCCGAAAAACTGCAATTCTTCTTGTGCTATCGATGCTCTTAGCTGGTTGTATCGGAGATGCTGAGCCCAAAGCAATCGAGGGCTGCACAGATGAACTTGCCAGTAATTTCGACTCGATTGCCGAACAAGATGACGGCTCATGTGTCTATCCCGACTCTGACGGCGATGGAATCTACGATTTTGACGAAGTCGCGGGCTGCACAAATCCTGAGGCATACAACTACGATGAGACTGCAACCGATGATGATGATTCATGTGAAATTCCGTGGATTTCTGAATACGGGATCAATTGGGTCGAGCACGATGGGGGCGAAGGATGCGAGTGCTCGGACGGTTCGGATTGGACTTTCTGGAGCCGCGATGCCGACCCGTCACGCGTGATACTGTATTTCCAGGGCGGTGGTGCGTGTTGGGAGGACCAAAGTTGTGATACAGTAGGTGGCACATTCAAGCAGACCGTTCACGATGATGACCCAAGCATAGGTTCCGAAATTGGCGAGCAGGGATTCGACATCTATACTCTCAAGCAATACGGAATAGGAAATTTCCGCAACGCAGATAATCCAATCGCTGATTGGAGTTGGATCTATATCCCATACTGCACAGGTGATGTCCACCTTGGAAGCAAAACGGGAGAATATTCCGATAGCACGATTGAACACAAGGGTCACAACAACTCACAATCCGCTTACAATTTCATGCTCGAAAATTACCCTGATGCTGAGACGATTCTTGTTACCGGTTCGAGCGCCGGCTCGATTCCAGCCCCTCTATACGGAGCACAAGTGGCAGTCGATTACCCCGATTCTAAAGTGATGGTCTTCAACGATGGAAGCGATGGACTATTCACCAACGAGACCTTCGATTTCTACGACATATGGAACCTGAATGATACCATGCCGGATTTCCCTGGAATCGATGGTTTGAACTTCAACAAGATGGATTCTGGAGACTTGATTATCTACACACACAGTGTAGACAATTCAATTCGATTCGGTCGATTCTCAGATTCAAATGATGAAACCATGCGCTTCTTCGGAGCACTACTCGGTAATGACATCTCTTTGGAATACCGCGATCAGATTCTGTATTCCGAGCAGAAAGTCGAGGATTCTGGGATTGAACTTTCGGCCTACATGACCGGAGGTAACGGTCACACCATTCTACTCTCAGACCGTTTCTTCACCCTCGAGACAGAAGGGGTGTCATTCCTTGATTGGTTCACCGCTTGGATTGAGGGTGATGACGTCGAGGACGTTCATTGCACCGATTGCTGAGACGGTCAGCAGTCTCCAAGATTCAGCCGACCGGTTCGCCACCTTCACCCATGAAGGCGAGGCGGTGTAGTCCATTTGTCTCAATGAGATTGTCTAGAACAGCGCTCGGGACGAGGGAGCCGAGGACTTCTCGGAGCGCTGCTTCTTCGGCGATAGTACTGAGCATGCGAGCAGTCTCACGGATTCGCCAACCCTCGAAGCGCTCGCGCTCGGTGAGTGGTATCAGAATGACTTCCCAGCCTGCCGCAGCATAGAGCTCGCTCGTCCCCATATCAGTAGTGACAAGAGAGCCTGCTGCACCATGGTAGGCCTCGGCATGGCTAACCCAATTTGGAGGATCTTCGATATCGGGAATTGCACAGATATGAGTATTCTCGATCTCAGAGGTTTCAAGCCAAGCGGCAATCATCACTTCGCGTTCTTCGGCAGACCATGGGTTGGCGAGGTTTTGTGGCCGGTTCGAAGAGCCAATTCCGATGATTAAAGTCGAATCTGGTCGGTGCTCATCACGTATCGCTGCAGCAGCATCAACCATCGCAGCATGGCCCATATGGAATGGTTGGAATCGGCCGATTACAACAACCCCAGGCTGTGGTGGCTCGGCCGGTGCATCAGGTAGCATTGGGAGGTCTGTCATGCTACCACCTCTGCTAATCTAGTCTCACCGAGGACCCAGTCCTCTGGGCTGAGGTATTCACGACCAATTAACAATGTCAATCTTGGGTCGTGAGACAATTCAATGAAGTTATACAGGCTCTCAGTAAGCGTCCTGTGCGATTCCATCGTCGGCAATATCCGTGGATCTTCATCAGGGTTCAGAGACTCTCCAAGTTTCTGCCTTCTCTCCATCCAATCAAGAATTACCGACTCCGAATACGACTCGCGGTCACTACTTGCTAAGGCCGTCGCGAGTCGCTGCCAGATTTCGGCTGAACCGAATACTTCAGCACCTTCCAATCTCTCATCTAACAAGGGCTCAACATAGAGGAATAAACGACCATCCCAGCATCGCCACTCGGCCACACTCGCCCAATCACAAAGGATCAGCGATGCCGCAGCATCCAAACCGTCATCAGCGGCATCGGCCCACTCGAGAAAATCTCCTTCGATATCGACAGCAAATCCACGATGGAAGCGAGGATCCCCCGCAGGACGCTCCTCTGCGAGACGGCCGCTCTCGAAGGTCAGAACCAATTGATCGACGCTCATCGAACGTAGTCGCTCGAGAGCGGCTAAATCAACCAGACGAAGGATAACATCAGCCATACACTCACCTCTAGCAGACCCTACGAGTCACCCTCCATCAACGTATCATCTCCGCATCGAGAACGTTCTCACGCCGCCTCGCAATCAAACTGAATTTCTTCCAGAGTAGAAGCAGAGCCGGATTCTTCACCCAATCCATGTTCACCCGAGCCGTAGGCTCGGATTGAAAGTTCACGCTCTCACGCTGCAAATCTCGGCATCGGGTTGAAGAACTCCACACCAGCGCATCGAACCATCCCCCACGTGGGCCGGAGCGTTCGTCATGGCAACCATCGATGAACAGATTAAGAGTCTCGAGGAGGAGATCTCGAAGACCAAGTACAACAAGGCCACTCAAGGCCACATAGGGAAACTGAAGGCGAAAATCGCCGCTCTCAAAGAACGCAAGGATAAGGCTCAGGCCCATGCAAAATCAAGTGGAGGAGGGCCTGGATTCGAAGTTAAGAAGTCTGGAGATGCATCTGTTGCTCTAGTCGGATTTCCCAGTGTAGGAAAGTCAAGTCTGATCTCGCAATTGACGGATGTCGAATCAGACACAGGACATTTTGCTTTCACAACTCTAACCTGCATCCCTGGCGTACTACACCACCGAGGCGCTACCATTCAGATTCTGGATTTGCCTGGATTGATCAAGGGTGCATCGGAAGGAAAGGGCCGTGGACGAGAGATTCTCAATGTGATTCGAGGATGTGACATGGTCCTGTATGTCGTCGACCCTTTCCAAGGGGCGCACTTCGAGATTCTAGATATGGAGTTGTGGCGGGCCGGAATGCGCCTGAATCAACCTAAGCCTCAAGTTTTCATCGATAGGACAGAGCGGGGCGGCATCGTCGTACGCTCGACTCTAGAGCAAACTAATCTGGAAGAAGAGGAGATTCAAGCGATTATCCGTAGCTTCGGAATTGTCTCCGCGAACGTGACACTGCGAACTGATGTGACCGACGACCATATCGTAGATACGCTCGCGGGTAACAGAGTCTATTCCGACGCTGTGATCGTTCTAAACAAGGTTGACCTCGCCACAGAAAGCGACCTGACCACAGCTCGGGAGTTGTTGCCTGGAAATTGGCCCATTCTACCGGTTTCGGCAAAGACTGGGCAGGGTATTGAGGCGATGAAGGACTTCATTTTCGACAATCTTCACTTTATGTCGATTTTTCTCAAACCACAAGGCCAAGAGGCAGATCTCATCGAACCGTTAATCGTCAAAAATACCTCAACGGTTCGCGATGTCTGTGTGAAATTACATCGTGATTTCGTCCGCAAATTCCGCTACGCGCGAGTGAAGGGACCGAGCGCTAAATTCGACTGGCAACGTGTTGGTCTTGACCACCTTCTGAAGGATGACGATCTGCTGACAATCATCCTCCGTAAGTGAAGACTCGAACAGGATGTCCTTGCTCTATTATTGCGGGAATGGCTTGCGAATCATTCACCAATGGGTGTCGGTACCGGGCAGCGTGGCTGAGTCCCTCGATATGCTGCCGCGTGCCGAATTGCGCGCCATCTTTGCTCATCTGCAAGGGCGTGCGGCCTTGCTAATCGGCGTATTCGTGTTGGGCTTCGTGGCGGGATATCCTCTTGCTGAAGTGATGATTGAAATATTGCTGGATGCCGATGGATACCGACCAGTTGGTGTCGAAATTATCGTTCTGCAGCCGATGGAAATCGTCCTACTAAAATTGAGAATTGCCAGTCAGATTGGAGTTGCTCTATTCGCTGCTACCCTGATTGGTGACTTAGCATGGAATGGACGACGAATATTCGCTCAGGGAAAGAGAATCGCTGTACCACAGAGTGGTGGTGGCTTCGTTCGCTTCATCACCGCCTTCTTTTTCATGGCGATTCTTGGTGTTTTGGGATTCCTTTACGCTCACGAGATACTGATTCCTTTCTTACTCGATTATCTCGCTGAGGATGCGAGCGCAGCCGGTTTGGATTCAACTTGGCAGTTGCGCTCGTGGATTGGCTTCATCATTGGACTTTACATGGGTTCGATACTGAGTTTCCAAGTTCCGCTCATAGTGGTGACAATGATTCGCGCTGATGTCGTCGACCGCAGCGTAGTCACCGATAATCGCCCATTACTTTGGTTCGCTGCGGCAGTGATTGGAGCTTTCGTCTCCCCTCCAGACCCTATCTCGATGTTTCTCGTCGGTGGGCCAATGCTCGTCCTACTCGAAATCGCTCTCTTGTTTGACCGCCTAGGAAGAGATTAGTCGAGTCGAAGACTCGACCTCTCGGACCTAGTCTACTCAAATTTCGATTCCACGGTTGCGTGCATCTTCGGCCTGAGCGTCTGCTCGTCCTGCCTCGACATCGACAAAGCGCATCATCACCGTTCCAATGATAATCAATATGCACAAACTCGCTACTCCGACTCGACTATCGTAAGCTACAGTCAGGATTCCGTAAATCATCGGGCCGAGCAGCGCTGCTACCTTTCCGAAGAAGCCAAAGAAGCCGAAGAACTCAGCGCTGCGTGTCTCGGGAACCATTTGTCCGAAGAGCGAACGTGCAAGCCCCTGAGATCCTCCAAGAAGAGCTCCGGCCATGCATCCGAGCAGCAGGAATTGGAACATCACGTTGATTCCCAGAGGCTGCCAGACCAAATCTCGAACGGTTGATGGAATCGCATCAAGAGGGCCATCACCGAGACTCGTTGGATGCTTCTCACCCATACCACTCGAACCGTCGAGTGGGCCGCCTTGAACGTTGTAACTGAAGCGACTCTCTTCGGTGAATGTGGCAAAGAAGGCTTCCATTCTCTCAATGTTATTCGTGCTGCTGATTAGGTATTCATTCTCAGGGTCATCAAAGGCGTAGACCGTCTTGTCAGTGTAGTCTTCATGTTGATGAACAGCCATGACATCCATCCACTCAGACGTCCAATCCTGTTCATCACCTTCAACTGCTATCGTTAGAGCGTAAGCATTCGCCCCCGTCGAAATCACATATTGACCTACACCTTCCAATCTGACTTGCTGTAATGTAGATTGCAGTCCTGGTGGGTGGCTTGAAGCATCAAGTGGATCGGTACCCGCCGCAATCTCCTCCTCATTGGTGTACCAATCGCCGTCGATATTGTCATCGGAATGATCGGCGATTCCATCACCATCGGAATCCCAATCATACTGAATATCGTAATCAGAGTGAGCATCCAATGCTAGCGGAGCGAAGGACATGGCACCAAGCACAACCACAACCCAACCTACCAGAGACAAGGTCAACGCGTACTTCGTATTCGTCGCCTCGGCAAGCTTAGTGAAGGCAATCGCACACGGAGCGGCGACGAATTGAATCACCAATATTGTTGCAATCAGCGCAGTCGTTGTCAGCCCGAGCACGGTAATTCCGTAGATTCCAGCAAGCGCAGTAACCGAGTTGATTCCATCGATGAAGAAGAAGTAAGCTAGCATGTAGATGAATAGCGTCTTGAAGCGATCGATCTGTCCGAATGTCTTGCGCAACTCAGTGAAGGCAAGACTGGCGGACTCTGAAAAACCGAGGCTTTCCATTTCATTCTCGATTGGTGGCTCCGGGACATATTTGAAGGTCAACATCGCGAAACCAAGCCACCAAGCTCCTGATGAAGCCATTACGAAGGGAATCACCCAATCAGGATTAGAACCATTATCGTCAACAATCATCATGACCATTACGAGATGGACCAATAGAAGCAACCCTCCTCCAAGATATCCGTAGGCGAAGGCCTTGTTCGAGATAGCATCCATCTCATCATCGGTTCCCATGTGAGGTAGTAGAGCGTTGTAGAATACGCCAGCACCGTTGAGGCCGATATTGGCCGTCAAGAACATCAGAAAGAGCCACACCCACTGGAACGAGATATCGAACATGGGGGCGAAGGCGAGAGCAAAGGTCGAGCCCGCTCCAAGATAAGTCAAAATTCTCAGCCACCACATCTTGATTGCACGTCTGTCAGCAATGACACCGAGTGATGGACTCGCGAACGCAACCAGAAGAGCACCGATGGTGACGGCAAAGGACCAAACTGCATCAGAAGTCATTTCCATGCCGAGAATTGTCGCTTCCAGCCCATTCGCTTTCAGGAAAATATAGGCGAACCAAGCAGGGAGCACCGCGGTAGTCACCGAGGTCTCAAAGGCTGACTTTCCCCAATCATAGAAGGCATATCCCCTCACTGCTTTCGGATTTGATTCTCTATCCAGTTCTACTCTCTCGGACATGGTGGCACCTGCGCTGCCGTCGCTATGTCGGGGTTTGAGCATTGGGGCAGCATCACGGAGTATGACAGGCGCGGATTCAATACCCCATCAGCGCTCGAAGGGACGTGTCTGACGGCTCATCGTGGGTCCCGCCTACGGAGAATACGATTCCATCGCTGCTTCATGGAATGCGCT
>DAFD01000107.1 GCA_002497895.1 Euryarchaeota archaeon UBA175
CAAGTCCGGGAGCGCGGACCAATATCTGATGAGGTAATTACGCTGTTGCTTTTTTCTTCGGTCTCTTAGGTCTGCATTTCACTGCCGGAGCGGTTGGAGTTTTTTTGACAATTCGAAACTCTTCTGTACTGTAAGGAGGGTTACATTTAGAGCAAGTAATAATGATTAGTTCTCTCCGATTTTTTGTTCTAGAAGTAATGACATGTGCTCCTTCACCAGCAGGATTAGTGCATCCAAATACACTACACTGATCTATTTTTTTTCCTGTGTGTAACTCATGGTGTTTCTTCCAAGATTTACAGACAGGACATTTTCGATCTTTGGTCTTACCTTTATGCTTCACATATTTTAGATTCATTTTTCTCCCCCCAGCGGCTTACCAAAACCCTCTACTAATTCAAATTTATAGCCCTCCATCGGCATTAATTTGCAAGATTTATCTTCGAAAGCCTCGAAGAGATCAGCTCTCATGTGAATTACCCCTTCTTCAGGCTGGGGTGCACCTTCAGGAGCAAAATGAGGGTAAGACAGGTTTGAGAACCCTGAATTAATGCAATAATAAAAATCTCTTTCCTGGTAATCTAAATTTTCAAAACCTAGTTGATCCAAGGCTATGCAGATGTTTACGGAGATTCTCCAGAAAGTCTGATTGGGGCCGAATACATGCCTAGCAGGGGTTTCGAGCTTGAGATTTCCAAACCCAAAGAAAAGGGAAACCAGATCGTCCTTGTCCCAAGCCCTGATAGTCTCCATATATGGTTCTAGGGCTGTAGAAATGTAATCGGCGAGAATCGGTTCGCCATGGATTCGCCTATTCATCGATGACACCTCCAAAAACAAGTGCTTTTTGAAGGAAATGAACTGGTACTACCTGCCTCTTACGAGTCTGCCGGCATTGGCAATAGACGTCCTCTGAGCCATCATATGCAATGATCTCGAAAACCGTCCCAAAAGAGATTTCATTGTCGAACCATAGTTCGAATTCATGGGAACTAAAAGATGAGACTACTCTACACAATTTCGGGACGAGAAGATCTCCTTTTTTCCAACTTAATTCTGGTTTAGATTTGAAGATCGAAGAAACGAAAAATTCTCCAGCCTCTTCTGAAAGAACTACAGTCGCACTTCTAGGAGTAATTATTTCATCAGTCAAAGAACCCAATTTTGCCCACACTACTTCTTCTAACTCATTTCCATCCTTAAGTTCAATGTGAATTGGCAATTGATCTTGTAATTCCTCGATAAGCAGCTCTAGCATTGGCATCACAGCAGAATCACGCAAAGCGTCTCTTAAGAACTCTCCCTTTCTATGCGATACACTAGATAGCACCAATGTGGCGTTTTGAAAGGAAATATGGCTATGACTATTAATCGACTCACGATGGTTTCCCTGATATGACCGAAAGAACGGGTGTAGGGAAGGGAAAAATCACTCTCACAAATAACGAAGTTTTTCACATTCTAAAATCACAAAAATGGAAATGTGACAAGTGCGAAAAGGACTTCAAAATCAATATCCAAGGACCTCCACCTGATAAGCGCCCTAGTGAAATATCATTGTCTGCAAGATACGATAATGACTCAGATTGGTTTTGGTCCCAAGGTGAATATTTTTATGTTAATTCAGAAAATATCAATCCTAGAAGAAAGCCAAAAAACCGAGAATCTACAGCCAGTAAAGATTTGACTTCAAATGCGAAAAAAGTTGAAAATTACATATTGCTTTGCGCGAGATGTGACACAATATCTGTTAAGAATGACCAAATAAACCTTAGAATATCTAGCTACCAAAAGAAGGAACTTCAAAAAATTGTAAAAAATGAGAATATGAGTCTTGGTGAATACATATACGAATTATTGGATGAAAAGTTATCAAATGATGAGAACAGATCTAACTGGCTAAATTTGGATGAATAACAAATATTTTGTTTTCGCAGAACTTCTTTCAATACCACTATGATGATATTTTATCTGTGAAATTATAACTTTTACAAGTCCGGGAGAGCGCGGACCAATATCCTCTACTCATTAGAGTAGGCTCATAAAGGGGAGTCAGGTCGGCGGGATGCTTGGAGGGTCATATATGGGAGTCATGAAGCACCTTGGATCGGTTTGGAAGCAGCCGAAGGAGAACATTCCTCCTGCATACCGCCGTAACCGTATGGCAGGATGGCGCCGTGAGCCTGTATTCCAGCGCGTCGATCGTCCAACTCGCCTCGATGCAGCCCGCCGCCTCGGCTACAAGTCGAAGCAAGGCATTACCGTAGTCCGCACGCGCGTACGACGCGGAGGACTCCGCAAGGGTAAGATCCACATGAAGCGCAAGCCGTCTAAGGCTGGTATCAAGAAAATCACCATGGCGAAGTCCATCCAGCGCATGGCTGAGGAGAGAACCAACAAGCGCTACCCTAACCTCGAAGTTCTCAACTCCTACTGGGTTGGCGAGGATGGCAAGAACAAGTTCTACGAAGTCATCATGATCGATCCACACCACCCAGCAATCAAGTCTGACAAGCAACTCGGCTGGATTGCTGAGGGCAATAGCCACCGCGGCCGCGCTGAGCGCGGAAAGACCAGCGCTGGTAAGCGCGGACGCGGTCTCTTCAACAAGGGTAAGGGTGCTGAGAAACTCCGCCCTTCCTTGAAGGCTAACAAGAACCTAGGAAAATAAGCATCCTCGGGAGTAAGTTGATTTCATCCCCGAGTGCGGCAGCCTTCGATGGTCGAGAGCGAAGTCAGTGCGATTCGAGACTTACCGGTCATTCTGCCGGACGGTCGCCTGCTCGGAACCGTCCACGACACGGTTATCGAAACCGACTCTTGGCGCTGCACTCACATCTTCGTTGCCGACCCTCCAGCCGACCTAGTTGAAGGCCGAGTTCACGTAGCAATCCCATGGAATTGGGTGAGGTCAGTAGGCGATGTCATCGTCCTTCGATGGTTTCCCCCAACACCAATTCCGAAGGACGAATGATTCAGGTATTCTTCTCACTTCATCGTGAGATTCAACCGAACGTGATTGCGATACGATTCAAAAGGTAGGGGTGAACCCATACTCGATGCGTCGCATATCCGCCGTGATGATGGTCCTCGTTCTCCTGACCGCGGCAGCACCAGTTATCGATGCTGCAAGCAAGGGTGTGATCTCTTGTACGCCAGCCGACTTGGAGATGCTTCCTGCTAACTGGGATATCGACGATGGAGCCTGCGTCAGAGTTGATTTGGGCGTCCTATCTCCTGGAGATACGCTTTCCTTCGATGTCAACGCGAATACAGATGTTGACTTGCTTCTATTCTCAGCAAGCTCGATTTCCGTCTATCAAAACGAACAAAATTATCGCCATGAAACAGTTTGGCAGGGCGAGTCTGTATTCGAGTCATTTACTGGAGAAGGCACTTGGCATTGGACCACGCCCGACGATCGTGGCGATACTCGATGGTATCTCGTGCTCGACAATATGGCACACCCGCAGGATCAGGGTAATGGTGCTCAGGGTGGATCTCTGGCTAGTGTAATTCTTGACGTTGAAGAAGTCGATTCACCTGTCTTCGGCGTGGTTGACACAATCGTTCGCCTCGAAACAGGGGGTCACTCGGTACTCGCAGGTCCTTTGATGCTTGATGAAGGGACTCAAATCAATTTCTTTGCGACAACGATGGAGGGGCATCCTGACATTTTCCTCATGACTCAACCCCAACTCGATCTTTACCAGCAAGGTGGAACAGCCGCGACTCGAATCGATGAGACTGACATGTTACTGGTTTCTGACGAGCGAACCCTCGCTTGGTCGGTCACATCCGAGTACGCGGGCCAGGATCTCTTCCTCGTCGTCGACAATCGCGCAGGTCCTTCGGGTGGTGGCGCGGGTACGGGCTATGTCGCGACCACTGTGGTGATGGATTTGGTCCCGGTTCTCAATCCCATGATTACTAATTCATCGACTCTGAGTATAGTCGATGTTGGCGCCGAGATTCTTCTCGACGCATCGGAAACACCGAATCTCTCGAATCAGATAGATCGCGAAACAGGATTCCAGTGGGATACCAACGGAGATGGATACCACGATACTGCTGGCACTTCGATTATGGTCAGCTGGGACGAGCCGACGCAGATCAGTGTCGGTCTACGTGTCGTCTCCGAGGATGGCCGAAGCGCCAGTATCTATTTCGACATATCAGTCGAGGATATTTCGCCACCGAGCGTCAGTCTTTCAGCCACCGATACGATACGCAAGGATTTCGATGACCAACTTTTGTTGACCGCTTCAATCGAGGATAATTGGGGCATTCAAACAGTCGAATGGCTTGTCGATGACGAGGTCATCGATTACTACAGTAATTGGGATTGGCAAGATGGAAAGACATTCACATTCCGCTTCGATTCATCCTACGAACCCGGCGACCACGAGGTTAAGCTGAGGGTGACTGATAAGGAGAGTCAGATTACTGAAAAGATTGCAATCATCGATCTTTATGATTCGACTCCACCGATTGTGCCTGAACAGACGGTGGAGATGACAGTGATTTTGGGAGAACCATATCAATTCAACGCTGAGGCTATGGATGCTGAATCTCCGAATATGCAATTCTACTGGGACTTTGATGCCGAGACGGATAGCGACGACGACGGTATTACCGACAATGATGTAGACGCGAGCGGTGCAAAGGTCATCCAAGACTTCCAGATTAGAGGCACTATCCAAGTGATTTGCACAGTTGTAAATGATGCTGGAGTTTCAACGCAAGTCACTTACTACGTGACTGTGCGCTCTCTTGCTGACGACGACTCCGGAATCACTCCAATGGTCATTGCTCTGTTGGCTGTAATTCTGGTTCTACTCTTAGTCGGTGGTGTTGGCATGATATCGTGGCGCAGAATGTCAAACGCGCGCCTAGAAGCGCTACTCGCCGAGCAGGCCGAAGCCGAGGAAGAAGAACCTCGCGAACTCTCCGTAGAGGAGCAGAAAGCGATGTTCGGTGCTGGTTCTGTAACAATGGATCAACCCGCTTCGATGTCGACGACATCTCCGTTTGGACAGTATGGCACGGGGATGTCGGGTGCCAGTGACCCACAGGCGACTATCGGCTCGGATGTGGCGATGGGTGATTCTGACCTTGAGGCTCTGATGAACACACCCGGTCCGATTACCGCAGACGCACCATCCAGCCCGGCCGCGGACTTACTCGCTGAATTTGGCGAGGATGATTCGGTTGGCCGAGATGAAATAGTCGAATTTTCACATGATGACGGCGCTGGCACCAGCGATGATATTTGGTCACCAGAAGGTGTTGTTGGAGATGAGATGGCAGACGCTTTGCCGGCTCCTCCTCCTCCTGCCCAAGAGCCGGATGCAAATTCGCTACTCGATGATGACCTCCCGACCCCTCCTCCGCCGGTCAGCGAGGATTTACCATCTCCACCAGCACCAGAAGATGTCGAATCCGATGTGGAAGACGTAGTGGAAGACATAGAAGATTCAGAAGATCTGCAAGAATCTGAAGAATCCGAGCCCGAATCCCGACTTGTGCAACAGGATTGTAGCCAGTGTGAGCAGCGATTCGAAGTCACACTTCCAGAGGG
>DAFD01000022.1:0-8564 GCA_002497895.1 Euryarchaeota archaeon UBA175
CTGAGCCTCACCAATCGTTCCGAAGATCTTGTTCTTCGAGAAGTAGAATCCACCAGTGAATAGGATGTCCCATCCATCGTAAATCTCGGCCGATTGGAGTATCCAAAGTATCGCAAGGATTCCTCCGAACAACACGCCACCGCTTCCAAGAACAAGCAGCCAAGGCTTGTCGCGGAAGCTCGAAGCAACCCAACCGAGAGCAAAAGTGAATCCAACAATGTAGAACATCGGCTGGAATCCACTAGGTGCCCAAAGCAGGTTGAGACCTGGCCAGATGTAAAACGGCAGTGGAATCAAGAATGTAGTGAACATCATCTGTAGTGTCGCCGAAGTCAGGGGTAAGCTGTCACGGCGACGGAACATGTTGACAATGATTTGAGCTGCGAAAGCAAGGAAGAGAATTCCAGGTCCGTAGACGAATCCCTTCCAACCGAGTGCGACCGTCGAGAAGCTGATTCCCGCCAAGGTCGCGTAGGACATGACAACCGGGCTCCTCTTCCACATCTCGCGCATTCCTGCGATGAGATAGAGTGGATTTGGGCCTGGATTGCGGAACATGCGCTCACTACCAATATCGTGAACCGCTCGTACCCAGAAGTAGAATGCCATCGTTAGGAATAGCAACGCAAACGAGTCGTGGTCAGCCAGACCAAAGGTCGAGTGGCTGATGTGACCTGGCATCAAAGCCATGAGCCAAGCGGCGATAACGCCTGCCTGAGTGCTGTGCAGACGTGCTGCAATACCAGCGACTGGCAGAACGATTAGTGCTCCGAAGATAGCAGGGAATCCAGCGACTGACCACCATATTACCTCATCAGCAGGAATTCCAGTGAGCCATTCCAGAGCCAAGCCACCGAGGGCTAGACACCACGAGAACAGCGGAGGTCGAGGATTGATTCCACCAGCTGGGTAGGCCCTATCTGCATCGAAGATGAAGTGGGCTCGCTCAGCGACGATGTAATCGACAACTCGCTTCATGTACCAAGGGTCGGAACCTCCAGTCATGTCCCAAAGTCCAGTGACATTCGCATTCATCGCTGGTAGAACATTCCATCCGGTTCGAATCATAAATCCGAATACAACTGCCGAACCGACAAGAATCGAGTAGGAATTTTCCTGCCACCAGAGGCGGAAATTACTCGCTTCGCGGCGAGGCGCGATATCACCGAAGTAACCACGAGCCGCCAGCATCAATGCCAGCACATTCAACCAGAATGTGATGAATAACCATGAAAATGCTCCGATGAAATCACTACCAGATAGGAAGTCGATTCCTTCAGGCAACT
Source organism: Euryarchaeota archaeon UBA175 (assembly GCA_002497895.1). GTDB lineage: Archaea > Thermoplasmatota > Poseidoniia > Poseidoniales > Thalassarchaeaceae > MGIIb-O1. The sequence continues at coordinate 1,287 of DAFD01000022.1, forward strand.
CATTGCCGATCTCAACCAAGTGAGCAAAGCTGTAGATTATCCAATTGACTGCGACAATAGCACCCAGCACATGCCAGCGCTCAGCGCGGCAGAAGGCGACGAACATGATGACGACCGAGGTCGCCATTGCCCAGACACTTCCAAGATAAAGGTGGGATTCGAAAATCGCCGCGTCGGATATTCCTGCCAACCATAGCAATGGAATCAAGTTCACAAGAAGAATAACAACTCCTGTAACGACCAAGTCTCGGTGTTCTGAAACATCGATCTTCGAAGGCAATCTAGCGAACAAAGCTCCCGACCCAGGAGTCATGAGTGAGCCGCGGAAGGCGATTGCCAGGAACGTCCCGAGGACCATCGAAGCGGCCCAGAACGCGAAGAAGTTGGCAGCGAGGCCAGCTCGCTGAACATCGATCAATTGAGACTGTAGTGAAGCACCCTCTGCGATAACCAATTCCGGCATCGCAGCTGCATAAGCCACAGCCATGTGGAATCCAGCAACCATCGAGAAGAGGACTGTTGCCTCCTCGCTTCGGTTAGACTTGACCAAAAATAGCGTAGCAATCGCCATGAAAGCGAATGTTGTAGCTACGATTGAATCGATAAAGCCCAGAGACTCAACGATGATGGGCACCACTGCGAAGAGCAATGCGACAACTGGAGTGCGGCTGGCGAAGGAATCATCTGGCAGAGCAGATACCCAAATCCTTCCCAGAACAGCCGCTAATGCGGCTGCTACGGGAAGGATGACTAACTTTCCTTGGTCAATCATCGCTTCGTCAGCAAGGGATGTGGCAGTCATGAAGAGCAGGAGTAATCCTGCAAGTACCACTGGGGTCGAAGCCAGACCTAAGGTCTGTCCGACGTCCCTCGCATTCCCGTTTTCGTAAGACATTGTTTCATCACCGTCTAAATGCAGCCTGAAGGCTCAGCGTCGCGGCGACCAAAAGTTCTGTTATAACCGTTCTCGGAAGCCACGCTACGTAGTAGCGGCACTAGTATCAAGATTAGAGGAGTCAGAGAGCCCGATAAGCGATGTCACGACGATGGTGTGAACCCTCGAGTTGAATCTCATCTATGACCGCGTAGGCAGCCGCCACAGATGTCGAAAGATCATTGGCTAAAGCGGTCGCTGAAAGTACTCTTCCTCCACTTGAAACAAGATTCCCGTTCTGATCGAAATTAGCCCCTGCCAGATGTACAAATGCGCTGATTTCTCCCTCGTCTATTCTAGTGTTAGCACCGCTGATTGACCTACCCGTATTAGAGGGTCCAGGATATCCTTCAGATGCCACTACAACGGTGACTGCGGACTTGTTAGCGAACTTCGGTTCGATCCCGATGATCCTACCTTCGGCGGCTGCCAGAAGCATCATACCGAGGTCGTTTTCGATTAGTGGGATCGTTACTTGAGTTTCCGGATCGCCGAAGCGAACATTGTATTCCACGACGCTCGGCGCACCATTCTCATCGACCATCAAGCCGACATAGAGTACACCACGATAGGGTGTTGATTGATTTCGAAGATAGTGGTGCATCGGTTCGATGATTTCATCGATGGCGCGTTGTCGAACCGCTCCTGTGACGACGGGAGCTGGTGCATATGCGCCCATCCCTCCTGTATTAGGACCCGAATCTCCCTCGCCGACCCGCTTGTGATCTTGACTCGCCGGGAGGCAGATGTAACCTGATTCGTCCATCAGAACTAGCATAGAAGCCTCCTCTCCAGCAAGGAATTCTTCCAACAAGACGAATCCATCGCTAGCGATTGAATCTGAGATGAATGCGGCGGCCTCATCGGCGTCCTCGGTGACGACGACGCCTTTACCAGCCGCAAGAACATCGCGTTTGATGACCCATGGTGGAGAATAGCGAGCCATTGCGGCAGAGATATCAGAATCAGAATCAAGAATTTGCACGCCACCTGTTGGGATTCCCAAATCCTCCATGACTTTCTTGGCGTGCAATTTCGAACCCTCTAACTCCGCACCCTCTGAATGAGGACCGAAACTGGCAATTCCAACCGCACGGAGAGAGTCGGACAGGCCGGCTACGAGAGGCGCCTCAGGTCCGACCACAACAAGGTCCGCGGCCAGTTCGCCGGCGAGCGAAACCACGCCTTCAACATCGGTCGCTGAAACCGGGTGGTTGGTCCCAACAAGGGATGTTCCAGCATTCCCTGGACAAGTATGGACTGCGCCGACTGACTCACTCTCAGCCAGCCCAATCGCCAACGCGTGCTCGCGGCCGCCGCCGCCAACGATGAGCACAGTCATTCCGGCCATATCATTACAGCCCGTGCGCGAAGGAGATAATGCATTCCGCTGAGATATCTGACTTACAGAAGTCAATTCTGAACCAAATCTCAGTATGGAACTGATTTCAGCCCCAAGCGATAACCCAGGATATTGAATGAGCGATGGATTATTGGAGTTAGAATAATTATCGTAATTATTGAAGGCGCTAGATGCGAGTGCATTATGACTTGGTCGTTGAACAAAATAGCTGCAGCTAGGAAGATGAAAATTGCAAATGGCAGTGTATCCAGCAAAGGTGCCTTCGAGCTTACCTCTCCCTCTCGCTTCAAGCCCTGTCTGCGCTTGACAAATGACCCGGCCATATCACCTAACATGCAAGCAAATCCTAGAGTGAAGCCAAGAATAAATGCGGCACTCCATTCTCCACCAATCCAGAACCAATCAGTTGAATCTGCAGTCAAAATTGGATCGATAAAAGGGCGATCTGAGGGGCCGGTATTCCCTGCCCACAGCCAATGTGCGATTACAACTAAAATTCCAGAAAAAAATGCTCCACCAAAAAGACCCTCCCAAGATTTTCCATCGCCCAACATACGATTTCCGTCAGTGTGCACCCGTCCTCCGTCAATCTTATGATTCTCCAACCCAAGCTTATCGGGCACCCACTTACCACACAACATAGCCCCAGTGTTTGCGAGGTAAGCGGGGCCATAGACAATGAGTACAGTGAGGATGTTCAGAGCGAACTCGACGCCCCCAGAAGAGGGGAAGGATATTGCCGACACGTCAGTCATCGTTGTCGCCATTAGTTCATGCGAGAAGAACTCTCGGTTTACCGCTCATGCCGCCGATTGCTTCATTGGTGGCTCGACACACGACGAGGATATGAGCCGCACAAAGTCCACTCTGCTCTGCGTTCTGATGGTGACCTCCTTGTTTTCGGTTATGTCAATGAGCGTTGCAGCTGATGGTGAAGATATTGTCATTGATTCGCAAGTTGAATGGGTAGGTGATCGAACTTTGGAGGGAGATGTTCGTATTGTTGCTGGTGGTGATTTAACGATTAATGCTCTTAATTTGGTCATCTCGGATGATTCTCAGATAATCGTCGATGAAGGAGGGATGCTCAACATCCTGAACTCAGCTGTTGACGCAGAAAACCCTCCTACTGGCCTTGCAGGATATGGGTATTGGGATGAGGCGAACCGTTCTGCAGTATTGATTCCCGGTTCGGATTATGGTGTTGCCTTCGATGCCACTTTCTATGCAGGTGAAGGAAACTCATTCTATGGTGGTCAGGCGATTGTTGATGGTTGGGATCCTGTTGATTTGAATGGCAGTGAATTCACTCTTTCATTCAACGACACCACCGAGGATGTCTGGGTTGGTCTCGTTGCCTACGGACATCAGTCCGTGCGGCTTGCCTCAGTGACTCTCACTCCAGTGGTTGGATCCGAGGCGACGCACGATGCCATAGATCTCGAGCACCGTAACATGATGGCATTGGATACGGATATGCAATCGTGCCAGATCTTCATCCACGGGGTGGCTGACATCGATGATTCCTCGATGCTTGGCTGCGATGTTGTGGTCAATGGCACTCTCACCATCCATTCCACCTCTATCGAACGGACTGGACCGATTTTCGTCAATTCTGAAAGCGAACTAATTCTCAGCGGAGATACGACGTTCGCAATGAGTCGAGATGACCATGATGTACGCGCGCACGCGAGGGCGGATCTGCACTGGGGCGAAGAAGTCGAGGGCAGTGGCGGCCATACAGACCGTTGGGAGCGCATCATAGGTGCTCAGCAGGTTCACTTCGATGCAGCAGGTGTTCTCTTCCGCATACTCAATTTCGGCCCTCTGGAAATTACCTCTTCCACCTTTTTCAGTGATGATAGTGGAATTGGCTTGATTGATTCAGGTGAAACTCGAACTGTCGAAATTGGTTGGGCGGACGGAAGCGTTTGGACTGAATCGGCCGAGATTGAAATCGTCGACTACAGAACTAGTTGGAACATGGATATCTCGATGGAGTCTTATGGCGGCGGTATCGCCCCTCTGACTTGGGATGATGTAATCGTGATTGACGCTTACACGCCCTTCATCGATTTTGTCTCCGTTGAGTTCCAACAGCCAACTGAGAGCGTGTCCCGCAGCAGCGGTGGAGTTGGATTGATTGCGACGATTGCAAATCGAGGTACTGCTCCTGCAATCGTCTACTTCAATTGTGATGTCAGTGAAACTGGCTTATCAGCTCAGATGACGAGTTTCCCTGGTGGCTTAATCGAAGCAGGAGAAGAGATTGAGATCCAATTCTCATGGAAGAATAGCGAGATCGATTTAGCCAGTCTAACTTGTGAGATTCTAACTCCAACTCAATTGGTTGAAGATGATTCCTTTGGAGGCGGAACGGCCTCGAGCAGTCAAATCACATGGTTTGACGCCGAAGATAACGATGGCTCGATTATCCCAATAGTCGCTGCGATTTCCCTCGCAGTCGCTGGAATGGCAGCCTTACTTCTGAGGATTAGCAAGAAAAGTCAGGACGAAGAAGAAGACATGCTCTTCTAATCAGCAACTACTGACTTCGTTCCAGGACTCGTGGGTATCTGGACTTCCATCTTCATCGCCGCCTTCTTCGACGAGTTCGTAGTACTTGGAGGCCGTATGGGCTGTTCGATCTCCCCAAGGTGGGCTCTGAGTGAGGGTGACAGTAAATTCGTAGCAGCCGTAATCATTCTCTTGCCAATCATCTCTTGGGATGTATGGCATACCAATAACGAAGTCATCAACTGACCCTGGTAGACTTAATTCCGATCCGAAGTCACCAACTTCAGCGCTTCCAGACCCATACACCCCGCTTTCGGAATCCCAGATTGCTTCACCATTAGTCACAGTAACAGTTGGATATTCAATTGCAGTCACTCCATCCTTACTGAGCACTGCAGACATTTCGAAATCAGCATGAACGAGAGGGGCTGGGCGTGGATCGGGGTCATTTGCCTGCGACATTCGAGGCAAACCCACCCAAGTTCGAAGACCGACACCGATGACACAATTATCGTGGCCACCATCGCAATCGTTTCCTTCTCCTATGGCTGCCAATGCCTCGTTCTTCACTTGCTCAACTGTTCGCTCAAGGTGAGCGGAATTCAAGATGTATGTATCGGAAGCCCCATCGACATCAATCGATACAATGTACTTCGCATCATCAGCAGCATTATCTGAATAGAAAGAGACGATTGGGAGAACCAATTGGCCATAATCTCCGTATCCATCTTTCAAATTAACAGCGAATGGCATAGAAGTGGTCCAAACCTCTTCTCCACCGTAAGATACTGAGACATCGGCGTCACCAGAGGCAGAACCGAATAGCCCGCCAGACTCACGAATGGTGAGAGTTATTGTCGTAGCATCGCTCGAGAGTGTGCTATCTGTAATTGTAAGAGAGCTCGATGAGACGCTCATCGCCATGAATGGGGAGGCTAGAAGGAGAATCAGCACAACCGAAATGACCTCTGTGTGCTTTCGCCCGATTCCATTCCAAATGAACCAGAACGATGCACCCCCCATCATAATCGGGAGGAGAATCACGAATGACCAATCGCTCTGGATTGAAGGAGAGGAAAATATCCACATCGAGACTACAGAGACCAGTGCGAGTGCAAGACCTAACTTGAGGCTGTTACTGAACATCGGGCCTCCTTTTGGAGGTACTACCACGGCCTCAGCGACCAATTCTGTGTCGCTCGATTGCTGTTCCATCGCCTTCTGAAGCAATCCACCATCACTCATTCACTAACCTCTCCGGATGCTGAGGCGTCAACTCCGCCGGTTATCAACCCGTTGCCACCTATGGTGGCAATTCAATTAGAGCGAGGCGGGGTTAGAAAAGCCGCGCATCAAGTGGTTCCAATTCGTCTGATGCTTCCTCAGACCTAACAATTGGCCTGCGACCTGCAATAGCAGCAGCAGCGAGTGTTGTCATCATCATAGTGCCAATGAGTTCGAAGCCAGGCAGATAGACACCACGGATGTAGATCGTCATGGTTTGAATTTGGTAATTCGGAATTCCTTCTGTTCGGACCGAGTATTCCGAAGTCGCCTTGAATTGGAGTGAGAAGTATTTGTCAGTCCAACCTTGATTCTTAGGGGTGCGCATCTGAACTCTAATCTTCTCAGGTGGCGCCATCGATTCGATTTCTACACTCACGAGAGGTATGCTCAGTTGGAATCCCTCATCGTTGAGATCGTCGTAATTCTCGATAGCGATATTGAATCTGTCCAAGGCATTACCATCATTGTAGACATCGAATACCAGATTGTAATCGACCTTCGGCCGCAATTGAAGGAAGGCTACTTCCGAAGCGACTCGAAGTCGGCTGAATTGGCGGATGATAACCATCGAGTTCGCAGCCGATGGCTCGCTAGTAACTGGGATTCCATTTGCCATAGTCACCTCTGCACTAACAGTAACTTGGTGCTGACCCTCAGGAGCTCTCAATTCGGCCCTGACCATGACTTGGAATGAAACCTCAGAGCCGCCACCTATCGATAGAGTAGCGGGGCCTGAGAAGGCGAGAACACCTGCTTGAATCTGAATCCTTACCTTCTCTTGGTGGACTGTCGGATTCTCGATTCTACAATTGATAATACCTGATCTGGTTGCTCCAGGATTGACATCAATAGGCTGAGGTTGGTCACAAGTCAGCACGATATCTGGGACCGCACCTTGTGCCTGAACAGCGGCCACGCCGGCCCAAGTACTCAGGAAGTATACCGCCAGCATCATTAGGGCCGGTCGGACCTTACTTGCAGTGCTCATCAACTCAAGGCCGGATTAAGCCGTATTTATGGGTTAGCACAGCCGGCTTCGTACGGCGAAGGAAACACTACCTCTCTGTGAGGCGCTGATACACAGAAATATAGCCAATTTTCAAGTTTTAACTGTATAGAGCGCAAAAGACAGTAATCGGCGATTTTGGTGGACCCGACCGGATTTGAACCGGTGGCC
>DAFD01000022.1:8862-13038 GCA_002497895.1 Euryarchaeota archaeon UBA175
GACCCGACCGGATTTGAACCGATGGCCACTCGGTTATGAGCCGAGCGCTCTAACCAACTGAGCTACGGGTCCTGTATAACGCTCGAACCAATCAGCGAGATGAACCTTGTTCCCTAGCCCCAAGCCCACACACCCCTCTCCGACCATACTCTACCAACACCGAACAGAGCACGACATTTGTTGGCATCTCATCAAAGCAAACGAGAATAATTGCCTGTTCCCTCACGGTGAATGTTCAAGCATTGCTCGCACATCGCAGACACATGGCGAAGCTCTGGGTGATGTTCTTCACTGCCTTGCTACTTGTATCGACAATGAATTTCTATGCGGTTATTCGTGAACCGGATATGATTGATATGGACGAAATTCATGAATATCCGCGCGAGACTGTCAAAATCAAAGGTGTACTAACTAGCTTCGTTGTCGACCCTTATGGAGAACAGGCTGATCGAATTGATTTGCAAATCCGTGAGGTCGACGGGCACTCAGCTCTCGAAGTTCGTTGGTTCGTCGACCGAGACATCGATATCCCCCCAATTGGGACAATTGTCACGGTCGAGGGTGAAGTCACTGAATGGAATGGTCGAATTTGGCTTTCTTCCAATGGATACGGTGCGATTCAATGTGCGGACACAGATTGTGATGGAATCGATTACACTGCAATGCAATTGGTCGAAGTCGCGATGAATCCCGAAGCATTCTCGAATATGTCAGTGAGGGTTGATGGATACCTCTCAGAACCGCTTGAACCTGACGTTACTTACCACTCTCTGAGCTTGATGGACAACCCTTCCTATGGTAACGCTGACCATCTATTGTACATGCAAATTGAGGGCCGTGTGATGGATTGGGTTGAGGCAGGCAGCCATGTAGAAATTTCCGGCTGGCTGCAATATGACCAGCGCTCACTGCGCTGGCGACTCCTAGTGCAAGCGACTGCGGTCGAGGTGCTGAATAATGGATCGACTGTGGATCTTTCTTGGGAGCTTGAACCGTATACGCTGACTTACGAAGTTGGGAAAAAGGTCAGAATTGACGGTACAGCGACCGAGGCCTCTGATGGTTGGTGGCTTACTGGTGATGCGCCGACAGACAGATTGTGTTTACTTCCTTCACCTGCCGATCTCAGTGAAGGAATTGAAAATTCGACAAAGACCTGGTCAGGCCGACTAGTCTGGTCAACCGACGAGGCGACGATTTGTCTCGAGCGTCTTGGTTACGACTCCTCGGCGGATAATCCAACGGGACAGTTCGGCGATGATGTCACAGCTATGCTCGATGTCGCCGAGAACCCCTTCGCTTTCATCGGTCAGAATTACACATTCGAGGGTTGGGTGACTGATCCGATATCGCCCGATTACGACAAGGGCTACGTGGGCGATGGCCCCGATTACTATTCGCGCACGACGAAATTGAGGCTGCATCTCATCGGAGAACATGCCGAATATATCGAATCAGGGCAGGCGATTCGATTCAACGCGACCGTGATTTGGTCTGAGAGTGAAGGGCGAGTTATCCTCGAAGCGCGCGCTTGGACACTTGGCCAAGCACCCTCACCGACGACCCTGAATTGGGGAGACGGTTACAATTCATGGAAATGGGATATTGGAAAGTTAGTCATCCTCAATGGAGAAGCCACAATGGATGAGGATGGAAATCAATGGATTCAGAGATCCGGCTCCGAGGAGCAAGTTTGTCTGCTCGGAGACGGAACCGAAGCAAGTCAGCAAGAATCGATTGGAGCACCAATCGATTGGACTGGACGACTCTCAACAGCCGAGGATTCATTTGGTAACACAATGCAGTTCTGTATCGATATCCGCTGAGGTGATTCCGTGGACCCGTGGATGATTGATTATGCGTGGCTAATCGGGTCATTCGTTTTCGGAATATTTCTCGGTTGCTTAACGGGCTTGATTCCTGGCTTCCACGTCAATAACGTCGCCCTAATCGCTCTCTCACTTTCCCCAGTCGCTGTAGGGATAGGCATCCCGCTGGACGCTGTAGCGGGGATTATTGTGGCCTGTGGGACTGTCCATACTTTCCTGAATTATATTCCGAGCGCCTTGGTAGGTGCTCCTGATGATAACATGGCGCTCGCCCTTCTGCCCGGGCATCGGATGTTGATTTCCGGTCAGGCCGCGCAAGGAGTCGCTTACTCAGCGCGCGGCTCACAAATGGGCATGCTGATGTCGATTCCACTGCTTATTGTAGCAAGATTACTTTTTGGCGATGATCCGGGATTAGGATTGTATGAAGCGAGTCGCGACCAACTTCCTTGGTTGTTGCTCTTCATCTCGATTTTTCTGATTATGACTGAAACAACACGGCTTCCTTGGCCGATGTGGTCTCAGAAAGTGACGAATCGGCTCAAGTGGGCATTGAAGAAACCAATCGAGTTCACCATCCCGATGGGTCGTTTCAGCATCCGAAGGCGCTACGACGCCATCGACTTCCGTTTGGGTGAGAGCTCGCGGACTGCAGGGATTCTGGTAGCTACGGCGTATTTCCTGCTTACCGGATTCTACGGATGGGCTGTTTTCGAATTGCCTGCGCGCTCGCCAGTTGGGATTCCTTCAGCATCCTTGCTATTCCCAAGTTTGGCAGGATTGTTTGGAATCGCTAACCTGATTGACATCTACGTGACGACGAGTGAAATTCCCCCTCAGGAGCCTAATTGGGAAATGCCGGATCCTAAACCACTGATGGTTCCGACGTTCTTGTCGGCCGTTGTCTCGTCGGTGATGGCGATTCTGCCTGGGATGACTGCTGCTCAAGCGACTGTCGTGGTGATGAGCGCGCGAAATTTCTGGGGTAAACTGACCGATCCTAATTACATCCCGGCTGACTTCGAACATGGCACCCAGCCGGGCTTCGAATCGATGCCACAAGTCATGGTCTTCGAAGGGATGGAGGAACTCCCTCTCAAAGACCGCGAGTTGTTCCAAGAAGCGCTGGCCGACGCTGGAGCAACTCCCGACCTAGATCTTGTCAACAATAACCAACAGCGTGACCTCGAAATCATCGCGATTCTTTCATCGGTTAACACAGCGGTTACGGTGATGGTTCTCGGCTTCCTCTACATGGTCGGAAGACCGCGCTCAGGAGCTGCCCTTGCACTCAACATGATGTATCCTATAGACATCTGGAACGCGGTCGAACCACCGGCCGATTTCATTAGACTGCTCGCCATAACTGTCGCGTCTGGACTGTTCGCTGTACCGGTGATGATTGAGGTCGGAAAGGGGATGCTAAAGATGCACGAATTGGTGCCGCTACGAAACCTGGTAATCGGAGTCAGTGTTTTCATCACAATACTTGTGTGGATCTCAACAGATTGGATTGGAGTGGGGACGCTAGTGATTGGCACGATGATCGGGCTCATGGCACCGAGAATCGGCATCCGAAGATCGCACGGAATGGGTGTGATTCTGGTACCTATTATGATCTATACATTCGCCCGCGAAATTGACGCATTCGGTTTCGCTTGAGGCGTCGAATCAAAATCTCAAACGAAGATATTGTCAGTTCGTATGGATAGAATCGCTTATCCCATATACGCACACGTGGGGAGGTAGAGTGAGCACTATGGATGACAGACAAAAGGCGACCGCAATCGCACTTGCAGGACTTGTATTAATCGGAATGAATTTCATGGCCTTAGCCCCATTTGTGGCAGGTCAGGTAGAGGCTGGAGTAGGAGATACTATTGCAGCTGGTTATGATTCAGAAGAGGATTATGATGATGAATGGAGCGTATCTACTTCCGAAAGATCTTACTTCGGTTATTCAATCACTAATGTCGATGAATTAACAGAAAATTCTGCGGTAAATGCCGAATTCGAAAAGATGGGACCATTCGTCTATGAAGTTACAACCCACAGAACTCTTCTTGGCCTTGATACAGAGGCTGGAACCGTTACTTACTCTGAATATGACGTCTTTGAATGGTGTGAAAACTGCACATGGACTGATGATGAGGGTAACGAACATGCTTCACTTCCAGGTTCAACTGAATTCACAAATATGAATATTCTATACAACACCCAGAGACTAGCTGGCATCGCAACTGGAATCATTTACGGCGAAATTTTCGCCAAGGCTGGTTTTGCCAATGAGATGATGGCAAATGATTTGCAAAATAAGGCTCCGTCGATGTGGGCCGCTGATGAAATT
>DAFD01000046.1 GCA_002497895.1 Euryarchaeota archaeon UBA175
TTTGATTCCCTGAATCAGAGGGTACCCTCTGTGTCAGACTTTGAGAATCGGCTGAGGAATTCCCATGCAATTCCATTCGTATCCACAGTCCCCCCGTTTCCTATGAAAATCAAAGGTCCTTCTGGGTCGTAACTTTCCTCATATGGGTTGTGATCCGCAGCATAAAGTGTCACGAGTGAAACCTCAGAGCCAGTTTCACAATCAGTGAAAGACTGGATGGAATAGAATACAGATGGTGAGTTGGAATTAGGCGTATCACCTTGACAGCCGTTCATGTCTGCCCACATCATTAGATTCTGAATTGCACCATGCTCCTGAGCCTCGATATTGGGCAGATGAATTGCGTCGTTGGAATAAAGTATGATTTGATCAACGAGACCATGGATCTCCATAATTGGAATTGGAGAATACTCGGACACTGGATCGTCTAGTAAGTAATAGGACATGCAGGCAATGGCTGCAAACCGATCGCTGTGCTCGTTAGCCAGCTTCTGGCTTAGTGCACACCCATTTGACCATCCAGTGAGGTATATTCTATCCTCGTCAACGCTGTGGTTCAAGGCCACTCTGTCAACAATCTCTAGAATCAATCCGGTGTCATTTAGTCCAAGTTCACCAGCAGCACTGCAGCAGTATCCCGCGTTCCAAGAGTTCTCAAACCCTTGAGGCCATACCGCGATTACTCCATTTTCCTCGGCAATATCATCGAATTCCGAGAGTGCTCTCTGATTTTCCATAGTCAGGGTGTTTCCATGCAAGTCAATAATCATCGGAACCTCATTCGAAAGATTCACCGTACTTGGGACGAGAACATTCCAACATCGTTCTAGTTCCTCGTGAATCATGCATTCGACATAGTCGGCGCCCTCAAATTCCTCCTCCGGTGGAATCTCGTCAGAATCGTCACCGGATGAATCGTTGTCGCTCGAAAGACATCCACTAAGGGTGGCAGAAATTAGAATTAAGGTCAGAAAGACAACTTTCTCGACCCGAGACATGAAAATGCGAGTTAGTACTCGTAGAAAAAATATAGCAATTGACACTACTCTCTAATTCGAAGAAATCAACAGTTAGAGCAGCAGCCCTTGCCCTCTTCGGGTTTGCAACCTTCCCAGATGGTTGCCATTCCGGGAAATACAACCTTGGCACGGACTTTGACAAAGCCAACTTCTTCCATCATTCGGACATAATCGCGAGTAGTTCCGAAGGTGACGTATGTCTTGGTCAACCACTTCCATGGGTGGTCCTTGACTCCACAAATAATTCGCGCGTAAGCACCTACCCAAACCCGCATCCAAAGCGAGCCAAACAATCCGTGAATTCGATTCATCTTTGCGGGATCAACAATTACCAATTTCGTTCCAGGCTTCAATACTCGCAGAACCTCTCCTAAACCGGCTCGCTTATCGTACCAGTCTCTGAATGAGAATAGGGAACAGGCTCCATCGAAGCTATTGTCTTGGAATGGTAATTCCTCAGCCTTCCCTTGGACGAATTCTACCGCAGAATCACCTCTTGCCTCTCGCTTTGTATTGACTCGTGGTCTTGCAGTCTCCAGCATCAATTCGCTAGGGTCGAGACAAACCAAATTGCCGCCAACAACATCCTCTGCAAAACTGCCAGGTCCACACCCGACCTCGAGCACCCGTCCGGTTACAGCATCGCCCTCATTGGGCAAACGCTGGCGCACCATGCGCCGCCACTTGTCGACTTGACCTAGGGTTGCGAAGCGATTGATCCGGTCGTAGACCGGAATCGTCGCTTCGAGGTTCCTCATCAACTCATCCCACTCGTCTGAGTCGATGGTTTCGTGGTCCACGGAAGCGCTCTGTCGAGGTCGTGTATTTGGTTGGTTTGGGGGCAGGTCCCGCCAGACGGCCGCAACCCTATCTCTTAGCCAACGTAGGTTATCATGATATACCCATCTTCGGTCGCCCGCCTCACCGAAGGTGAATCATATGGGTCACGCTGATGTTCTCCGTACTATAAGGGAAGCAGAAGACGCCGCTGCTGCGGCGATTTCGAAGGCAGAATCAGATGCAACGAGCATCGTGCAGAAGGCACGACTCAAAGCTGCTGAGTCACTTCAATCGAGCCGTTCTGAATCCGATGCTGAGGCTCAGAAAATCGTAACCGATGCTCGCGCCGCTGCTGAGAAGGAAGCCGGTAAGGTCGCATCCAATGGGGACGCAGCGATCGATGAGATTCACACCAGCGGTGAGAAGAACCGCGCGAAGGCAGTGAGCACAGTGCTCGATGCATTCCGCGCTTGAATCTACACGCTGATTTTGGAGGTTGCTAACATGTCACAGGTCCACACCCGACAGATGGGTCGTCTGACCGCTGCGGGTGTGAAGGGCGATCTCGACGATGCTCTTGCAATCCTTGCTCGTCTCAAGGCGCTGCATTTCATCGATTACGATGGTTCAGAAGATGGACTTTCTCTTGGTACTCCTGCTAGCAAGGCTGACGATATCAGCCGCGTGCTGAACAAGGTTCGTGCAGCGGCTGCACAGGTCGAAGCATCTGGACCAGGTGATGCTGTTCCAGCAGGTGCTGTTCGAGAGGCGATTAGTGGTGACCTACCAACAAAGGTCGATGCACTTCTTGACGACCTTAGTCGCATCGACGAAATTGAAGCCTCTCTCGCTTCACAAACTGAGGAGGAGACTACTCTCAGAATGGTCTCTCCACTTGGAATAGATGTCGAACTCCTATCTGGATTCGAGTCAATCACTTCCTTTGTCGGCACGGCGAAGGATGTCAATGCAGCCCGTGCCGCAGCCGGAGATGGAATCTTCGCCAGTGGCTCAGCCGATGGCGAGAACGTTGTTGGCGTATTCGTCCGCAACGAGGACGCGGCCGCTACCGCGAGCGCTCTCGATGCGGCCGGCTTCACCGCTCTACAACTTCCATCGGGCGAGGGTGACTCAACCACTCGTCTCAACGACCTTGCCAACATTCGCCTTGGACTCCAGTCTGAGCGCGAGGGACTCGACGGAGCAGTCGAGTCTTGGACTGAGGAGAACGGCGAAGATCTGGTCTGCAGCCTCGAAATCCTCGAGCGAGATCACGAACTGACAACCTCTCCCGTTCGCGTCGCAGTATCGGACCATGCTTTCATCATCGATGGCTGGGTCGAAATGGATCGCGCGCATGACATCAAGATCGCTCTAGGCGGTGCATGTATCGTAGTCGACGTCGAGCCCTTCGTCATCGAGGCCGGTGGTGGACACCATGATCACGACCACCACCATGAGCCAGTCTCGCCTCCAATCGCTTTCCAGCCGAGGAAAGCAACAAAGCCTCTCGAATTGGTTACCGACATGGTCGGTCGACCCGGATATGGTCGACTAGATCCGACTCTTTTCATGTTCATCACCTATCCACTATTCTTCGGATTGATGCTCGGTGACATGGCCTACGGTCTCCTCACCATGGGTCTCGGTGGCCTCCTTATGAGCAAGGCCGGTACTAATGATGGGCTCAAGTTGGGCGGGCGCTTCCTGCTTCTCATTGGAGGGGCAACCGTACTTTTCGGCTACATTTACGCGGAATTTGCGGGTTGGGAAATCTTCCCACACTACGGACACCACAGTCCTGTGGAATTCATGCAAGCTCTGTACCCAGCAGTTGATTCGCACGGCCACGTTTTCGAGGTCGCCTTGGGATACAACATCACTTTCGCTTTCCCGTTCCATCGCGTCTCGAGCAATCTGATGGATCTGATTGTCCTCACCCTCTACATGGGCTGGATACACGTCATGGTTGGTCTCATCATGGGCTTCAGGGATGTGCTCTTTATCGGCAATGGACACGGTGGAATTGGATGGGTTGCAGCCTTCTTTGAGAAGGGCGCCTGGATGGTTCTACTCGTCGGTGGTCTTCTGTTCACGCACGCGTACATTGGCTCTCACAGTGAATTCATGACCGCGGGCGTGACTTTGATTGGAATCGCTACGGCCTGCTTGGTGTGGACTCTTTACCGCTATCACGGTCTCGATTTGCCTATCGCTCTGATGATGGGTCCAATCGAAGCGCTCGGCATGATGCCGACCATCATCTCCTACGTTCGACTATTCGCGGTCGGCGTCGTCGGAGTCAAGATTGCCGAGACTGGTAATCACATGTTCTTCGACAATATTTCTCTCGATGAGCCACTCATGGCCATCGCTCTCTTCATCGGTTGGTTAGTCGTCCAAGCATTCGCTTGGGTACTCGGCGTTTTCAGCCCTAACATCCACGCGGCCCGATTGCACATGGTCGAGTGGATGAAGCAATACTACGATTCCAGCGGAAAGCCGTTCTCGCCATTTGGCGGGACGTCACGATATGTGGAGGGTGAGTAATCACTTTGCTAGCCGTGGAAAAAATAATGGAGGAAAAAGGAAATGAAGACAACCGCAATGAAGGGACTTAGTGCACTCTTTGTCCTGTTCGTAATCGCAGCATTTGCGACTGGCGTACAGGCTCAGGATGACACCAACGCAGAAACGACAGAGGACAACACCGCTGGATATGCGGCTCTAGGAGCCGGACTGGCTCTTGGCCTCGCAGGAATCGGAACTGGCCTAAGCCAGGGACCAATCGGAGCAGCATCCGTCGGCATGATTGCCGAGGACTCTGGCCGACTCGGTCACGCGATTCTGTTTACCGCTCTGCCTGAGACAATCGTCCTGTTCGGTTTCCTCGCGATGTTCTTGATGCCAGGCCTTGCTTGAGCATCTCGCGAAGAACCGAGAGAATGAATAGAATCACACACGAGATGAGATGATGACACTGGATGCGCTAGCAAACGAGATTGCTGCCAAGGCTTCGGCTGAAGGCAAAGCAATCACAGACGCTGCCCGCGCGCAAGCGAAGGAAATCGCTGCGGAGGCGAAGGCTACGGCCGAGTCTACCCGCGGCAATATGGTCGCTCGCGCGGAGCGTGAGAGTAGCCAACTGTCGGTAGAGGTCGTGGCTTCGGCCCGACAAGCGAATCAGAAGCGTGAACTCATCGCTCGACGCGAAGAGTTGGACGCTACATGGGAAGCAGTACGAGAGAAGGTCGGCTCAGCCGATCTGAAAGGTCGCGCTGACACTCTGAAGGCTCTGCTTGCAGAAGCCAAGGGTGCTGGTGACGACATGGTATTGCACCCGGTCGCGATTGACAGAAAGGCACTCACAGGCCAAGGCTTCGACCTTGGCGACGATGTCGACGGACTGGGTGGTTTCACCCTCGAGTCCGCCGACGGATCGATAGTACTAGATTTCCGCTTTGACAGCCGCCTAGAGGATGCTTGGAAGAGCAACCTCGGTGCGGTCAACGAAGCGATGTTTGGAAACTGAATGAGGTGAAAATATGGCGAGGATGGCAAGCGGTCGCTCGAATATGGCAAACGCCGGTGCGCGCGCTAAAGCGCGCAAGGCGTCGCTAATCGACGGTACGCGTATGCGACAGCTCCTACAGCAGGGCACCGATTCAATCGGCGTCAGCATTGGAGAATTCGGATACCGCTCCGAGATGGATCTTTACTCCGCCCGCATGGGTGGTTCGGATGCAATCGAAGCAGCGCTGAGTCACAACCTCGACAATGACCTTGATTCAGTGCTCGACTTTTGCCAAGGGAACCTAAAGGGTCTCGTTGCAATCTACGTCGAGCGCTTCCACTACGAGAAGGCGAAGACCGTCCTCAGGGCGGTCAACAAGGGTGCTTCGGATGGTTTGATCGCCGATCAGATTCTTCCTGAGGAGAACCCCAAGAACTCTCTCTGGCTGCACATTGTGCGGACAACTGAGACTGTTCAGGAAGCCGCCGATGCAATGGTAGGAACTCCTTGGGGTCGCTGCCTTGCGAAGCTCGAGGGAGAGCCACCTCTGCAAGAGATGGAAGACTCCCTCGACCGGCAGTATTTCGCTAACTCGTTAGTAGCAGCGCGCGGAGCGGACGCAAGTCCGCAATTACTGCGCTACTTGCGTACAGAAATCGATCATCGAAACATCGTGAACCAATTCCGCGCTCAGAAGCAGAATCTTTCTGTTGAGACGCGCGTGAACCTAAACATCCCGGGAGGCAGAATCGGAGAGGCTACGCTGAGAGCAGCAACTCAGGTCGATTCAGAGGAGGCATTGTTAGATGCCCTCCGTCGTTCAAATGCCTTCGACGATTCTGGCTTCGAGGAAGCCATGCAGGAGTCCGCCAAGCGCGGTACATTCGACCCATTGGTCAACCTCCTGCGCAACCAGCGACTAAAGATGTTGAAGCGATTTTCACATCTCAATCCGGTCTCTGCATTCCCGGTGATTTACTACATTCAAGCCAAGGTTCTGGAGGTCCAGAACCTCCGTCTGCTCGTGCGCGGCAAGGCGGCAGGCCTCTCTGATGAGGTCATTGAAGCGCACATGTACATCTGAGGTGAAAAAATGGAGATCGCAGTAGTGGGAACCACAGAATTCACCCTCGGATTCCAACTCGCTGGCGTTACACGCCTGCACCATCCAGCAGACTTGGAAGAGACCGCTAAGGTCCTTCGCAGTCTACTGGATCAAATCGAGGTCGGCATAATCGTGATCGACAGTGCCGACCTCACCCAGATGCCTGAGAGACTGCGTCAGCAAGTCTCGGATAGCATCACGCCCACAGTATTGGGCATCGGGACTGAGGAGGATAACACCCTCCGCGAGTCCATCAAGTCGGCTCTAGGAGTTGACCTATGGAAGTAATTCCAACAAAGAAGAAGGAAGTGAAAAAAATATGAGTGAGGATAATGGAGTAATCTATCGCATTTCAGGACCGGTTGTTACCGCTGTAGGTATCACCCCGCGTATGTACGAGGTGGTCCGAGTAGGACACGAGGGACTGATGGGTGAAGTAATCGAATTGCACGGAGACCAATCGGTCATCCAGGTTTACGAGGAAACGTCGGGAATCAAGCCAGGCGAGCCCGTGATTCGAACTGGTCAGACACTGTCTGTCCAACTCGGACCAGGCTTGCTAACGCAGATTTACGATGGAATTCAGCGACCGCTGGAGGACCTCGAAGCGACAATGGGTGTCTTCATCGAACGTGGTGTCGACGCCGACGGTCTTGATCTGTCGAAGAAGTGGGAGTTCAACGCTACCGCTTCCGCTGGCGATGAGGTCAATGCTGGTTCCATCATTGGAATCGTGCAGGAGACCGAGACCATCGAGCACCGTGTCATGGTTCCACCTGGAAAGAGTGGAGTCATCGCGAGTATCGAGTCTGGTGAATTCAATGTCACCCAGGCTGTATGCACGCTCGAAGATGGCACCGAGATCGCGATGATGCAGAAGTGGCCGGTGCGAACGCCCCGACCATTCGTGCAGAAGTACGCACCGGATGTACCTCTCATCACAGGCCAGAGGATCCTCGACTTCCTCTTCCCTCTGGCTAAGGGTGGTACCGCTGGTATCCCTGGACCATTCGGAAGCGGCAAGACCGTTACTCAGCAGCAGCTGGCCAAGTGGTCTGACGCTCAAATCGTTGTTTACATCGGATGCGGTGAGCGCGGGAACGAGATGACTGAGGTTCTCACAGAGTTCCCTCACCTAATCGATCCGCACACCGGAAAGCCTCTGATGAACCGAACTACGATGATTGCAAACACCTCCAACATGCCTGTGGCTGCTCGTGAGGCTTCTGTCTACACGGGAATCACCATCGCCGAATACTTCCGCGATATGGGCTACGACGTCGCTCTCATGGCTGACTCAACAAGCCGTTGGGCCGAAGCAATGCGTGAGATTTCCTCTCGTCTTGAAGAGATGCCTGGTGAGGAGGGTTACCCCGCTTACCTCTCAAGCCGACTCGCTGAGTTCTACGAGCGCGCGGGTCGTGTTCAGACTCTCGCCGGCGACGACGGATCAGTATCCGTCATCGGAGCCGTGTCCCCGCCTGGCGGTGACATCTCCGAGCCTGTCAGCCAAGGTACTCTGCGCATCGTCAAGGTGTTCTGGGGACTCGACGCTGGCCTTGCTCGTCAGCGTCACTTCCCTGCTATCAACTGGCTGAACTCTTACTCGCTGTATCCACAGGCACTCGACCAGTGGTACCGCGACAATATCGCTAGCGACTTCCCAGAAATCCGCACTGAAATCAGTGCCCTTCTGCAGGTCGAGGCTGAACTTCAGGAAATCGTCCAGTTGGTCGGTTCCGACGCTCTGCCTATTGACCAGCAGTTAACTCTCGAAGTCGCTCGAATGATTCGTGAATTCTTCTTGCAACAGAATGCATTCCACGATGTGGACACTTACAGCAATCTCAACCTGCAATACATGATGGCCCGAGCTATCCTCAACTTCCAGGCTGAGGCAAAGAAGGCCATCGCTGGCGGTGCAGACCTCGAGTCTGTAGTCAACGTTCAGGCTCGCACCGACATCATGCGCGGACGATTTGAGTCCGGCTACGAGGAGCGCATCGAAGCGCTAGTATCAGACATGGGCAAGCAAATTGCTGCTACCATGGAGGAGAACTGAGGAGGGATATGAATGAGTGGAAAGGAATACCGAACCATCACCGACGTCAAGGGACCTCTTGTGTTCCTAAACAAGACCGAACCAGTCGCCTACGGCGAGATCGTGCAACTACGACTCACCGATGGCACGATGAAGAACGGACAAGTTCTCGACACCTCCGATGACCAAGTCATCGTTCAGGTGTTCGAGGGAACTGCTTCCGTCGACCGCCAGACCGGCGTCAAGTTCCTCGGAGACGTTTTCCGTCTCCCAGTGAGCAAGGACCTCATCGGCCGTATCCTAGACGGAGCCGGCCGACCTCGTGACGGCGGCCCTGCAATCGTCCCAGACGAAATGGCCGACATCATCGGAGCCGCTATCAACCCATATTCGCGACAGAGTCCAGAGTCTTTCATCCAGACAGGAATCTCAGCAATCGACGCATGCACCTCGTTGGTTCGCGGACAGAAGTTGCCAATCTTCAGCGCATCTGGTCTGCCACACAACGATATCGCGCTTCAGATTGCCCGACAAGCCAAGCTTGTCGACAGCGATGACGATTTCGTGGTAGTTTTCTGCGCTATGGGAATCACAGCGGAAGAGTACAACTTCTTCGTACACGACCTCGAGCGCACCGGCGCTCTCGAGAACGCTGCTCTGTTCGTCAATCTCGCTGACGACCCAGCCGTCGAGCGTCTAATCACTCCACGTCTGGCTCTCACAGCAGCTGAGTACCTAGCGTTCGAGCACGATTACCACGTGCTCGTCATCTACACTGACATGACCAAC
>DAFD01000036.1 GCA_002497895.1 Euryarchaeota archaeon UBA175
GAGCTAATCGTGCCATCTGCATGCCCAAACAAGAAGCGACCGGCCGAATCACAAGCCCCACAGGTCACAGGGCTCTCATTATCGAGTTCGAAATGCTCGGTTTTCTGTCCAGTTTCAATTCTCAAATAGCCACAACGAGGCCGGCCCAATCCAAGCAGAATGCCTCCATCTGCGTGTAGACCGACATGCCAAGGCCTCTCGGCGAAAACCCAGCGTTCCTGTTCATCACCACCAGCATCGAATCGCCAGACGGTCGCTTCGACAAAATCTGCAACCTCCAATTCGTAGACTGATGAGGTCGCCCAGACATGTCCATCCCCTGCCTGGACGTAATCACTGGCTCCTTCCAACTCGCGGCTCCACAGCAACTCACCGCCAGCCGCGTCGACCGCGTGCAGTGAAGCTGACGCGGTTGCATAGACACGATCGCTATCGAGCGCAATATCCGACACAGGCCCATCGACCTGTAATCGCCAGCGCTCGCCCCCAGTCGCAGCATCCAAGCAAATCAGCAAGCCATCGTGCGAGCCAGCGAGCAGCATATCACCGACGAGCCGGACTGCTGAGCAGGCGCTGCCTAAGTCACGTACGAACGACGCGACTCCCTCCAACGAGCGCTCAGCCATGACTACGCTCACACGCTCGTGCCTTTCGTAATTCCTCAGACCCAGTGTTGTCTGTGCCTCAGTGGTTCAATTCAAGCAGTCACGCCGTAAAGCCGCTCAACCTTGTCTCGCAAGTAAGTCACGAAAGCATCAGGAGAGGGTGGCGAACCGGTCGCTTCCTCGATGAGAGCTGCCGGTTCGAGGATACTTCCTCGCGCGTGCACGCGCGCGCGCATCCAACTCAAAAGTGGTTGAAACTCACCTCGTCGCATCTGCTCATCATGCTCTGGCAAATCCTCTCTAGCAGCCGCTAGCAGCTGCGCCGAGTACAGATTACCAAGTGTGTAGGTTGGGAAGTAACCGAAGGCGCCGAAGGACCAGTGAATATCTTGTAGGACTCCCAAAGTGCGGTTTGGTGCCCTGATTCCAAGGAATTCTTCGTACATATCATCCCAAACATCGGGTAAGTCATCGACCTCGATTTCGCCCGAGATCAAGCGCTTCTCAATCTCGTATCGAATCATGATGTGAACATTGTAAGTCGCCTCGTCCGACTCCGTTCGAATCAGACTCGGCCCAACCAAATTCACAGCCTGCCAAAGGTCATCAACGCTGACGCCCGTCATCTGTTCAGGGAAATTCTCCTTCCAAATTGGCAAAACCCATTCACAAAACTCTCGGCTTCGACCAACCTGATTCTCCCACAGTCGGCTCTGACTCTCGTGAACACCGAGTCCAGCCGCCTTGCCGGCTGGTTGGAAGTCGAGTTCTCGCGGTCGCCCCTGCTCGTAGGTTCCGTGCCCTGTTTCGTGCATTGACCCGTATAGGGAGCCGAATGGGTCGTCATTTGAGTAACGAGTTGTCCAGCGAACATCGTCTGGGTTTGGGCCACCGCAGAATGGGTGTGTTGATGCGTCGCGTCGGCCGGCTTGAAAGTCGAAGCCGATAGCTTCGGAGACAGCCTGTGAGAGTGCTTCTTGACCGTCTTGACTCCATTTATTGTCTTCGACGAAGGCCATGTTTGGGTGCTTTCCTGATTCAACTACAGCCTTGATAAGAGGTGCTACATTGTCTCGCAGTCCAGCGAAAAGCGGATCAAGACGAGAAACACTCAGCCCAGATTCGTATAGGTCTAGTAGAGCATCGTAACGCAACTCATCATAGCCGAGATAGTCCGCCTTTTGACGGCACATTTCGATCATCTTTGCGAGATCGTCTCGGAAGATAGAGAAATCATCCTTGGCTCGTGCTTCAGTCCAGGAGATTTGGCACTTTGACTGAAGCTTGGCCATTTCACCGACGAACTCGGTAGGGAGTTTCGTCGCCTTATCGTAACTATCGCGCGCGAGGCGGATGTTTGCCGCTTCAACCTCGTTGAGGTCATCGCGCGCTTCCAATTCATCGAGTAACTCCCCGACTCGCGGGTCGGTCATTTTCTCATGACCGGTCTTCGAAATCCAGGAGAGTTGCTCGCCGCGAAGAGTGGCGGCCTTTGGAGGCATCATTACTTCCTGATCCCAGCTGACTAGGCTTCCAATTTGGCTAATCAAATCCATACCTTTCATTCGCGAGAGGAGTTCCTCGTATGCATCCATAGGGCCGCGGAGCCACTTTCCCACATCAAACCCTTCGATTTGGCTGGCTCCCCCGCTCAAATGACTGCTAGCCTCCTCGTCTTCGGCTTTTCAGTCGCAAACTCTAGGGAATTTCGGCCTCTGAAGATTTCACACCAAGCGTCAGAACTCTCTTGAGTGCGCCAAGACGCGCGAAGCGCGTGTCTCGCACCACAACGAGCCTAGTTCTCGTGTTGCTTTTCGTGGCCCCGATGCTTTCGGGCTGCTTCGGCAACGATGTCATTGGTGGTGGTTCTAACGATTCAGACCATTGGCTACCGCCAGTCGAAGATCGCGAGCAGATGACCTACGAGAATGGCGACGTATTCAGTCGCGTCTCAAGCAACGGCAGTCACGGAATCGATGCAGTTCGATCCATCTACGTCTCAGTCCCAGCCATCACTCTGGCTGACGGAGGCGCTGGCGCAACCGGTGAAGCTGAAGTCCATCTGGGACTCTGGCTGCCGCAAATCGAAGGTTGCGATTACGATGCGGCAGAACTTCCAGAAGAATGCAAAGTACCCATCATCGCCGAGATAGGCCCTTACTACGACGACGGCGATGTCGATGCACTGACTCCTGCTAATCGACTCGGTCGTTTTCTCATCGAGAACTTCGTACCTCATGGATTCGGAATCGCTCAGGTCAGCGTCTTTGGCACAGGCAACTCCAACCATTGCATGGACCTCATGGGTCTCGACGAACAAGAAGGAATCCACGCAGCCGTCGAATACCTAGGAACGGCACCCTTCTCCAACGGCGCTGTTGGCGTCATCGGGAAATCCTACGACGGCTCTACACCTTGGGAGGCGGCAGCGATGGGTTCTGAATATCTCAAGACCATCGTGCCGATGTCTGGATTAATCGGCGTACAGGATCTCATGTGGCGCAATGGTAGCATGGAAGCCCGTGGCGCCATCATGCACAACGGCGTGTACGGAAGTTTCGGCTTAGACGGTGATTCGGGAGATATCGAGAATGCCTGTGAGGGCTATGTCGAGGGTTACTATGCTGGACCGCTTGCGTATGTCACTGGTGACAACCTCGCTTGGATGGGCTCTGATTATTGGCAAGAGCGACACTTCCTCGCGCGCGCGATGCAAAACTACGCTGGCTCGGTCTACATCATCCACGGACTGCAAGACTGGAATGTCGACCCCCACATGGCCTTCCCCGTCCATCGAATGATGCAAGACGCTGGCTTCGATGTCAAGGGACTCTACGGCCAGTGGGGGCACGATTACCCCGACCGCCTCAGTGGGCATCAGGGACTTTCAAGCGGTCGCGGCGGTGAAGCATTCCCATTCACTTTGCGATGGGATTGGGCTGACGACCTACTCGAGTGGTTTGATTTCTATCTCAAAGAGGAGGGGCCACAACCTCGGCTGATAGCTGAGGTTCAGGACAATATGGGCGGCTGGCGAGTCGAGGGGACTTATCCGCCAGCCGAGCAAGATTGGCTACGTGTTGGGATGGATCAGTGTTCTATTATTGGTGGTGGAGAGACGATTACTTCGTCTTCGAGTCTACGCATAGAGTGTCCTTTCTTCGATGAAGATACGAGGATTGTAGGCACACCCACTTTCCATGTCGATGCGACGGTGTCGGCTTTCTCGACGAGTGGTCATCTGTTTGTTGAGATGGTTCAGGCGAGTACTGGAATGCATCTTGGGCACGCTGTGATGGATCTAAGATTCCACGCTGGTGGCAAGGATGGCGAGGTGCTCGGACCTGGCGAGACGGTGAATGCCAAGATGGAATTCTTTGGCATGGATGTATTGATTCCTGCCGGCGATGGAATCCATTTGATCATCTCTCAGACTGGAGAGGACTACATCCCTAGCCCCGTTTCGATGCAACCTGTGACGGTTGGTGTTGGGGCGACGAGCATTCTCTCCTTATCGACGGTAGAGCGAGGCTGTGATGACTTGTTCATGCCGCCAATGATGTCCGATCCATATCCTCAGTGTGTCGTGGAGGAGTGACTCGATGGCGCAACCTGTGAGTAAGGTGAACATCGCTGTTGCCGATCGAATTCTCTTGCACCTTTGGGAGCAGGATCACCAGGCCGATCACTATCTCGTCAACCGTGAGGTGACTCGACCGGGAATCGCTGAGATTTGTGCCCTTCATCCACCTAATGTATCGCGTACAATGCGTGATTTAGATCTCGATGGTATGGTTAGCGAACACACACGTGTTATTCGCGGCGATGAAAGGCGGCAGAAGACTTGGCAGTTGACCGATGAGGGGCGCGAACAGGTCACTCGTCGCTTACTTGAGTTGCGTCAGACCAAGGTTTTGCTGCGCGAGCGCGATGGGAATCTCTTGGAGATTCGGGCGGATGAGGCCGGTGCTCGACTTGAGACAGGTTTGACCTTGCTTCAGGTGCTTATGCACGCGCAGCACGAGGGTGTGCTGAACTTCGGCGACATTCGATTTGGTGCAATTGTGCGTACTGAAAGTGAAGAAAAGCTCGCTCCGGGCTCTCTCAAATTACTGGCCGGAGCGCATTCGACATATCACACAAGGCCACCCGAGACTCGAACTGTTCACGGGCGTGAAGAAGAGGTTGGAACTCTCGACGAATGGTTCTCGGGAGATGCCTCAATGGCAGTGATCTCTGGCATCGCAGGTTGTGGGAAGACAACTCTGTCCAGCCATTGGCTTGCACACGCTTTGGAGACTCGTTCCGACCTTTCGGTGATGTACTATCCATGCCAGCCGTGGGATACCACACTGGGTATTGCGACGAGCTTGCTCCACAGGCTCGAAATCAGTTCGGATGAAGACGGCCAGGACCCTTATGGAGTCCTAGAAGCGCTTCCTCTCAAGCCAGGGGCCCGCCTCGATATCGACTTACTGCGCCGCCGTTTGACCGCACATTTGACTGATGAGGAGGGTAAGCGTGAGTCTGCGACAGGTGAAATCCTTGTGATCATCGATGACGTTCACAATATCTCCGCTGACGGAGATTATCTCTTCGGAGCCTTACTACAGGTCGCCGAATCGACCAGCATGCGTCTGCTACTGGTCTCTAGAACCAATCTTGCATTCTATGACCGACGCGATGTGCATACTCGCGGTCGCGTCGTCGAACTCCGCCTCACCGGCCTCTCTCTCGAGGAGATTGCCGCTTGGCTCGAATCCATCGAACTCCCTTCTGACGCGCCAGCCGAGGAGATTCATCGTGCCACTGGAGGCCACCCTCTTGCGGTGGAATTGCTCGAACTCTACGGCAAAACTCTGCACGATGATTGGTTACGCTTCCTTGACGAGGAGATCCTCGATGTTCTTCCATCCGACCACAGAGAATTACTGGCCCTGCTCGCGGTTGCTGACCGACCAATTCCATGGGAGAATCTGGCAGCGGCCGCAGGATACGATGGAACGCCGCCAGAAGCCCTAGTCACTCGTGGCCTCATGCTAGAACTAGAGAGTGGCATGTGGTTGCATGAAGCGCTCCGCTCCCGTCTCTTGAGAGAAGTAGGAGCGCCGCTCGAAGAGCGTGCTCGCAAACTTCGTGATTCTCTCGATTAACTCATGTAACGGTTCAACCATTGGTCGAACATCGGCTTAGGCATTGCACCAGTTTGCCGATCTATGAGTTCTCCGTTATGGAATAGGAGAAGGGCAGGAATACCTCGAATACCGAACTTACCAGCGGAGAGGGGGTTAACGTCGGTGTTGACCTTAGCCACGGTAACTTCGCGCTCCCCAGCGACTTGCTCAAGCATAGGCGCGATCATCTTACACGGACCGCACCATGGGGCCCAGAAGTCAACAATTACCCATTCATCGCTCTTCGTCACTGCCTCAAAATCAGCATCACCAGCATTGATCACTCGACCCATTCTATCGCCTCAGAACCCTTCGCTGCATCGACATCCTATGAATCCTATCACGAATGCTTGAGCCGAACTGTTGAGAACCTAATGCGATTCGCACGGTATGAGGGAAGCATTGTGGAGGTCGCACCGAGTATTCTGACAGCCGACTTTGCTCGACTCGGTGAGACCCTCGAAGAGGCTGTCGAAGCCGGAATCAATTGGATGCACATGGATGTGATGGACGGTAATTGGGTCGTCAATAAGACGATCACATTCGGACCAGCGCTGATTCGATCGGTGCGCGACAGGCTCGGCTCTGATGTCTTCATTGACTGTCATCTGATGATCACGAACGCAGAAGACAGTTGGTCCCAATACGTCGATGCGGGAGTTGATTTGGTAATTGCCCACATCGAAGCAGTTGAAGATCCAGCCGCGCTAATCACTAATCTTCACGCGGCCGGTTGCCAAGCTGGCTTAGTCCTCAATCCGGACACTCCCGCGGAGGCAATCTTGCCATACCTCGCTGACCTCGATTTAGTCCTCGTGATGTCCGTAATTCCAGGTAAGGGAGGCCAGTCATTCATGCCCGAGGTGGAAAACAAAACCCGCGCATTCCGCGCCGCCATCGATGCTCAAATCGCAGATGGCGGGCGTGAAACCAAATTGATGATCGACGGCGGTATCAAAGACCACAACTCAGCCATGGTCGCAGAATGGGGAATCGATGTAGCAGTTGTCGGCAGTGGTCTGATTAACGACCGTGGAACAATCGCTGAGAATTTTGCAGCAATAAATTCAGCCCTTGGCCATTGAATTACGTCATTCTTACACGCGCGAGCATTCAAATCACACCCACCCAACCCCATCGTAATGGTCACGGAACAGTGGATGGTTGGAGAAGTCCTGAAGGTAGTCCCCGACGCGACTGTGGAGGCGAAGGATCTGCACGGTAGCGGCGACCATTTCCACGTGCGAGTCATCTCCGAGAGCTTCGAAGGGGTACGGCCGTTGCAGCGACAACGTCCGATTCTGCGCCACTTCAAACATCATATGGCGCAGAACTTAGTTCACGCGCTTGACCTCAAGTGCATGACGCCAACTCAGGCACAGGAGGCGGGGGACACATCTTTTGACCCCCACGGCGGGGACGAGATGGAGTTCTTCGGAGTGCACATCCGTAGACCCGAAAAGGAGTGAGAAAAATGAGTTTCAATTGGACACCAGAAGAACTGCAGCAAGTTGTTGAAGATAATCAAATTGTGATTTTTATGAAAGGCACGCCAGAGCAACCTCAGTGTGGATTCTCTGCAAGGGGGGCGCAAGTCCTCAGCGCAATTACTGCTGAGCTAGGGATAGACACATTTGCTTGTGTCAATGTCCTCGCGGATCACAGGGCTAGACCTGCATTGAAGGAGTGGTCAGACTTCCCCACAATACCGCAGATTTTCATTAATGGAGAGCTGATTGGAGGCTCAGATCTCGCTCTTGAAATGTATCAATCAGGCGAGTTAAAACAGATGGTCGCCGAAGGCGAAAGTGCCTCCGAGTGAGGCGATTACATGGCGACGGCCGAGGACCGTCGAACGATGTTGATAGCGCTGGCTGGCGCCACTGTAATCTCATTTGCACCTCTTCTTTACATTCGCTCTGATACCACTCCATTAACCGGAGCATTCTATCGAATGTTGTACGCTCTTCCTTTGTTGGGATTATTGGTTTGGACATCCAAAAAGGAAGACCCTCGCGAATCTAATTCTCGCTGGCTTGCATTCGGGGCAGGAATTCTTCTTGCTATCGATTTCGCAGGCTATCACAGCGCTATCGACTACATCGGCAGTGGGATTGCAACCATGATTGGTAATTCTCAGGTAATCATTGTCACTTTGGTAAGTTGGTGGATTCTTGGAGAGCGACCGAATCGCTTCATTCTTCTCGCTTTACCTATGGTGATGTTTGGATTAGTATTGATTTCAGGAATCTGGGATGATGCACCCTATGGTGAAGATCCAGTCAAGGGAGTAATCGGAGGCATAGTCGCAGCAGTATTCTATTCATCCTTCTTGATTGCTTATCGTCAATCGAATAGGGTCGGTGGGCCAGCGGTGAATGCGCAATTTGATGCGACCGCTGGAGCCACTATCGGATTACTCGTTCTCGGTTCGATGCCACTTTCTGGCGTCGGCATAGAGGCCATCGACCACACGATTACTTGGCCCGGACACGGCTGGTTGCTTCTTTTGGCGAT
>DAFD01000041.1:0-12361 GCA_002497895.1 Euryarchaeota archaeon UBA175
GGTAGTGGAGCGAAGCGAGAGCGATGTATCGAACTACTCGACTCGGTTGAGGTCGCCTCGCGAGGGATTGATCGATTTGATGACCTTCTAAGAAATCGCGAATTCACAGAATTGTGGATGAGTTCTTCCAAGACGGTGAATATCGAATTGAAGACCGCTCATCCAACGGCTCGAATCTCAGACACGACTGGTCATCTTGTAGCAATGATGACTAAACTTGAAGATTCTCTGAATGACTTCGACCTACCCCGGCGCTCAACGATGGTTTACGGTTTCTCCCCGAAAATAGCTGCAGCGGTTGAACAAAGTGGCCTGAGCCTTCCAAATACACAACTTTCGCCGCATCTGCGATCTTGGGGGCGTACCAAAATCAAGCGATTGATTGGCTCTCCTAACTTCATCTCGAATAGTGTTTCAGGGCTAATTCGCGACCGGCGCAAAAAGGGAATGCCGGTCGTTGGGATGGCTCTGCATTACATCCATGGTTGGGAACGTCTGATTCATCCCGGACTCCCAGTATCCCTTACTGGAAAGGGACTGAATCGGCTATTCAGCATCAGCAAGGAAATGGGATTGCATGTTTGGCCCGCTCCACTAAATCTTGAGCAATTGATGCTCGATGCAGGTATCACCTTGGTGACCGATCATGTCGATCCTACCGTACACACACTCCCCAACGGCAATGCCCGTTGGACACGACCAGGAAGCCAGCCTTTGGATGATGAATGGCGAGTGAGGCTGGACGCATCAAGCGGTGCTGAACGTGTTGATCTTCTGAAAGAGGCCAGCGAGTCACTGCCGATGTGGCACGAGATTCCTGAACAAGTCCGAGCGGCTGATATCGCTGCTGACGCCGCGAAGTGGTCGTGGTCAGGAAAACCTGAATCTTGGACGGTTGACCTTCAGGAAGGCCGCCCATGGGGTTGTGCTCGAATCGTCGGTCATCGAGGCTCGGGCGAACATCTCTGATTCAGACTCGGTGAGATATCACTCGAGTCGGCGTAATGGTTGGTTTTTCGGGATGTATTTCGGGCGGTAAATCGGTGTGCCTCGCCCATCACGAGCATTACGCTCATCCATGATTTGTGCGCAAATTCCAGCAACTCTTGCCCAGCCAAAGAAAGTCGTATAGTACTCTGGTTTGCGAAATCCTATCGCGTGTAGTAGCGAGCCACTAGCAATATCGACATTTGGATATGGATTCTTGATCTTAGGATGCTCCATCAGAATCGGTGGGACAACCTCTCGCAGTGTCTTAACGATGCGGTAATTCTCGTCATCGGGGCAAACTTCCGCGCCTAGCCCGATGAGTAATCGTGCCCTCGGGTCCTCAGCTCGTAGAACTCCGTGTCCAAAGCCAAAAATCGGGCGCTTGGCTGCCAACTCGGCACGCACGAATGCCTCGATCTCATCGGGGTTGTTAGTACCAATACGCTGCACGAACTCAAGGCATGCTTGGTTAGCGCGTCCATGTAGTGGCCCGGATAGCGCATTCATCGCGGAAGCGATAGAGGCATAGACAGTCGCTCGACCACTTGCCACAGCCTTTCCTGTGAATGTTGAGAGATTGCCACCGCCGTGGTCCAAGTGTAGGATGAAGAAGAATCGCAGAACACGATTCATCTTCTCTGCTTTATCGCCAGTCATACCTAGCATGTGGACAAAATTCTCCACCAATCCCAACTCTGGCTTGCTAGGTTGCAATTGCTCCTTCTTTCCACCTCGTAAGAGGAAAATTCGAGCCATCAATTCGGGCATGCGGGCGACGAGGTTCATCGAATCAGTCCGAGCATCGCCCGTTGTGTCAGCAGCGCCCAGCGCCATGATTCCCATCGATAGCCAATCCATCGGATGGCCGCTGCCGGGAGTCAGAGATTCCAGCACTCGTAGCGCACCGGTTGGCATCTCCATCGCACGGTGCGCCAACTCGGTTCGGAATGCCTCGGACTCCTCTTCCGTCGGCAATCTCTTGTTCATTAGGAGGTAGAATACATCCTCTTCCTCGAGGTCTGCAAGGTCCTCGACAGGATAGCCAACATAATGCACGCCTTCCATTGGATCGACGAAGGAAGTGCGGCAGGTTCCAACGGGAATTCCGCGCATTCCGGAGTCGAGGTTGGACTCAGTTATCGTGAATAGTGAATCGTCCTCTGTCATCCCATCGGCCACCAATCGTCCTTCCTTGACAGGGAACCCGTCATAATCTCTACGTCCATAGGGGTGATGGAGTGTGAGCCGATGAATCCAGCCGAACCCCGACCTCACGATTCTGGATTGATGGATTGGAATGATCTAAATGAGACCCAACAAGACCTATTCATCGAGGGTTGCACCCTTTTTGATGAAGGTAAGTTCTGGCACGCACACGAGTCGTGGGAAGACCTATGGAAATCTCTGAAACCATTGGATAGACCTATTGAAACAAACGCAATTCAAGGCATCATTCAATGTGCAGCTCTGCTGTATAATTATGAGAAGCAAAAGGTACGTGGAGTGGTCAATATGGCCTCGAAAATTCTCGGCAGACTTTCCGATATTGAACACGGAATTTGGGGAGTTGACGTCGCTGAGTTGCGCGCCGCACTGATTCCTTTCATTCGCGACGCGGCCGAGGATGAACCGCAGTGGAATCTGAAGACTACTACGGTTCGTCTCGACTTGGCTTGATGCGCTCTATATGCTGCGTTTTACGACGATTTAAGGTCGCAACGGTCTTATCGCGTGTGTTTTGCCACGAGCCCATGACGGGGTGGCGGGATGCTCTCGAAAATTTCGACGCCGATCACCGTCTGATGCTTGAGGGTGGCTCGCTCAGTCAGCTCTTCCTACGCTATCCGCTGACTGTTTGCCACCCACTATTCGTCGGCGTCGTCTACGGTATACTGGCTAGTTTGACACTGATTATGCCATTCGCTTACGCTGGATGGTCGGAATCAACACCATGGGAGGAGACACTGAACGGATGGGCCGTCATCAGCCTCATCTTTACGACGATGACTGCAAGCCTAGGTGGATTCTCTCTACTAATCTCAGGATTCGCCAAGCGACCACCAATCAGGCTTGAGAATCGTCGCCGATACCTATTCCCATTCCCATTCCTCGGTTTGCTAATGATTACTTGGTCAATGGTCGGCGAGGCTCCTGACTTCGTTGAGCAGTTGGGTTGGGTTCTGGCAATTCTTCCTGGCCCTCTCTACGTGCACCTCTCCTACGCACCTCGATGGAGGTTGCTAGACAGAATTGACCGTGGGTTGGATCCCTTTGATGGAATGCGCCGGACGATTGATCCCGAGGTTCGCCAAGAGACCGAGGCCCCTGGGGACGAAGACCTCGATGAAGTCGTATCAGAGGCTTGAGGCGGCTTCTTGCTCAGATCAAGCCCAAGCTGGGGCCGACTTTCTCAAAGATTCGCAGGACCTCGTTGAGATCGTCGCGAGAGAGGCCTGCTGACATCTGTGTGCGGACGCGGGCCTTCTCGCGAGAAACCATTGGGAAAGTGATGGCTCCTGCCATAACGCCCTCATCAGAGAGGGCCTGAGAGAGGGCCTTGGCATTGGGCGACTCGCCGCACATCACAGGGATAATCGGGGTTTGAGAGAGACCTGTGTCGAAGCCGAGAGATTGCAATTCATCTCGGAAGTAATTGGTATTCTCCCACAAGCGAGCATGATGCTCGGGTTCGCTCATCAAAACTTCCACTGCCGCCTTCTGCGCGGCTGCCACACCCGGTGGTTGGCTACCGGAAAGTAGCCAAGAGCGTGAGTGATTGAGTGCGTGAGTGCGGACATCCTCTGAACCAGCGACGATACCACCCTGAACGCCCAGAGCTTTCGAGAAAGAGCCGACCTCAAAGTCGACCTTGCCTTGGAGTTTGAAGTGGTCAACAATTCCCGCTCCACCATCTCCGAGGACTCCTTCGCCATGGCAATCATCGACATAGACCATCGCCCCGTATTCCTCAGCGAGGGCTGAAATCTCATCGAGTGGGGCAATATCGCCATCCATCGAGAATACACCATCAGTGATGACCAGCTTGCGGTCGGCCTCTGAGTGTTCCTTGAGGACCGCTTCCAGCGCGCCCATGTCATTGTGACCATAGACGGCGCGCTGAGCCTTCGTCAAGCGAACCCCATCGATAATTGAGCCGTGGTTCAGTTCATCGCTGATGATTACGTCTTGCTTTCCTTGAACCAAGGTCGGAATAAGTCCGACATTGGCTGTATATCCTGCTGAGTAAATCAAAGAGGCCTCGACCCCTTTGAATTCGGCCACTTTCTGCTCGGCCTCAAGATGGATATCCATTGTTCCGGCGATGGCGCGGACGGAGCCACTACCTGCGCCATACTTCCGAGTCGCCTCAATCATCGCTTCGATGATTTTCGGGTGATTCGTCAGATTCAGGTAATTGTTGGCTGAGAGCATTATCGTCGGACGACCATCCATCGTACATCGAGGAAGATTGGCCGTCTCGAGTGTAGGTGGATTCCACTCCAAACCTTGACTTCGTAGTGAGTCATACCTCTCCTTCATCCAGGATGTGTCGCCGGTCACGCTCCTCACAGGTCGGCGACGTTGATGATTTCATCGGAGAGTGATATTTGCTTTAGCGGTCCTATCAAATCGGCTCATCGCAGCAGTCGACGACTCTTTCACACCCTTCATACTCCCCACTACATGGTTGGTTCAGCTCCGACCCTTACCCTGCTCGGTACCGGACAGGATGGCGGCGTTCCTCAAGCCGGATGTGCCTGTGCCAATTGCTCGGCTGCATTCGAAGATGGGGGGCGCAGGCGATTGCCAGTGGCCGTAGGCGTGCGGGATGCTGCGGGTGGAATGCATCTGATTGAGGCCACTCGGGCTTTGCCAGACCAATTCCGGCTATGGGCAGATTCGCTAGGGATGGAGGCTCCGGTCCTGCCGGATAGTGTTCTGCTGACCCATGCCCATCTCGGTCATGTCGAGGGCTTGGGTCAATTTGGTCGAGAGGCCATGGGCTGTGTTGGGATGCCTCTCGTCGCGAGCGATTCAGTCTTCGAGGTGCTCGCGAATCGAGGTACATTAGAACCGTTTGAGCGAGGTGGTAACTCAAGATCATCAGGACCACCGAGTCTTGTTTGCCCCGGCGTGCGTTTCGAATTCATTCCAGTGCCCCATCGAGACGATGCTTCGGATACACATGCGATTCTCGTTTCTGGAGAGAGGGCGAAGGTGCTTTTCTTACCGGACCACGATGATTGGGATGAGACTCTTGCGGCTGTCGGATACGAGTCCCTGAGAGCCTGGTTCGCCTCTCTCGAACTGACTCATGCGATGATCGATGCTACTTTTTGGAGCGCTGACGAACTGGCTGGGAGAGACATGAGCGAAGTGCCCCATCCGCTCGTCGAAGACACTCTAGGGAGGCTCGGGAGGAGGAACGATAGCGACCCTGAGATCCACCTAATCCATCTCAACCATAGCAATCCTCTGAACGATCCAAACAGTCCTCAACGGCGTGCTGTTGAGGTTGCGGGTTGGGTTGTTGGCCAACGGGGTTGGACCATCGAGTTGTAAGCCGTAATACTGATGCTTATTTGCAATGGGGGCAACCCAAGTCCATGCGTCTGTCAGGGCAGGTCACCAGTGGGCTCGGACGCGCTCATGTCTTCATGGCGCAAAGCCACTATCAAGACCAGTTCAAGGCAATTCTTGGAGCAGGAGCGTGGCCTGGGACTCTGAATGTAGATGTGGTCGGGGAAGACCTAGGACACTACCTCGAATTGAGAGTCCACGCTGGACTGGATGATGGCGATCCAGAATCAGAAATTGAATCGATACGGATAGCAGGTTTCGAGCGCGATGGTCGATCTTTCGGCGGTGCGACCGCTTTTCCAGCCGAGATCTCAACCAATGGAGAGAATTGGGTCGACTGTGCCATCCTAATTCCTGACCTGACTCGGCACACAGAGACTGCTGAAGTAATTTCGAGCGCATTCCTTCGTGAGAGACTGCCGTGCGATGACGGAGAAAGCGTCACCCTCCGCCTTGGTTGAGTTTAATCCACTCGTGCTCGAGCAGTGTCGAATTCTCCATGCGAGCCAGATTCAACCATCGCCTGTGGGCTCGCGAGCCAATCGGAGGGAGGCTGAAACCCTCAACTACTGGTGTTGAATCGATGTGTTGTGAGAAATCCGGGTGGTCGAGAGACCAGAGCATGAGGCCATCAGCCGGCGCTCTCCCATGATCTACAGGGACCTCAGGATTGGCTAGCGCCGATACGATATCATCTACAGAAATCTCTGAAAGAATCACCCGATGGATTGCCGAGGCAATTCGACGGATTTGGTTCCAAAGAAATGACTCAGCCGTCACTGAAATACCAACGATTCGCCCAGAGGTATCACGCCATGGCTCTACTGAATCGACGGTTCGCAGTGGACTACGATTATCTTCAAGTCGGCAAAAATTCCTAAAATCATGCTTGCCGACAAAGGCCGCACAAGCTGCAACAAAGAGGTCATTATCAAATTCCTGCGGCCACTTCGGAATCATCTCGCAACGATAGAGGTAGGTCCTAGAACTAGCGAATCGAACTATGCTTTCTCCCGACACCCTTTGAGCCTTCCAGACGACTAAGTCTACTGGCAAATGGTCGTTAATTGCCCTTACAAAAGTCGCCTCTCCGACATTCAATAAGACAGATTCCGAAAGAGAAATTGCTGCAAGATTCATTCTCACACTGACTCCGGCATCGGTCCTACTAGAAATCTCCAGGCAGCCATCACTCCACCAATCGAGCTGACGCAGAGCTTTGGTCATCTCACCCTGAACGGTGCGGACATCACGCTGAATTTGCGAGCCATGGAAGTCTGAGCCATGATAGCCCAGAGCGACCATCAAAAGGTCGCCACTCACGACAACCCCTCTTCACTCATCCATGTGGAGGTACTCAATGGCCTCCTCGGCCGATGAGAATCCCAATCCAAGCATGGCGAATGTAACCGCCTCGGAGATGTACTGACGAGCGATTGGCGCGCTGCGATCAAAATTTGTCTTCAAATCGATTGCATCGATTAATCCGCGTGCTGCCTCGTAAAGATGGAATGAGACATCGACTTCATCCGATGCCTTGCCTATCTCGACAAGTTTGTGCAGCTGCCTTACAGCCATTGGGATGCGGTCGAACTCGACCAAGGCGCCGGCATAAGCCGCATTGTAGTCAGCATTGTCAGGAGCCATGCCCGCAGCACGTCGGAAGTAAGCGGCTATCTGACCCTCGTTGATGCGGTCCGCACCTTTCTCGTCGAGGTTGCCATTCTCCTGTATGTCAAAGAGGGCAGCCTCTGCCCAACCGTGGTATCCAGCAGGGTCATCGGGATTCGAATCGATGTATCCATCAAACACCGTCATCGCACCAGCGTAATCTCCGCGTGTAATCAGTTGAGCAGCCTGTGTCACTACCTCGTCCGCACTCATCTCTATTCCTCGGGACGAGTCTCGGTCAAGGCTGGTTATGAACGGTGCGGCCCATACAACCTCTAACTCGGAGCCGAAGATCAGTTGAGGATGCCCCAAGCGTGTTCGGCATTACCCCGTATCCACTCGTAGTCCTCGAAAGTGCGCAGACCCTGCTCATCGAGGATGGCGATCTTCTCTACCTCGAGTGGATATTCATTGTAAGTCAGATGACTAACAAAGCCCGCGCGCGTAGGCTGATCGAATCTCCATCTCGCGCGCGATGTCGCGCGTACATGAATCGAAACCTGCGTACGTCCATTCCAAACTTTGACGCGAAAGCGAGGCAAAAGATTGCCCTTTTCATCACGCAGCGCATCCTCCCCTTCCTGACGATTCAGTTCAACTGTGCAGCGCTTGAAATTCTCAGTACGGTCACGCTTCGCATCATGAAAAATTCCGGTACCGATGTTCGGCCAGCGAAAGAAATCTCGAGGAGACCAAGGGGCGTCGTCCATCATTGTGAACGAGGGTGAAGCATGGGGGAGAAACCAATCGATATAGGAGCCATCATCGAAATGAAGCATTCCCCAAAACCAAGGAAAACTCGGTGCTTGAACTCCAACCTTCTGGATATAGGCACTACCTTCGACCTCCTCGCCATCGATCTTTACTTTCGCTTTCAAACCATGAACTCTGAGGATATCGTATCCCATATCTAGAGCGTAGACGTTATTCTTGTATTTCGCAGAACTCGGGCGCTCCCACCAAGGAGTCATCTCAACTTTGAACTCCTTCGGAGCGCCCTCCTCGACCTTTGCTGGATCACTAGTCAGATTAAGCCAGAAAGCCTTCTTACCAGGGCGCAGACCGAATGTCAAATCTTCTGTTGTAAGAGGAATTACTGCGCCCGCACCTTCACCGCCTTCGCCAGCCTCAGCCGGCCACAGGGGGTGCTTGTCATCGATAGCAGCCATCCTGCACTCTGTCATTAACAGAGGCTCGTACATATTCTCGCCATCGTACCACCAAGCGCACACCATTCCAGACATGACTGTGCCACCATCCTCGTCAACCAGCATTCGTGCCTTCGGGACCCACCAATGCCCACTAACGCGGATAGCAGAGGTCTCCTTCGATGACCAGAGTACCATCAACTGACGAGAGCGCGTTGGGTGGACGGGGTCAGGGACGAGAACGAGAACCCACCACCACCACCAGGAAAGACGATTTAGAGGCGGCAAGATATCGAAGCGCCAGAAATCGCGAAAATTACCTTGGATACTGTCCATCATGTGAATCAACTCTGAGCGGAACAATCACATTATTTCTCGGTGCCTGAATTGGCGCTGGCCGAAGAGGACCATAAGTACTGTAATTAGGAGTAGAACAACTACTGAGAGGAGCGCCGATATGAATGGACTCTCAGTTCCCAAATGGTGCATCGGAGGATTCCAGAAGGCGGCGAGGGCTGATGGAAGATCGAAGGCCTCTGCAATGATAGACATCTCAAGCGTATTAGGCCAGACGATTAGAACGATTGAATCGATGAATTGTAGAGTCCAATGAGAAACTGAGAGAATAGGAATTAGCTCAGCTCCTGCCAATGTGAGAACTGCCATTATGAATTCGTAAACACCGATAATCAGAGCGATGTAGACTCCGTATCTCGAAGAAATGAGACCGAGAGTGTTGAAAATCGCACCGTAGGCAGCTAATGCTAGGATTGTTGCGAAAGCAATCCCTAGCCAGACAACGATATCGGTCAACCGGAATATCGAATCTCCAGGACCTAAGGCGGCTGTGACCACCCCCATAAATAGAGACATGATGAGGACAAATCCACCTGAAATAATCAAATATCCCAGAATTCGGTAAGTGATGAATTCGCCGCGATGAATCGGTTTGGATAGTAGATAGTGGAGGGTACCGTTCTCGGTCTCGTCACGGACTAGGCCAAGAGCGAGGAAGAGTGGTAGGAAGATAGAGAGAATCATGACGAAGGCTATCTTGCCTGAAGCTATGATGAAGGCGCGATGAGCGTCTTCAATCGAGAGTGATTCCTCACTTGGATCCTCATCGACATAGTCGTCGCGATCAATATGGATAATTGTCCCGTCAGATGCAGCGTACCAGACTACATCGCACGGAATCCCGTTATTATTTTCGTCCTTATCGAAGCCGAATTCGAAGCTTATCCAATCAGTCCTCAGACAATCTCCGTCATCGTCAAATCCATTGATTCCGTTTGGGTCACCCGACCAATCGATATCGTCCTCATCAATGTAATTTGAGGCCGGTTCGGGTTCGACGTCATAGGCGTCTGCCATGTTGCCCCATTCCGCATACCAATTCTGGTGGACTCGGAATGTCCCCTCTCCTCTGAATGTCGCTTCAAGAACGAAAATACGGTTCTCTTCGATTATACATCCATCTCCCCAATCTAGCCAATAATCTTCCAGCGGTTCACCCGAGGGACAAGCATCCAGTCGATTGACATCCAAGACTCCACGTCCGCCAGCGAACGATTCGTCTATCCAATTGTAAGTGAAGGTCCCTGTGGCTGAACGCCAAGTATGGTTGCCATAATGTACGGCACCCTGATTATTTTGGAAGGACCCCTCCGATACGAAATGACCCGATCCAGGGTAAGACATTCCATCCCAAGGGTCTGCTCCATACTTCATTTCCTGACCGGCTGGATATCCATCCATATCCCAATCGTGAGAGTCGCCATCATTGTCGATTGGGTCCCAGCCTTCCCTAGCTCCAGCGATATACATCGCTAGAAGCGTCAGCAGTAGTAGAGTTCCTACACCGAGAACTACCCAAGTTGAGAGACGATGGCGCAATTGACGAATCGTCAGTTCAGTGATTGCTCCAGCCTTACGATCAAGACGAGTCCATACTGTGTCGGCGAGGCTGCGACCTTGTTTGTCCATCATTAATTTCCACCTACCAAGTAGCCCAGCAGGGCGTCGAGATTGTCATCCGGATTTTCGATTGATGTGATTTTGATGCCAGATTCAACGATTATTCTTGGGAGAATCGCATGAGCGGCTGAGAGGTCATTGGTGAGAATTTCAAGCGCCCCCTCTCCTGCGAATCTTACGCCGTAAACAGGATCTTCAGGTACGAAGCATCCAGCCAGAGCCCTTGGGTCTTCAGTGCGGATGAGAATTCTGTGTGGATGCTTGTCGAGCAGGTCGCGAATTGCGTGAAGATTGCCGAGCGCAAGGAGGCGTCCATTGTGAAGAATGACAATTTGTTCAGTTATACGCTCAATCTCATCGAGGATGTGGCTTGAGACGAGCACCGTTTTACCTTGCGCACCAAGGTCACGAATTACGCTCATGATACTGGTGCGAGCAATTGGGTCGCATCCATGGAGTGGCTCATCGAGGATGATTAAGTCAGGGTCGTGGACAAGGGCGTGTGCGATTTTAACGCGCTGCCTCATGCCCTTGCTGTACTTGCCAACCTCCTTGTTTTGAACGTCAGATAAACCGACGAATTCGAGGACATGTGCAGCGCGCTCTATCGCCTCATCCCTCGTCATTCCGTGAAGGCGAGCCAATGTCGAGACAAAATCGAGTCCAGTCATCCAATCATACAACTTCTCTGTCTCGGCGACATAGCCGACGCGTCGGTAAGGAGCCGTATCCTCCCACGGGTCGACTCCGAATAATCGAACAGTGCCACTGCTTGGCTTCAATCGACCCATCAAGAGTTTGAACAGAGTTGATTTTCCAGCACCGTTCGGTCCCAAGATCCCAGTAACTCCACCATCAATCGCGAGAGAGACATCGTTCAGGCCAATCACCTGACCGTACCACTTCGAACAGTGATCAATGAGCACAGCCGGGACGGGTTTCGTACTCATTCTCGAGTCACCTCCAGAGAACTAACTCTGCTTACCAACAATCCGATTGAAGCCGCATTGTAAATTAGAATAGAAATTACTGAGAAAGCCAGTGGATGCTCGTAATTAGCAGGAATCCCAAGCAACCACTGACCTACGTGAGCCAGAGAATCATAGGGACTGAGAATGTAGAACATCGTCGTGTCGAAAACCAATTCAATCATCAAAGCGACCACCTTGGTACCGAAAATAATCGCTAGGAATCCAATCGCTGCGAAAAAGCGACTCTGACTCACGCTCGATAGCGCCATTCCAATCGAAGTGTAAGTTATCACAAGTAAAATTCCTGCAATCAAGCCTCCGAGGAAGTAAGGTAGAGTATCGATTAAGAAAGCCCAACCCTCGCCATTGAAGACAATTGCAGCCGCGTAATAGAGCATGTAAGAGAAGACGATAACGAAGCCCAAAACCACAGAGGCTGAGAGATACT
Organism: Euryarchaeota archaeon UBA175; assembly: GCA_002497895.1. GTDB lineage: Archaea > Thermoplasmatota > Poseidoniia > Poseidoniales > Thalassarchaeaceae > MGIIb-O1. The sequence goes on from DAFD01000041.1 coordinate 11,787, forward strand.
TCATTGCCGTGTAATCAGTTCTCGTAACCGGTCTTGAGAAGTAGATCGCGCTGGTTCCATTCTTACGGTCATCGGAAATCATGCCTCCAACCACCAGAGCTGTCAGAAGTGGCCACATGCAGAGGTTGCGGGGGAAGTAACCGAGAACTTGCCCCCAGAGGTTGTAGCGGTTGACTCCCCACATTCGGTTGAGGAATTCTGCCCCCTCACCTCCAGAGATAGTCACGGAGAGGAAAATCATCGCTATTGGAGTCAGCGAACTTAGGAAGATTACGAGTATTGCAAGTCTGACGAATGGGTTGTAATATCGATGTCCCTTGCCACGGAAGAGACCGTAAACATGGTGCCTGAAAATCGCGTAATTACGAACCCAGCGAGGCCCTAAATTACCGTCCCAAGGCCTGTAAATTTGCTCAAAAAGTATGCCTAAAGAGGCCTTGCGCGCAACCACCGCTTTTGCATCATCATCACCATCTCCAGCCCCGTATGCGACCTCCATTCGGGTCTGGCCCGAGCCTATATCGAGGTCCGATTGATTCTCATCTGTGAGTTCTCCAGTTACGGCATTGGTAGGA
>DAFD01000041.1:12743-19031 GCA_002497895.1 Euryarchaeota archaeon UBA175
TTCTGTGGATTCAGGGTCAGACAGAAGCACCACCTCCTGTATGTTCGGAAGTCATCAGGTCCGAAGTTCCCTTGACTTGGGCTCCGAGCTTGTCCATGATAAGCAGGAAAATATCTTCCAGATCTGGTTCATACTCATGTAATTCGCGAATCTGCACGTTTGCCTTGTAAGCGATTTGAATGATACGATTGATAGTGCTCTCGTCGTCGATTGTCACCCTCATGACTCGCCCCATCCTTCGGACCTTGAGACCATCAGCGAGCAGAGCCTGCTCCATTTGAGATGCACCTCCCCAAATCACTGCCTCGACCTCGCGTTCGATTTGGTCCGCGAGGTCGGCAATCGGACGATTAACGACGACTTGGCCTTTGTGAATCATCACCACACGGTCACAAACCTGCTGCACATCGTCCATCACGTGGCTAGACATCAGGACAGTTCCCCCGCCTTCATCGACGGTTCGCCTTAGAGTGTTGAGCATGAATTCGCGAGAGCGTTGGTCGAGGCCGTTTGTGGGTTCGTCACAGATGAGAATCTCAGGATCATGGACGATTGCACAAGCGAGTTTGGTTGCCTGCTTCATCCCCGTACTAAAAGACTCAATCTTGCGATAACGTTGGTCCCGCAGGCCAACATATTCGAGCACTTCATGGGAGCGCTGCATCGCTGATGCGGGGTTCATTCCGAGGAGTTCGCCAGCGTATCTGACTTGGTCGATGGCGGTGAGGTCTGGATCGAGAGAGTCGTATTCAGGCATGTAGCCGATACGAGCTCGAATGATGTCGCCATCGGTTTTGATGTCATAGCCGAGGACTGAACCATTTCCCGAGGTTGTCGTGATGAGGCCTAACAAGCACTTGAACAAGGTAGATTTCCCTGCTCCATTGGGTCCGAGGATACCAATTGCTCCCTTTGGAATTTGTACGTTGACGTCATCGAGGGCAAGGTGTGGGCCGTACATCTTGCGCAGATTACGAGTCTCGATGACGAATTCCGCATTCTCCAATTGAGCACCAACCTAGGTGGTGACTCCCAAAGGGAGTCGACTCGATGTGGTGGCCGTAATCACTTGAATGAATCCCCGTCGCCCATCTCGTTGCGTCAGGTAAGAGGGTAAGAAAATGAGGGGGGTTATGTCTCCTTGAACTCATCCTTCATCGCACCGTCGCGGACTTTGACTGCGATACCTTTGGTGAAGAAAGCCATGTCATCGGCGGTTGCGTTGGCTATGCCATGGGCGACGAGATTTCCGTGAATGTCGACGACGAGGCAAGGTTGGCCGACTATGAGATGTGCGTCAGCGCCAAGGACGAATCCTTGGATGACATTTCGGCCCTTCCCCACGAATGGAATCGCATCGTCCATCAAGAGGACTCGTGGTATTCCAGGGTGGTCTGAATCGCTGGCCGTGATACCCTCATCAAATCGTGCTGGCGCTGTTGGGTTAAGTGCGTGTAGACGACGAGCGCCGATTAGGGTGAGCGAAAGTGCGCCGTCGGGCAATCTAGGAGATATACAGTGTTCATCACCAAAATTCACGTTGATCATGCGGTCGGTTCTCGAACGTCGGGCGGTCATTTCTTTGGTAAGAGAACAAGCATCTTCAGGAGCGATGGCACAGAGTAGTGAGAGTTTGTCAACAATAGCACAGCGGTCAATCCACGTGCGAATCGCTGCGCGGTTTTCAGCGCCGGCTTCGCCTTCGGGATCAGGCTGGCAGATGTGGATGTCGAGGGGAATGCCGCCAAGACCTAAATCATCGAGCCAAACATCAATTTCATCCTCGTCGAGAATCATGTTCCAGAGAGATTCTGGGCAATCAATATGGCACCAAGGTGAGACGTCCTCAAGGGTGAATGGAATGAGGCCGACCGGGGTCGAAATGAGCACCACTGTGCGAGGTTCCTCGGCCAGTGCTTCGATTGCCGTGCCGAGCGCGGTATCGCGCCATGGAGGCCCTTCTCCGGTCAGAATTACGACGCGTTCAGGGGAATTCGAAGAGCCATCCCACCATGAACCAGGGCGACGCCATCGCATTGCCAGAAGAGCGTTGAGATGGAGTAGATGAGGGCGGCTGTCGATATCGTCGGAGAATTGCTCGGAAGAACCTCGAACTGGGTCGGTCGAAGCGATAGTTCTGAGCGAACTCTCGCCGACAGGTCCTTCTTCCGTTTCTTCGAATTGTTCAAGGATCCATTCGAAGGCTTCGCGCAGCCGCGGTGAGGCGTGGCTGCGTTGTTCCGCGAGGTGCCAAATGGTTCCATTTCGCACCGCCTCGCGGCATCGAGCAAGCTCGGCTTGAGTTACCTCCAGATTGTGATGGGCGAGAAGAACCGACCGCTCGTTTCGATCCATCGCCCGTACCTCGGCTGGAGTGTGAGCGAATAGGGCAGCAGAGTGGGTTGGCCATTCGGTTAATCCTCCGATTTTGACCGTACCATTCGGTGTGAGAAGTCGGTCGTCACGCGCGAAAAGGGCGTAAGCTGCAGAATCGAATAAATCGACTCCAAGAGCAATGGACATTGGAAAGAGGAGTGGATGTCCGCAACCAAAGAGGTGAATTGGGCGGTTAGGAGGAATTGTCGCTCGGGCAGCGAGTAGAATCTCAAACAATTCGCGGTAGCGTTGGCGTTCCATCAACGGAACGATGCCGCCAATCGGATGCACAGCAAAGCCTCGATACTCCCCCTCGACCTCGCACATCAATCGACCAGCCTCGGCGCGTAAATCTTCGTGTAATCCACCCTGCACGGGCCCGTTCAGCAAGAGACCCTCACCTGCAGCCGCTAGTGAAGCAGGGGCACGGGCAGCGGTCTCTTCGACTGCATGCTCAATCTCCTCGCGACTCATGTCGGGCCGACCGAATACATCGAGCATCGTCCCGACATCCACACCGATATCGCGCTGGAATTCTACTATCTCCTCAACACCAACCTCGACGTCGCCATAAACATACGATTGAAAGGTTCCAGAATCGGTCACGATAACTCCTGGATAGTCGAGCAGTGCGTGGATTCCATCTGCCAAAGCCGATTCGCGTAACTTCTCGTGCTTCCAAGTCACGTAGGAATTTGTGATTAGACCATTGACACGGTATTTCTCCCACATCTCTCGTGGCTCAATCGTGCGAATATTAGGGTTGATCACCGGCAGTAACATCGGCGTATCAAGCACACCATGCCGAGTGTGAAGGCGCCCCAAACGAGCCGCTCCATCACGCACAGTCACCTCGAACTTGCCCAAGTCCTGCGGTCTGCAGGGTTCGGGGTCAGGATGGTTCGACACAGGCCACGGGCAAAGCCGCGCAGTCATCAATCCTCGCTCGCGCAAAAGCGGCAATTTCTTGCACTTCTAAGCTACACGCGAGATGACTCTCAGTTGCACCGATCCATCCTCAAGCGTCATCTCTACTTCATCGCCATCATTGATGGCAAGGGTTGGATCATCATCGAATCCGTGTGCGTAAGGAACGGCGAGCAGGCTCGCCGCGGGAAGTGTCAATGGACATACATCGCGATTCACAATCGCCCGCGGGCCCTTTCCTGTGTAGATTAAACCCATCAGGACGAAGGGCGCGACAGTGGAACCAGAGCCCTTCGGGTAAATCAGAACAGTATCCTCGATGGCAATTCCATCAAGCGGATGCCCAGGTTCTTCGATAACTCCGGTATCACGGTTCACGTAGCCAAGGTAGGTAATCGGCACATCGCTAACCATCGCTTTTCCACGAACCTTCCAGTCACTCTGACTAGGAATGCCATGCCCATTCATCACAGCCTCTCCTGTCTGCCTTGTCTTATTCGTGGCCATCGCTTTGACGCCCTTTGCACCGAGAATCGGTCGGGCCCCGGTCACTAAATTAGGGTCAAATGCATGCGCCACACAATCCTCGATTCGTGCAACGCTTGTCGGTAAACGATTGAGACCACTCTTCAGATAATGCTCAGCCTTCAGTGAATTAGTCAACAGATGATTGTACTTCGAGCGATTGTACGGAGTCACCTCCGGACAAGTATCTCGCAAAACCAGTGCACCAGCCTCCTCAAGTAGAGCCACAGTGCCATCAGCATCCAATAAATCGTAGTTGTAACCACTTGTGAAAACCCACAATCGACGGTCAGGAATCCGCTGGCCTAGTTCCATTCGAGCCCTAGCCGCCGCTGCGGTTGCTCGCACCTCGCCAACGCTTGCCTGCGGGCAACCAATCACAACAAGATCAACTGTCCCTGTCGGAGCTAGGTCAGCATAACGCTCTGCCAGCTCCGCTTCACCAAAGACAAGTTCTCCCTCGAACGAATCAACCTCAGGGGCATCGGCTGTCAGACCATCAGCCCACAGCATCGGACAGCCGTAATTCGCTGCAGCAGCGGTAAGCGCCTTGCGCACCTCGAAGTTTTCTTCAGCAGGCAAGCCAACTATTCGTGGCATCATCCCCCAAGGAAGATTCCAATCAGGTTTCAATTGCATGCCAATCCAGTCACCTAATACCGACCAGTCAGCGAGATTTTCCATAGAGGCCTCGACTTTCACAAGAATATTCGGAATACGATTGTCTTCGATGTGAAGACCCCATAGTGGAGCCCATCCAGTAAGAGCTGTGGCAAGGGCCGATAGACCGGATTCTCGGTTAGTCATCAAAGAAGTATAGGAATTAGAGTAACACACTGCATTTGATTCCGCCCAAGAGCCTATTCCAGACTCCATTTCGATCCCCCTATCGTATGGAGTGCAAGACAATGTAGCCTCAATTCCTAATTCCGAATATGCATGAATAATTTCAAACTGGTATTCAAGGAAGTTTTCGTAATCAATTCCCATTTCTTCTATTTGTTCACGATCACAACCGGCCGAATTCAATGTGGTAGGAATGGAAACCACTCCTTCGGAATCACCGGAGAGGTCTGAAAGAAAGCGCCTCAAACCGTGACCGCCAGTGATTACGCTAACGCCTGATACATGTGCGTGTTTACAGCGTGTAAATTCGGATGCTCCTGCTGAGGAGGCTAGGTCAACAACCAATCTTGCGGCCTTTTGTTTGGTTGGGCCTTGCTCTCCGCTGAGCATCGATTGCAGTTCAGGAGGTATCTCCACGCTGATGCCGCGGCAGCGACACTCCTTCAAAGCGTTGGGATTATTGTCAGCAGGTAAGCGAATTGAGCCTAGAGAGGACGATAGCCTCAGCAACAGCCGGTTTCTCGGAACGGAACTAAAACAAATTCCACCTTATCTACATCTTTTGTATTCCTCAAACCGTTAATCATTTCCCTAATTGCTCCTGCCTTTCCACTTACCTGCATCGTATCTACACAAGTGTGGCTATTAGTGAGGCAATTATGGTGATAAGAGGTGATTTTGAAAGAACTAGAGTGCCTAAGTTCTGCTAATCTGTGTTCAACATCATGTTGAAAATACACTACTGCAGTACCTTCGATTTCTTGATCTACATCCATAGAATCGATATCTCCCCTCAATGAAGCATCTGCGAAGTGCAGACTCGCATCACGCAAGAACATACTTCGATTCTTGTACCCAGTTTGTCGGATGAAATCATCCAGCCTACCTGCAAATTCACTATCCACGCTGAATGTGATTATTTGGCTCATAAAGCGCTGATAACGCCGCCCTTAATAATAATTTTTAATGACCTGTTTATTAGTTTTGATTAAATAGTTATTAGAAAGCGGCCGGGCTATGAAGCGTAATGCGTATAGAGCCATCCTGTTGAGTTTGGCCCTAGTATTATCCAGCCTGGCAGGATGCCTTAGTGCGGATGAAGATGATGACGAAATAATTGGCACAGTCGAAATAATTGGCACAGTAATGGTATCCACCTACCACGTAGGTGAATTGGTATCTGCAGTCGCTGGAGATACATTGAATGTTGAAATAATTAGCCCCTCGAATGTTCCAGTACATGACTATGAGCCATCCACTGCAGACATTATCAGACTGCAGAATTCAGATGTTTTCTTTTACCACGGCCTCAACCTAGAGCCTTGGGTAGAGCCTACATTAGCCTCGCTAGGTGATGATGCTCCGATCTCAGCAATGACACACGCAATGCCTACCGGAGAAATTACTCTCGACTATGAATCGATGTTGATTGCAGACCTGTGTGAGCACATGTCTGAAGGTCCGTATGAAAGCGTCATGCTTGCTGGCGAGGAAGGTCACGCAGAAGATGCGGAGATACACGCAGAACATGTAGCCCATTCACTATCTATCCCTGAGGATAATGACCACGATGATCATGAAGAGGAGGATGACCATGACGAACACTCAGACGAT
>DAFD01000041.1:19376-19505 GCA_002497895.1 Euryarchaeota archaeon UBA175
GATGAGGAGGACCATGACGAACACGATGAGCACAACCATGCTGAGGCTGAAGAAATGGTTGAGAATCCAGTAGGATGTCCATCTGGCACTGTTGTCATGATTTTTCACCTTGAAGAGGGCGAGTACGTA